>PLBM01000087.1 GCA_003134515.1 Acidimicrobiaceae bacterium | reverse complement strand
TAGCCCGCGACCGTGATGCCCATCGAGCGCGCGGTGCCGACCACTTGCAGCTTGGCCATCTCGAGGTCATCGGTGTTGAGGTCCTTCAGTTTGGTCTTGGCGATCTCTTCGATCTGGTCCATCGTCACCGACGCCACGACTTCGCGGCCGGCCAGGTGCGCGCCCTTGGGGACTCCGGCCGCCTGGCGCAGCAGCACCGGCGTCGGCGGGGTCTTCAAGATGAACGAGAAGGAGCGGTCGTCGTAGATGGTGATGTCGACCGGAATGACCGTGCCCTTCATCGACTCGGTCGCCGCGTTGTANNTGCTTGCAGAACTCCATCGTCTGGATGCCGTGCGGCCCGAGGGCGGTGCCGACCGGCGGGGCGGGCGTAGCGCCGCCCGCTTCCAGCTGGATCTTGACGACTGCGACAATCTTCTTAGCCATGGTTCTCTCCTTAGGCGATCTAGAGCTTGGTGACCTGGGTGAAATCGAGCTCCACCGGGGTCTCTCGTCCGAATATGTCCACCAGCACCTTGACCTTCAACTGGTCCTCGTTGATCTCGGCCACGTGGCCCGAGAAGGTGGCGAAGGGGCCGGTCTTGATCTGCACGGTGTCGTTCACTTCGAATTCGTGCGTCGGCATGCGACGCTTGGCGGGCGCGACTTCGACGCCCTCGACGTGCGGTCGAATGATGTTGTCGACCTCACGGCGCGTCAGCGCCGTCGGCCGGGTCTTTTCGGCCCCCACGAAACCGGTGACGCCGGGNNGAGACGGTGACCTTCTTGCCGGACTTGAACTCGGTGACGTCCTCTTCGGGCAGGTAGATCTCGTAGATCTGGTCTTCGAGCTCGCGACTCTTGATGATGTTGCGCAAAGCGCCAATCACCTTTTGTTCGTGGCCGGCGAAGGTGTGCACGATGTACCAACGACCGGGTCGGTCAAAGGCGCTCTCGGCAACGGGCTCCTCGAAGTCCTCTTCGAGGATGGTGATCTCGCGGATCTCTCCGTCGAGCCCGACTTCTTCTTCTGTTACTGGGGTCTCAATATCGCTCATGGTCGCCTTACTTCTGGAAGAGGAACGTGACGAACTTGGAGAAGCCGTAGCCGAGTCCGAAGATGAGTGAGGTCATGAAGACGAGGACGAAGAACACGATCAGGGTGTAGTTGATGACCTCGGGACGGGTGGGCCAGGAGACCTGGCGCATCTCTTCTCGGATCTCGCGGAAGAACTGGCGCGGACCGGTGCGCTGGCGACGGCGGCGCTGGACGTCCTGCGTTGACGTGCGACGAGGTGCGGGGGTGCCGTCGGCGCCCACCTGACCCTGTCGCTGCATCATTCGCTTCTGTTCGCGGTTCATCTCACGTCTCTCGTTCGCACTTCATTTTCCACCGAAGAAACTCTTCGCGCAGGGCAGGAGGGACTCGAACCCCCAACCACCGGTTTTGGAGACCGGTGCTCTACCAATTGAGCCACTGCCCTTCGTGACGCCAGTCACAACGTGACGGAGGCCGTAGGGAAGAAGAATCTTACCATCCTCCCCGAGGGGCTCCTAGCGCGTCTCCTTGTGCGTGGTGTGCTTGCGCTCCCACTGGCAGTACTTCTTCATCTCGATGCGCTCGCGGTCGTTGACCTTATTCTTCATCGTGATGTAGTTACGGCGTTTGCAGTCCTCACACGCCAGGGTGACCTGCACTCGCTTTTCGTTCTTCGCCATCGTTCTCTCCTCGTATCACTGCTTCTCGGACCAAGGTCCTGCCTGGTAGCGGCGGCGGGAGTCGAACCCGCGACACCACGATTATGAGCCGTGTGCTCTAACCACCTGAGCTACGCCGCCTGGCGAGCCCTCTGTCGGGATTGAACCGACGACCCCTTCCTTACCATGGAAGTGCTCTACCACTGAGCTAAGAGGGCGCTCGCGTCCACTTTGGCGCGAAGCGAATTGTACTCCGAACAATCCTATTGGTTCCAACAGTGCCATATACCCTTGACTCTCATGAGAACGCGCTTGGTGGAAGTGGACGACGCCTCGGCGGTCATGAACATCTACAACCCCGAGGTCACCGAGGCCTCCATCAGCTTCGATCTCGTCCCGCGGACCCTGGCAGAACAAGAGGCGTGGATTCGCCGGCACCTCGACACCCACCCCTGCATCGTCGCGGTAAATGAGGACCACGAGGTTGGCGAAGTCGGCGCCCGCGGCGAGCGAATCCTCGGCTTCGCGTTGGTGTCGCCCTTTCGCGACCGCCCGGCCTACGCCACCACCGTCGAGAANNTTCCACTCCTTGATCGCGCGCATCGTCGGCGAGAACGCCAGCTCAATTCGGCTTCACGAGAAGTGCGGCTTCACCCTGGTGGGCACGGAGATCGACGTCGGTCGGAAACAGGGTGTCTGGCTTGACGTGGTCGAGTACCAGTACGTGATGCCTAGTCGCTAGAAATAGGAATCGGGCTCGCCGGCTCGAGCTCTTCACCGGGCCAGGACCACTGGGTCCAACGCCCCATCGGGAGAATCAATACCCCTCCGAGGATCGCGACCGCCACGGCAATCAGCAGCGGGTTGGAGTGCACGAGGTCGATCAGCAACGCCCGTCCACCGGGCATCCCAATGAAGGGACCGGTAATCGAGAGCGCCAGGAGCCAAAAGTGCTCGCGGCCCTTGTAGCTCGCGGCGAGCAGGACGAGCCCCCAGGCGAGGTACCACGGCTGGACGACCGGCCCGAGTTCCACGAAAAGGATCAACGAGAGCGCTAACGACCGCACCCAGCCGCGCTCTTCGGCGTGCCAGAGCAACCAAAGTGTGAAACCTGCCGCGGTGAGGAGACCCAGCAGTCGCGTCACCGATAGCACCGAGCCGACGGCCACGCCGTGCCATCCGAAGGCGTGCAACGTATTCGTCAACGCCAGTCCCACCGCCGTCGCCGGAGCGGCCCACGACCGAACGGTTCCGTTCGAAAGCAAGTTGTTCACCCACCCGAAGCCGAATCCGGCGAGCCAGGTCCACACGGCGAGCGTCGCGGTGGCCACAATGACCGCGATACCGATCGGTCGTAGGCGATCTCGAATGGAGGCTTTCGGCCCGAGCCACGTCCAGGCCACGAAGGCCAGTCCAATGGCGGCCGGGGCTTTTATCGCCGCGGCGCACGAACAGAACACCAGCGCCCAGACCGGATGTCGTTTGACCGCGAGCGCGATGCCGACCACGAGGAATCCGGCCATGATNNNGCCAGGATCACGACTCCGTAACCGATCATGGCGACGGCGAACGTCTCGAGCAGTCGTAGTCCGACGACGGTCCAGAGTTCGTGGTGCTGCGAGATCCAGTCAATCTTTCCGTCGAGGAAGAGGAAGAACGGGCCGTACGGAGCGGGCGCATTACTCCAGAGCGGATCGACGGGATTGGGATAGGGGCCCGAGCCAAGGGTGTAGGGCCCGTACAGATACGGACTGATGTGACGAAAGGTCATCTCACCCTGAGCCGCGTAACTGAAGACGTCGCGACTAAAGAGCGGCGGCGCGACGATCATGGGCGTCGCCCACAGCAGCAGCATCCACCACAGCGACTTGATCTTGGCGCCGGGGTGCAATTGCATTATCTCAGCCAGGCGCAACCAGACCCGCATCAACAACACCAGTCCGCCGTAGACGAGGACGACGGAAAGGATGTACTTCGTTTCGCTCGGCGTCACGCTGAACTTGGGCGACGGTTCGCCAAAAAACCACGTGCTCGGCAAATCGAGCTTGAAGGGAGAGTTGGTGAACGAGCATCCGGCGAGAATGAACGACATCGCCACGAACCCGAGCACAGCCGGCTGCCAGAGGAACCGCCAGCCTTCAAAAGGTCCGGTGGTGAATCGGCCGAGCGGCGTGTAACGGCGTTCGAGCATCGAAACACCGGATTCGAAACGCTCGGCGACTCGTTCGTAGTTGCGGCGCACGAGGCTCGCCGTCGACCTAAGCCGGTTCACACCACTCCTCCCCTGCCCCTTGTCACCTTATTTCGTTCGGGCCGTTTCGGGCATGGCCAATCCAGTCCCGCTGGATTGGCCTTGGTGGGCCAGGAGGGATTTGAACCCCCGTAGGCTAAGCCGTCTGGTTTACAGCCAGATCCCATTGGCCACTCGGGCACTGACCCGTCGAGGATTCTACTGCGAGTGCCCACCCGGCGACCAAACGCCCGACGCTCTACCATCGGGCTATGCCGAGTTTTGACGTCGTCTCCGAAATCGACCTCCAAGAAGTGCGCAACGCCGTCGATCAAGCCAATCGTGAAGCCACCACCCGCTTTGACTTCAAGGGCACCGACGCGATCATCGAGTTTTCCGAAAAGGAGTTAGCGCTGAGCGCCACGACCGAGGACCGGCTGCGCGCGCTCTACCAACTGCTGCAAGAGAAGTTGATCAAGCGTTCGGTCTCCTTGAAGGCCCTCGACGCCGGCAAGATCGAAGAAGCGAGTCACAACAGCGCTCGCCAGAAAGTGGCCCTCAAGGCCGGCATCAGCCCCGACGTGGGTAAGCAGATCAACAAGTTCGTTAAGGACATGGGCGTGAAGAGCCTCAGTTCCTCGGTGCAGGGTGAGCACGTACGCGTGACCGGTAAGCAGCGCGACGATCTGCAACGCGCCATGGCGGCGCTCAAAGAAGCCGACCTTGCGGTACCGCTGCAGTTCACCAACTTTCGCGACTAACTGGCGGCCCGCTCCTCCAAGGTGAGGTGACGATCAATCTCCTCGAGTCGATTGACATGAAAGATTCGATTGAACACCATTAATTTGAGCACCCAAAAGATGCCAAAGCACACGAGATTGGCGCTGGCGACAATAACGGTGTTGGTGAGGTGGCTCCAGTGGTGCACGTTCACCTCGTGCTTAGCCCACCACGCGCCGATTTGAGAAAAAGCGATGCCCAGGGTGGACATCGCGAGAAACGGGGCGATTTCAGTTCGCAGGCTACTTCGACCGCGCTTGTTCCACGTCCAACGGCGGTTCAGGTTGTACGCCGGCACCGTGCCAATGACGTTGCCGGCCAACGTGGCCCAGATAACGCCGGGGATGATTCGAAACCCGTACAGGGCGGCGACGGCGCTAAAGGAGATGACGGTCGTGATGCCCGAAGTGAGTGTGTAGCGAACCACCTTCTTGCCCTGGTGCGTGTGTGACCACGCCACCAACGAGCGCGGAGTGTATTTCATCTTGTCCAACTTACCGCGCTCGCCCCACGGGCCGAGGGGTCGCGCCTAGCTCGCGGTCGTCTCTTCCAGGCTGAGATGTTCGTCGATCTGTTCAAGTTTGTTGACGTGGAAGATCCGGTTAAAGACCATCAACTTCAACAAGAAGAAGACGGCGAAACACGCCACGTTGGTTCCGGTAACGAGAGCGGTGTCCGTCAGGCGATTCCACGCGTGCGAGTGCACCTCGTGCCGGGCCCAGAACGCGCCGAGCATCGAAAAGGAGATGCCGAGAAAGGACATCGACCAAAACGGCACGATCTCTCGGCGAAAGTGACTGCGTCCACGCTTGCCCCAGGTCCAGGTGCGATTCAAGTAGTACGCGGGCAACGTCGCGATCAAGTTACCGGCCAGCGTGGCCCAGATAACGCCGGGGATGATTCGAAAACCGTAAAGAATCGCGATGGAGGAGAACGAGACACCAGTCGTGATGACCGAGCCCAAAACGTAACGAACCATTTTCTTGCCCTGGTGCGTGTGCGACCACGAAATAAAAGAGCGCAGTCGTTCAATCATCGAGTCAAGTCTACTTGGTGCGCGTTGCTAAACGACGTGACGTCAAGTGCAACAATGGTCACATGTCTGAAGCCCTGGAGTTCCTCGTTCACCTTCTCGACCTCGAGGCGATCGAAGTAAACGTCTATCGAGGCGTACATCCAAAAGAGGAACGCCAGCGCACGTTTGGCGGTCAAGTGGCCGCTCAATCGTTGATGGCCGCCGGGCGAACCGTCTCACAGGGTCGCGTGCATTCGCTCCACTCATACTTTCTTCGCCCGGGCGATCCCACAACGCCCATCCTCTACGAAGTCGACCGGATTCGTGACGGCAAGAGCTTCACCACGAGGCGCGTCGTGGCCATCCAACACGGGCGCGCGATCTACAACATGCAGGCGAGTTTTCACTCCGACGAGGTGAGCATTAGTCACCAGGTGACCATGCCCGATGTTCCCGGCCCGGAGACGATCAAGTCGCTGTTCGAGCGCGTGCAGGGTGAGTCTGGCGAGGTCGATGAGTGGTTCCAACGTCAGCACCCCATCGACCAGCGCTTCATCGGCGAGCTGCCGTGGAGTAAGAACCGCTCGAAAGATCCCCACCAGCGGCTCTGGATCAAAGCCGACGGCACCCTGCCCGACGACCCGTTGCTGCACGCCTGTGTCGTGACCTACGCCAGCGACATGAGTCTCTTTGACGCGATACTCAAGCCGCACTCGATCCAGTGGAACAACGGCAGCTTCATGGGCGCGAGTCTCGATCACTGCATGTGGTTCCACCACGACCTGCGCGCCGACGAGTGGTTGCTCTACGACACCGAGTCGCCCATCGCCTTTGGCGGACGGGGACTCGCCCGAGGCTTCTTGTTCTCCCAAGACGGCGAACTGAAGGTCTCCATGGTCCAAGAGGGACTGACCCGCACCGTCAAGCCCGCGGCGGCCCCAGGATAGACGTGGACGCGCAGGGCTGGGCCCGTGAGTACGAAGCATCGACCCACGAGTTCCTTCGCGCGGTCGCCTTGACCACACCGGACAACCTCGATCGCCACGCACCGGGCACGCGGAGTGCGCGCCACCTCGTGCGTCATCTGACCGACGCCCAAGCCCAGGGTTACGTGCGTCTGGTACGACTACTGGCGGAGCCGCCCGGTTCATCTATCCAGAGTTACGACGACACGGCGTGGGCGACCTCGCCCATCACCGGCTACGACGATCTCGCGATCGAGCACACCCTCGCGCTCTTTCGCGCCCTTCGCCAATGCGCCCTCGATCTCTTGGAACGTTTGAGCGACGACGATCTTCTCCGATACGCCGAGCACGCCGAAACGGGTCGCTACACCTTGATCACCTGGCTCACGAATTACACCGAGCACCCGCGCGAGCACGCCGCGCAGCTACGCGAGGCGCTCAATACCTGAGGCTCAGGGGCGCTTTTTCATCGGCACGAAGTCGCGCGCGTCGGCCCCGATGTAGAGCTGGCGCGGACGGGCGATCTTGGTGTCTTGCTGGAGCAACTCTTGAAAGTGGGCGAGCCAGCCCGACGTGCGCGGAATGGCGAAGAGGACCGTGAACATCTCCAAAGGAAAGCCCATCGCTTGGTAGATGAGGCCCGAGTAAAAGTCCACGTTGGGGTAGAGACGTCGCGAGATGAAGTAGTCGTCAGCGAGCGCGACCTCTTCGAGCTTCAAGGCGATGTCCAACAGCGGGTTCTTGCCGGTGACGGTAAAGACCTCGTCCGCCGTCTTCTTGATAATCGTGGCCCGCGGGTCGAAGTTCTTGTAGACCCGGTGCCCAAATCCTTCGAGCAGCGCCTTACCTTCTTTTACGGTGTTGACGTAGGCCGGCACGTTCTCGATGCTGCCGATCCGGTTCAGCATCTTTAACACCGCCTCGTTGGCGCCGCCGTGACGCGGTCCGTAGAGCGCCGCCGTCGCGGCCGCGGTCGCGGAGTAGGGGTCGGCGTGCGACGAGGCCACCACCCGCATCGCCGTCGTCCCGCAGTTCTGTTCGTGATCGGCGTGCAGAATAAAGAGCACGTCGAGCGCGTGGGCCAAAATGGGATCGGGTTCGTACCGTGGTTCAGCGACCTTCCACATCATCGACAGGAAGTTCTGCGCGTAGCCCATGGAGTTGTCGGGGTAGACAAAGGGCATCCCCACCGAGAAACGGTGCGCGGCGGCGGCCAACGTCGGCATCTTGGCGATGAGGCGCACGATCTGCTTGTGCAAGATCTCCGGATCGGAGAGGATCTTGGCGTCTTTGTAGTACGTCGAGAGCGCCGCGACCGCCGACACCAACATGCCCATGGGGTGCGCGTCGTAGTTGAAGCCCTCTAAGAAGCGCTTGCGGACGTTCTCGTGGATGTACGTGTGGTACGTGATCTCTTTTTGCCAGTCCGCGGCCTGTTGGGCGTTGGGCAGTTCGCCGTGCAGCAAGAGGTACGCCACTTCCACGTAGGTCGAATGTTCCGCGAGCTGTTCAATGGGGTAGCCGCGATAGCGCAAGATGCCGGCGTCGCCATCGATGAACGTGATGGAGGACTCGGCCATCGCGGTGGACATAAAGCCCGGGTCGTAGAACCACACGCCAGGCAGGATCTTGGAGAACTCGCTGGCGGCCACGCCACCGTGTTCAATAGGAATCTCTAGGGATTCACCGTTGCGATTGTCGGTGACGGTAATGGACTGCGTCACGGTTCCTCGATTCAATTTTGGGGGCGTGACCATCGTAGGCGAGCCGACCAGTAACTCAGTCTCTCTATGAACCTCCCGACGGTGACATTTCCAATTGATAGGTCTCGGAGGTCACCATGCCCGTAGCGGCGGGGGCGCCTGAGAGTGTGATGACGACGCGGGCCCGCTCACTCGCCGCAGTGCGCAGAGGTCGTGGCACAAAGGCGTAAGCCCCCAGTGGTCCGAGCGTGGCGGTGAGGGTTTGGGAAAAAGCCGCGCGCTGCTTGTTCAGCGGCGTCACTCGTATCGTCAAGGTGACTGGTTGATTGACGTAACTGGCGTTCAGCACCGAGACGCCCAACTGCACCGACGTCACGGGCGGCAAGAGCAGGACGCCGCGACTCGCGGGCAGTGGCGACGGCGACACCCGTAGCGCGGCGATGCCGATGGCTCGGCTCAATGCGAGTGAGCCCGAATGCACGAGCGCCGCCACGCCGTTCTGAGCGAAGTACGCCGCGCTCAAAGAATTCGTCGCCGCTAAAAGAACCCGACCCGGCTCTTTAACGAGCGCGAAGCGGTCAACGTTCCAGAGTTGCGACGTCGACACGAGCGACGCCGCGGGGTTCGTCACGACCTCGGACGGGCCCGTGTTCCAGGGCAATGTGAGCGCGTGCGCGACGTAGCGAAGAAGGGTTTGGTAAGCCGCGACTCGCTCTTGGGTGAGTTGATCGAGCGAGTCGTTGACGTGGTGGACGAGGACCGGACGGCGAAGTTGATCCGCCGTCGTCGTCCAGCCCGGTAGCTGTTGGTCGAGTTGACCAAGACGCGCCGCGAACACGTCTCGATGGAGCGTGCTGCCTTGTGAAAGTAGCGACTCGAGGCGCGCGTCGAAGTTGTTCTCGCTGGTGATCAGTGCGTTCGCGAGGGCGCCAAAACTTCGGTCTTCACTTCGCCGAGACGTCGCGGACCCGTGCGCGGACCTCGAGACGTCGCGCGCAAAGACCAGGACCACCAAGGTCACCGCGAGGGCGAGCGTGATGAGCAACGTGCGCCGACGACGTTGCGCGCGAGTTCGAGCCACGCTGAAAGAACTTACTCGTCGGAGTTTTTTAGCTCGGCTCCTCGAAGCCCTCGAGTTCGATGATCTCCGATACTCCCTCGGGTAAGGGGTGTTCGGCGTCGACGCCCCACTTCACTTCGTCCAAGCGAGCCGCGAGTCGTTCGACCTGGCCCAATTCGGGCAACTCCTTCGCGTGCGCGGCACCCCCGAGGTTCTGCAGACCCCGAGCGCTCACGATCAAGCGCGTCTCGAACGAAGTGATCATGCTGTTGTACTCCTTCACCTGTGCGTCGAGGGCCTTGCCCATTCGGGCGACGGGCTCGGCCACCAAGCGGATCCGGTCGAAGATGGTCTCGGCGACCTTGTAGATCTCTTCGGCGTTCATCGCCAGTTTTTGCTGGCGCACCACCATCACGACCGACCACAGGAGCGACAACAGATTGGTCGGTCCAACGATCAGGACCCGCTCTTTGGCGGCGTAGGTGAGCAGTTCGGGGTCGGCGTCAAAGGCGACGCTGACCGCGACGTCGCTGGGCACAAAGCAGGCGACGAACTCCGGCGCCGGCGAGATCGACTCCCAGTACGCCTTCTCTCGCAACGTCTTGACGTGTGAGCGCAAGTCCTTCGCGTGCTTTATCTCGAACGCTTTGCGTTCGTCGACGTCCTCGGCGCCCAGCGCCGCTTCGAAGGCGTCGAAGGGAAACTTCGCGTCGATCGCGACGCGTGACCCGTTGGGCATATTCACCACACAGTCTGGTCGTTGCGATCGGCCCGACTCGCTCGTCGAGGAGACTTGTAGTTCGTAGTCGATGTGTTGTTGCAGTCCCGACGCTTCGAGGACGTTCGCGAGTTGGATCTCACCCCAGCGACCACGATGATCGCTGCGACCTAGGAGTTGATTGAGCCGACGGGTCTCTTCTTGACTGCGGCGCTGTTCGGTGAGTAGCTCCTCGGCCCGGCTCTTCACTTCGCCCAGGACGCCCACGTGTTGCTTATCGAACTCCGCGAGATTTCTCTTGTACTCGTCGAGCAGATCGGCCAGCGGCTTGAGCGTTCGATCGAGCGTCGTCTCACGTTCCTTCATGACCTGTTCCTGGGACTGGTTGAATTGAAGGACCGTCTGGGCCAGGACGCGATTCGAGAGATTCTCAAAGACGCTCTCCATATTCTTGAGCGCCGCGTCGTACTCCTCGCGCGTTCTCTCGAGGTTGGACTTCGCCACGGAGAGCTCGGACTCACGAACCGCGAGATCGGCGCGGGCCTGCATCAGAGCGTCGCGGTGGTGCTGCGCGCGACGCGACGCGATCGTCCAGGCCACCACGCCCCCGACGACGAGTCCGACAACACCTGAGAGAGCCTCGACCATGTTCTTTCCCTTCGATCGACCGACTCCACCCTAGAGAAGGGTTGTCACCTCCCACTAGCCTTTGGCCCATGCGCCGGCTCTTTCGTCTCGTCACCGCTGAAGAGGCAGCCGCCGAGCCCGAGTCGCACCTCAGCGACGATCTTCGCCCTCAAACGGTGCGCATTTTCGCGCTGGTGGGCGAGGCGATGGCCGGCGCCACGCACGCGCTGCTCTCGAACGATCGAGAGCTGGCTAAGCGCGTGGTTGAACAGGACAGCGTGATCGACAATCTGGTCAATGAACTGGTTTTCACTGCGGAAGCCCGACTTCTGACGAGTGACGGGCTCGACGTCGAGGGCCGGCGTGAGTTGCTCATTTTGCTGCGAATCTTGCCCGAGATCGAGCGAAACGGTGACCTGGCCGAACACGTGGCGCGACGCGCGGCCCGTGGCCTAGGCAACGAAATGTCGCCACGCTCCCGCGGCCTCATCGAACGAATGGGTGAGGTGGCCTCGACCATCTGGCGCGAAGCCACCGACGTGATCATCGACGGCAAGTCCGAGGCCCTGGGCGTCATCGAAGAGATCGACGATGAACTCGATGATCTGCACGTCTCCTTGACGGCCGAGCTGACCTCGGGCTCGATGTCAGTCCCGGTCGCGGTAGAGGTCGCCCTGATTGCTCGGTTCTACGAACGATTTGGCGACCACTGCGTGAACCTGGCGAGACGCCAAGTCGGGCGTAACGGCGCCGACTAACGAAGCTCGAGCAGCGCTTCAGCGATCTGCACAGCGTTGAGCGCCGCGCCCTTACGAAGATTGTCCGCACTGACGAACAGCGACAGTCCGTTCGCCAGCGCCTCGGCCCGTCGGATTCGGCCCACGTAACTGGGGTCCTTGCCCGTCACCAGACGCGGCGTTGGTAACTCGTGCAGAACCACGCCGGGCGCGCGAGAAAGTATCTCCGTTGCTTCTTCGGGCGAGAGAGGGCGCTCAAAACTGAGCGTGAGCGAGAGCGAGTGACCGGTGAAGACCGGCACGCGAACGCACGTAGCACTCACCTGAAGATTCGCGATCTCAAGAATCTTTCGACTCTCGTCACGCAGTTTCTGCTCTTCGTTGGTCTCGAGTGACCCATCATCCACGAGGTCCCCGGCGAAAGGAATGACGTTGTGCGCGATGGTCGCGGGAAATTTGACGCCCTCGTCGAGAGGGAATGCCGCGCCGTGAAAGGCCAGGACCCGCACATCGTCGGGACCCGACTTTTCAAGTTGTCGGGCCAGTTCGTCGACGCCGTCGCGCCCGGCCCCGCTGACCGCTTGATACGTCGAGGCAATCATCGTGCTCAAGCCCGCCGCCAGGTGCAAGGGCTTCAAGACCGGCATCGCGGTCATGGTCGTGCAGTTGGGATTCGCCACGATGCCCTTGGCGATGGCGATGAGCGCGTGAGCGTTCACCTCGGGCACGACCAACGGAACGTCCGGGTCCATTCGCCACGCCGAGGAGTTATCAATCACGATCGCTCCCGCCGCAGCCAGCCTCGGCGACAACACCCTCGACGACGTCGCGCCCGACGAGGCTAAGGCGATGTCAATGCCCGCGAAGTCCGCAGTCGCGGCGTCTTCGACTTCGATGGTCTGACCGTTCCACTCAATCGTCGATCCGGCCGATCGCGACGACGCGAAAAAACGAATCTCGTCAACCGGGAAGTTGCGCTCGAGCAATATGGCGCGCATCACCGTGCCGACTTGACCGGTAGCTCCGACGATGGCAACGCGCATGGGACAAGTTTAAGTCACTCGGCGTCGAGGCCGAATGCGCTATGCAAATGTCGAACGGCTTCAGCAACGCGATCTGCGCGGATTACGCACGACAGACGGATGGAACTTGTCGAGATCATCTCGATGTTGATTCCGTGCAGTGAGAGCGTCTCGAACATCAGGGCCGTGACCCCGGGGCTCGACTTCATTCCCCCGCCCACGATCGTGACCCGTCCGATGTTGTCGTCGCTCGATACTGTCTCGGCGCCGATGGACTTTTGCACTCTTCGACACGCCGCCATCGCCGCGTCCAAGTCAGTCTTGGCCACGGTAAATGAGATGTCGGTCACCGCATGCGCGCTGGTGTTCTGCACGATCATGTCAACGTTGATGCCCGCGTCGGCGAGCTCGCGAAAGAGCGCGGCGGCCACCCCCGGTCGGTCGGGCACGCCCGCCACCGTGATCTTCGCCTCCGACGTGTCGTCGGTGATGGCCGAAACGATGGCCTCTTCCATGGTGGGGTCCTCCTCCACGATCCAGGTGCCTGGCTTCCAAGTGAAACTCGATCGAACGTGGATCGGCACGTGGTGTCGGCGCGCGAACTCTACAGAACGCAACATCAACACTCGCCCGCCGGTCGCGGAGATCTCCATCATCTCGTCAAAGGAGACCTTCTCGAGACGACGGGCCCGGGGCACGACGTGCGGGTCCGCACTGAACACTCCCGCCACGTCGGTGTAGATCTCGCACACGTCGGCCTTCAGCGCGGCCGCGAGCGCGACGGCGGTCACGTCCGAGCCGCCCCGGCCGAGCGTGGTGATATCTCGTTCGGTGGACACGCCTTGAAATCCGGCCACGACGGGCACGAGTCCGTCGTCCAGGGCCTCGCGGATGCGGTCAGGTCGCATCTCTAAAATCTTGGCCCGGGTGTGCCGGGTGTCGGTGATGATGCCCGCTTGGCTGCCGGTAAAGGAAGCGGACTCGACGCCCACCGCGCCCAGGGCCATGCTCATCAGCGCCATCGAGATACGTTCACCCGCGGTGAGCAACATATCCATTTCGCGCGCCGTACGGGTCGGCGAGACGCCGTCCGCCAACTTGACCAGTTCGTCGGTGAACTGGCCCATCGCCGAGACCACGACGACCACTTCGTTGCCGGCGGCTCGCGTCGTAGCCACGTGGTCGGCCACCGATCGAATGCGCTGGGCGTCCCCGACCGACGTGCCACCAAACTTTTGCACGATGAGCGCCATGCGCACCAAGGATAGTTGAGTGATTCCGAGGCATTCGAGGGGCCTACTAAAGTCGCAACCATGGCAACTTCCAAACGCGAACGGCAGAAAGCGGCCCGCCGCGAGAAGCTTGAACGAATGCAGCGCTACGACAAGCGCCGAAAGACCCTCCGTCGCTCCGTCATCGTCACCATCATCGCCGTGCTCGTGATCGGTACCGGCGCGTTGCTCTTCTCCGGCGCGAAGTCGCCCACCACCACGACCACTTCGACCACCACGGCGAGTTCGTCATCGACCACGAGTTCGACGACGACGTCGACCTCCACCACGCAGCCGGTGGCCGGCCAAGTGACCCAGGCCCAAGCCAACGCCATCGCGGTGGCGGCCGGATGCCCTGCGTCTACGAGCACCAGAGTGAACACGCTGACTTTCACTAAAGCTCCCGCGATGACCATCAACAAGGCCAAGACGTACTACGCCCACTTCAGCACCACAGCGGGAAGTTTCGTCGTCAAACTCGACGCCGCGAGCGCACCGATAACGACGAATAACTTTGTCTTCTTGGCGCAGCACAACTTCTACAAGTGCGTCATCTTTCACCGTGCCATCCCGGGCTTCATGATTCAAGGCGGCGACCCCACGGGCACGGGATCGGGCGGTCCGGGCTATACCATCGCCGACGAATACCCAAAGGCCGGTAGCCCGACTTACCCGCTCTACTCAATCGCCATGGCGAACACGGGTGCCGCCCACACCGGCGGCAGCCAGTTCTTCATCGTCACCGGCGCCGTGGGCGAGACGCTGGGCGCGACCTACTCACTCTTTGGTCAAGTCGTGAGCGGGCTTAAGGCCGTCGAGATCATCCAAAGCGCCGGCAACTCGAGTACCGCCTCGAACGGCGTGCCCCCGATCGTCACCCACCGTATTTTGAACATCACGATCAGCGAGCAGTAGAAAATGAGTACCGACGTCCCCCAGCCCGACGGTTCGAGCCCGAAGCGTCAACACTTTGACGCGGCGCCCGAGATGATCATCGATCCGACCAAGTCCTACGGCGCGACGATGGCCACGTCAAAGGGCACCATGGAACTGTTCCTCGACCCCCTCGGCGCGCCCCTGGCCGTGAACAGTTTCGTGTTCCTGGCGAGGTGGCACTACTTCGACGGCGTAGTTTTTCACCGAATCATTCCCGGCTTCGTCTTGCAGGGTGGCGATCCGACGGGCAGTGGCTCGGGTGGACCGGGCTACCGCTTTGTTGACGAACTGCCCAAGCCCGGTCGCTACGAGCTCGGATCGTTGGCCATGGCCAACGCGGGTCCCCACACCAACGGCTCGCAGTTCTTCGTCATCTCCGGACCTGACGGGGTGCGTCTGCCCCCGCTGTACTCGCACTTTGGCAAAGTCGTCAAGGGCCTGGACGTCGTGGCCGCGATCAATGAACTGGGCACGCCTTCGGGCAAGCCGCGCGAAAGCGTCATCATCGAATCGGTCACGATCACCGAGCGCTAAAGCTCAACGACCTCGTGACCGCGAGTGACGATCACTTCGTCACTTCCTCGACGCCACTCTCGCGCGAGCCCACCATCACCGTCACCTGCACCAATTGAGTATCACAGCCAAAGATACCGACCGGTAACGGTAGTGTTCGCACATGAGCTTTCAAAAGATCGGTGTTGTGGGGTCGGGCATTATGGGCGCCGGCGTCGCTGAAGCGTGCGCCGCCACGGGCGCGAGCGTGATCGTGCGAGCTCGCACGAACGCCGGCGCCGAAGCTCTTCTGGACCAGATCGACCGCTCGCTCGCCAAGCAACTGGAAAAGGGCAAACGCACGGCCGAGGACGTCGTGGCCCTTCGCCAGCGCGTCACGGTCACCACCCACCTCAGCGAACTCGCCGACTGTGAATTCGTGATCGAGACCGTGGTGGAGGATCTCGACGTAAAGATGGAACTCTTTCGCGCGCTCGACGCCGTAGTGAGCCCCAAGGCCATTATCGCGACGTGCACCTCGACGCTGCCCGTCATCGATCTGGCCATGCAGGTCTCGCGGCCCGAACGGGTCTGTGGAGTGCATTTCTTTAACCCCGTGCACGCCATGGCGCTCGTCGAAGTCGTGCGGCCGATCTGTGCGAGCGACGAAACCATCGCGGCCGTCACTGAATTCGTACTGGCCTGCGACAAGGAACCCATTGAGGTGAAGGACCGCGCGGGCTTCATCGTGAACGCCCTGCTCTTTCCCTACCTCAACAACGCCGTGCGACTCCTCGAGAACGGCGTCGCGACCAAAGAGGGCATCGACGCAGCCATGAAGGGCGGCTGTGGGTTTCCGATGGGTCCCTTCGCCCTGCTCGACCTCGTGGGTCTTGACACCTCGCTCGCGATCCTCGACGCGCTCTACCTGGAGTACGCCGACGCGAACTTTGCGCCCGTGCCGTTGCTGCGTCGCATGGTGAGCGCGGGGCTTCTCGGAAAAAAGTCGGGTGAAGGCTTCTACCAGTACGGCCACTAGCCCTCGACGGGAGACACAGTGAAAGATCGTTCCAAGGCGTGGGTGATGAGGACCTACTCGGGTCACTCGAACGCCACGAAATCTAACGAGCTCTACCGCGCCAACTTGGCGAAGGGCCAGACCGGCCTCTCGATCGCCTTTGACCTGCCCACCCAGACCGGCTACGACCCGGACGATTCCTGCGCCGCGGGCGAAGTCGGCAAGGTCGGCGTGCCGGTCGCGCACCTCGGTCACATGCGCCAACTCTTTGAGGGCCTTCCCCTCAACGAGATGAATACCTCCATGACCATCAACGCGACCGCCGCGTGGCTGTGGGGTCTCTACCTCGCCTTAGCTGAAGAAGAGGGTGTCGACCTGGCCACACTCCAGGGCACCACGCAAAACGACATCGTCAAGGAGTACCTAAGTCGCGGCACGTACATCTTCGCGCCCGAACCCTCCAAGCGGCTCATCGCCGACATGATCGCCTACGGCATTCACCACGTCGCCAAATGGAACCCCGTCAACGTCTGCAGTTACCATCTCCAAGAGGCCGGCGCGACGCCGGCCCAAGAGATCGCCTACGCGCTGGCGACGGCGATCGACGTCTTGGACGCCGTGCGTGACTCGGGCAAGGTCGAAGCCGAGCTCATGCCCGAGGTGGTAGGGCGAATCTCGTTCTTCGTGAACGCCGGCGTACGCTTCATCGAAGAAGTCGCCAAGATGCGCGCGTTCACCGCGATGTGGGATGAGATATGTCGCGTCCGCTACGGCGTGGACGACCCGTCGCTTCGTCGCTTTCGTTACGGCGTGCAGGTGAACTCCCTCGGGCTCACCGAACAGCAGCCTGAGAACAACGTGCAGCGCATCGTTCTCGAGATGCTCGGCGTCACCCTGTCGGCCGACGCGCGGGCCCGGGCCATCCAGCTGCCCGCATGGAACGAGGCGCTCGGACTGCCGCGCCCGTGGGATCAGCAGTGGAGCCTTCGCGTCCAGCAGGTCCTGGCCTACGAAAGTGATCTTCTGGAGTACCCCGACATCTTCGCGGGCTCTCAGGTCATGGACGCCCTGGTCCACGAGTTGACCGTCGCCGCGCAAGGTGAACTCGACGACGTACTCGCCTTAGGGGGCGCCTTTAAAGCTATCGACGAATTGAAGAGCCGCCTCGTGGCGAGCCAGACCGCGCGGGTCGAACGAATCGAGTCCGGTGAGCAGGTCGTCGTGGGCGTCAATCGTTTTCTCGAGACGGCCGAGTCACCCCTCACGAACGACGCGTCACTCGAAGCGATCATGGTGGTCGATCCCTCGGTCGAACAAGAGATGATCGACGACGTGAGGGCGTGGCGCGCCACGCGCAACGAGAGCGCCGTCGAGGCGGCCCTACGTGAACTGCGCCGAGTCATTGCCAGTGCTGACAAGAGCGACAACGTCATGGTGCCGACCATCGCGCTCGCGAAGGCCGGCGGCACCACCGGCGAGTGGGCCAACGCGCTACGCGAGATCTTTGGCGAGTACCGGGCGCCCACTGGCGTGCGTGCGCGCGCCAACAATCGCGGCGCGCCCTTTGGTGACCTGGTGGCTCGCTCCAAAGCCTTAAGCGAAAAACGGGGCACGCCCCCGAGGTTGCTCGTCGCCAAACCCGGCCTGGACGGACACTCCAACGGCGCGGAACAGATTGCCGTCGCCGCGCGCGACGCCGGTTTTGAGGTGATCTATCCGGGCATTCGACTGACCCCCGAGGAGATCGTCGCGGCCGCACGCGACGAGGACGTCGACGTCGTCGGCATCTCTGTGCTGTCGGGCTCGCACCTCGCCCTCGTGCCACGGGTCATGCAAGGTCTGCGTGACGCCGGCGTCGACGCCAAAGTCGTGGTGGGGGGCATCGTGCCCGACGCCGACGCACGCACGCTACGCGTGTTGGGCGTCGCGGCGATCTACACGCCCAAGGACTATTCGTTAAGCGCGATCATGGACGACCTGTTAGGTCTAATCGAGTCAACTAGTTAGCGTGATGCGGGCGACGCAGTGTGAAGGGCCCGGCGTTGAACCAGCGTCCGGAAAATCGCCACGAGGGCGGCGTGTCCTTCACGCGACCACGTTCCGCCTTCAGCAACTCTTCGGCGACCGCGATGATCGCGGCCATCTCTTCGGGGGGCAGCCCCGGTCGTGGCGCAAGTCCGTAGTTCACAGCGGCACGTTCCCGTGCTTGCGCTTGGGCAGATCTTCGCGTTTGCCTCGCAACAAGTCCAGCGACCGCGCGAGGATTCGACGCGTCTCGGCGGGATCGATGACGTCGTCGATGAAGCCCCGTTCGGCGGCGACGTACGGATTCGCGTAGCGCTCCTCGTAGTCCTCGATCAGTTGCGCGCGCAGGGCCTGGGGATCGGAGGACTCGGCCAGCTCACGTCGGTACACGATGCTCACCGCGCCCGCGGCGCCCATCACCGCCAGTTCGGCCGTGGGCCACGCGAAGGCGAGGTCCGCGCCAATGGACTTAGAGTTCATCACCACGTACGCCCCGCCGTAGGCCTTGCGGGTGATGATCGAGATGCGCGGCACCGTCGCCTCGCAAAAGGCGTAGAGCAATTGGGCGCCGTGACGGATGATCCCGCCGTACTCTTGCTCGACGCCGGGCATGAAGCCCGGCACGTCCACGAAAGTGACCAGGGGCACGTTAAAGGCGTCACACGTGCGCACGAAGCGTGCCGCCTTCTCGCTGGACTCGATGTCGAGGACCCCGGCGAGAATCTGGGGTTGGTTCGAGACGATGCCGATCGTGTGTCCGTCCAGGCGGGCGAAGCCGCAGGTCACCTGTTGGGCGTAGGTGGCGTGCACCTCCATGTAGTCGCCGCCGTCCACGACCGAGGTAATGACCTTTTTCATGTCGTAGGGCTGATTCGGTGAGTCGGGCAACAGTTCGCGCAGATCCTCACAGAGTCGTTCCGGGTCGTCGTCGGTCATGATGCGCGGCGGCTCTTCCATGTTGTTCGAGGGCAGGAACGACATCAAATAGCGAACCTCGTCGAGCACGCTCTTCTCGTCGGGCAGGACAAAACTGGCCACGCCCGACTTGGTCGCGTGGGTCTGGGCGCCCCCCAACTCTTCGAGGGTCACGTCCTGGCCCGTCACCGACTTCACCACGTCGGGACCGGTGATGAACATGTGGCTCGTGTCTTTCACCATGAAGATGAAGTCCGTCAGGGCCGGCGAGTAGACCGCCCCCCCGGCGCAGGGGCCCAGGATGACCGAGATCTGGGGCACGACGCCCGAGGCGCGCGCGTTGCGTTTAAAGATCCCCCCGTAGGCGTTCAGTCCCGCGACGCCCTCTTGAATTCGAGCGCCGGCCCCGTCATTGAGACCAATGATGGGTAGGCCCATCGTCGTGGCGAGGTCCATGATCTTTTGAATTTTTTCACCGTGGGTCTCACCCAGCGCGCCGCCAAAGACGGTGAAGTCTTGGGAGTACACGCAGACCTTGCGCCCGTCAATCTTCCCGTAACCCGTGATCACCCCGTCGGAGTAGGGCCGTGAGTCCTCCAAACCCATCCCCGAGGTCACGTGACGATTCAACATATCGAGTTCTTGGAAGGAATCTTCGTCGAGCAGGTACACCAGACGCTCGCGCGCGGTCATTCGGCCCTTGGCCCGATGGCGCTCAATGGCCTTCTCTCCACCGGCAACGAGAGCTTCAGCTTTTAAGGCTTCTAACTCCTTGAGGCGTTCCGCCATCGAATGCACCATATGGAACCACGATAGCCAAGACGCACTACCACGTCACTTTGAGGACACGGGCAAAGAACGCCCAAACGCGCAACGTAGAGACACCCCAAGCGTTACCGCGAAGTAGGAATTTCTTGTTACTCGCAAGTAGAAAATTCTGAACTCCTGGTACCTTCGTCGCGCGCGACGAACTAGTTGTTGACCTGCACGAGTTCGATCAACGTGCCAAAGGACGCTTTGGGATGGATAAACGCCACGGTCGTGCCGCGCGATCCCGGCCGGGGGGTGACATCGATGACCCGTGCGCCCGACGCCTTCACTGCCGCCAGCGCGTCAGCGCAGTTCGCCACGCGATAGGCCACGTGATGCACTCCTTCGCCCTTCTTTTCCAAGTACTTCGCGAGGGGTGAATCGTCACGCGTGGGCGTCAGCAGTTGAATGTAGGAGTCGGCGACGCGCACCAACGCCTCTTCGACGCCGTCGGACTCGACGATCTCTCGATGTTCCACCGTCGCGCCAAAGACCTCGGCGTACCAGGCAATCGCCGCTTCAAGATCACGCACGGCAATGCCCACATGGTCAATCTCAGTTAAGCGCGACGTCATCTCTACCCCCGGTCGTGGCGGCGAAAGATCGTCAGTCGATCTTCGCCCACGCGCGCTCGAAGTTCGGGGTCCGTGACACCCAGCCCCTCCCTCGGGGCGGCACAGAGGATGCCGATCTTTCCTTCGTGACGATTGTGGTGTACCTCGTAGGCGGCCTCCCCGGTCTCTTCCAAGGGAAAGACCTTGGAAAGCGGCGGCACGACCTTGCCATCGATAATGGTCTGATTGGCGGCCCAGGCCTCGCGGTAGTTCGAAAAGTGCGACCCTCGGATGGTCTTGAGTTTCATCCACAAGTGGCGATTGTCATACTCGACCAGGTAACCACTGGTCGCGGCGCAGGTCACGATGATGCCGCCACGTTTGGCGACAAAGACACTCGCGCCCATGGTCGAGCGACCGGGGTGCTCAAAGACGATGCCGGGATCGTCGCCGGCCAACGAACGGATGTCCTTACCGAGTCGGCGCCACTCGCTCTCGTCTTGGGTGTGTTCGTCCTTCCAGAATTGGTAGTTCTTCTCTTCTCGATTGATGACGTACTCGCAACCCAGTTCGTGCAACGCCGCGACCTTGGACTCGCTTGACACCACGCCGATGGGCACGCCACCCGAGTTCAAGACGTGCTGGACGGCAAACGATCCCAGTCCGCCCGACGCTCCCCAGATCAACACCCGGTCGCCCTGGGTGACGGGCGCGCCGTTTCGCGACACCAACATCCGATAGGCCGTCGAGTTGCACAGCGCGTTCACCCCCGCCTCCTCCCAGGTGAGGTGCGCGGGCTTGGGCATGAGTTGATTGGCCTTCACGACCGCGATGTCCGCCAAGCCGCCAAAGTTCGTCTCGAATCCCCAGATGCGCTGATTATTCGACATCATCGAGTCGTCGTGGCTACTCGGGTCTTGGTCGTCCACGTAATTGCAGTGCACGGTGACGGCGTCGCCCACCTTCCAATTTCGCACCGCAGAGCCCGTGCGTAAGATGACGCCCGCGGCGTCGGAACCGACGACGTGATAGTCCAGGGCGTGGCGTTGGCCCCAGACCGACTCCTTTGCCATACGGTCGAGAAAGCCAAACGTGGGCAGTGGCTCGAAGATGCTGGTCCACACCGTGTTGAAATTGATCGACGACGCCATCACCCCGAGGTAGACCTCGTCGGGCGCGAGTTCGGGCACCGGAACCTCGCCGACGTGCAGCATTCGCCGCGGATCCTTATCCTTACTCGCCATTCCTTCAAAGATGCTCTGCTCGTCGCGTCGAACGAAGACGGCCCGATACGTCTCGGGCATCGGGAGAGAACCCAAGGTCTCGGGAGACGCGCCCGCCACGGCGGCGTCAAGAATCTCGCTCATCTGCGCGAGGCTAGTGGCCCGCGTGGCGCGCCTGATGACGTGCGCGCCAGTGAGGATTCAAATGGCGCGTCCGGCTTGCGCCCAGTACGGATCGCGCAGCTTTCTCTTGAACATCTTGCCGGAGTCCTCCCTCGGCAGACTCTCGTGAAACGTCACCACCTTGGGCACCTTGAAGCTCGCCAGATGTTCTCGCACGTGCGCTTGGATGTCGCCGATTGACAGTGAGACGCCGGGTTCTAACTTGATCGCGGCGGCGATCGACTCGCCGTACTCGGGGTCGGGGATTCCAAAGACCGCGCAGTCGGCCACGCCGGGCAGTTTTAACAAGCAGGCTTCGATCTCGATGGGGTAGATGTTGACCCCACCCGAAATGACCATGTCGCGTACTCGATCACAGAGATAGAGAAAACCGTCCTCGTCGAGAAAGCCGACGTCGCCACACGTGATCAACCCGTCGCGTTCCACCTCGGCCCGGGCCTCCGCTTTGCCGTGGTACGTGAAGTCAGTGGTGGCTTTCGCGCGTACGAACACTTCGCCGGATTCGCCCGTCGCCAACTCCACGCCATCTTCATCAAAGACACGAACTTCACAGCTCGCCAGGGGTCGTCCCACCGTGCCGGGATGAGCCAGCCACTCCTCGCTGGTGCAGCCGGCGATGAAAGCAACCTCGGTACTGCCGTAGAGCTCAGAGATGATGGGACCCCACCACTCGATCAACGCCCGCTTGACGTCGGGCGGACAGGGGGCCGCGGTATGAGAGACGTGGGTCAGCGAGGAGAGATCGTAGCGGGCCCGCACTTCTGCAGGCAGGCGCAGCATTCGAACGAACATGGTCGGCACCATGTACATCGAGGTGATCCGGTGTTGCTCGATGAGCGCCAGCAGTCCCTCGGGATCAAAGCGGTCCTGGATGACGAGCAGGCCGTTGTACGAGCGCGCGGCGAGTGCCGCGTAGGTGAACGGGGCCGAGTGGTACATGGGCCCACAGATCACGGTTCGCATCTCGGGCCAGATCCCAAAGTACGTGGCGGCATCGATCAAGTAGTCGAGGCCCTCTTCGGTCTCTTGCGTCCCGGGCAGTCGACGCACGCCCTTGGGGTGACCAGTCGTGCCCGAGGTGTAGATCATCGACCAAGGCTCCGCGTCGTGGAGCTGTGCGAGAGGATCGAAACCGTCGAGCCACGTCGACCACGAAGTGACGTCCGGGGGAAGTTGCGAGTCAGACGGCGTGATAGAAAAACTCGACACGATGCTCTCGGGCGTGGCGACCCCCAAGACCGTGATGCCCGGAGGAACGAGGTGGCGCACTCGCGCCAGTAGGTCGGCGTGAACCACGAGCACACTGGTTTGACAGTCTTGGAGAACGTAGGCGATCTCCTCGGCACTTCCGTGCCAGTTGATCGGCACCGGAGCGGCCCCGAGCGCCGAAGCCGCGAACGACGCTTCAAAGAACTCGTGGTCGTTACGAAGTAGCAGGGCCACGGTGTCACCAGCGCCCACACCGAGCGAACGAAGTCCCGTCGCCGCTCTCAAGGCACGGTGATTGAGTTCTTCCAGGGAGACGAAGCAGTCCCCTCGAAGAACGCCAGAACTTAGTGCGACCGGGCCCTCACCCGCAACACGTTGAACCGACTCACTCAAAGCGCCCCCACCACGAAACCCCGACTTGGGATGTCTCGAAACTACTTCAAGGTTCGAAGGACACTCGTGGCGGATCTCTTGAACTGCACGACGCGTCGACTATCGACCGAGCGCCGTTTACCTTTCGAACCTCGGGCCGTGCGCCGTCGAGACCGCACGGAACCGCGTCGTCGAGAAACGCCTATCGTTTCAAGGGGTGGCCCCGAGGGGTTCGTCACAAGGGAGTTGTTATGTCACGTAGTGTCATCGTCGCTGGAAGTCGTACTGCCATTGGCAAGCTCTCGGGCGTATTCGCCACGTTGAGCGCTCAAGACCTCGGCGGCGCCGCCATCAAGGACGTCCTCGAAAAGACGGGCGTCGATCCCGCGAGCGTGGACGCGGTGCTGATGGGTCAGGTCATTCAAGCCGGCCAAGGTCAGATCACGGCCCGTCAAGCCGCCGTGAAGGGCGGTATCCCCATGACCGTCAACGCCACCACTATTAATAAGGTCTGTCTCTCGGGCTTGCAGACCATATATCTGGCCGACCTGATGATCCGCGCCGGCGAAGCCGACATCATCATCGCGGGCGGCATGGAGTCGATGACCGGCGCGCCGTACCTTCTGCCCGGAGCTCGCGCGGGGTACCGCATCGGCGACCAGAAGGCCGTCGACTCAATGATGTTCGACGGACTCACCTGCGCCTTTGATCAGTGCGCAATGGGCTTGGCGACCGAGCGCTACAACCACGGACGCATCAGCCGAGCGCGTCAAGACGAGTTCTCCGCTCGAAGTCACCAACTGGCCGCCGCCGCCATTTCCTCTGGCAAGTTCGCCGAGGAGATCGTCGCCGTCGCGGTCCCCCAGCGCAAGGGCGAGCCCTTGATGGTCTCGATTGATGAAGGGGTACGTGCCGACACCACGGCCGAGTCCCTCGGCCAACTGCGCACGGCCTTCGACAAAGACGGAACTATTACTGCGGGCAACGCGTCGCAGATCTCCGACGGTGGCGCGGCGGTGCTCGTGATGTCCGAAGAGCGCTGCGCCCAACTCGGTCTCACCCCGATTGGCGAACTCGTCAGCTACGGCCAGGTCGCCGGGCCCGACACGTCGCTCCTGGGTCAACCGGCGAACGCCATACTCCAAGCCGCCAAGAAAGCGCAACTCGACGTGAAGGGTCTCGACCTCATCGAGATCAACGAGGCGTTCGCCGCGGTGGGTCTCGCCTCGTGCGACGACTTAGGTGTCGATGAAGACAAGGTGAACGTCAACGGCGGAGCGATCGCGCTCGGCCACCCCGTGGGCATGTCAGGCACGCGCCTGGCCATTACGGCCCTGTTGGAACTGCGTCGACGCGGGGGCGGGGTCGCCGCGGTCGCCCTGTGTGGCGGCGGCGGACAGGGCGACGCCGCAATTCTTCGCTCGCTCTAGTCGGGCACGAAGCGCGCGACCAAGGGGTAGTGAGCGAGGCCGATCGGCTGATCGTCGGGTATTGCTAAGACGTAGGTCCCGCCCAGCGGATATCCCGCTCGCAGCGAGTCAGGTAGTTCGTCCACCAGTGACCACAACAGTTCGAGGACCGTCGGGTTGTGCGCCACGACGGCCAGTGACGTCGTCACTGGATCAATCGCGGCGAGATCGATGAGCAGATCCTCCGCCGAGACGTGGCGCTGGCCGTTGTAGATCAACTCGCTCACCACGCGCTCGCCGGCAAAGGCCGTGCCCGCAAAGGCCCGTCGAAAGGTCTCCTTCGTGCGCGCCGCCGCGCTCACCAGCGCCGTGGTGGGCCCGAAGCGACCGAGTTCGCTCGTATCGTTCGCCCAAGCACGCAACTGTTCACACTCGCGTCGCCCTCGGCCACTCAATTTGCGGTCGAAATCGCGCTGATCCGACGTGGCCTTTTCGGCCTTGGCGTGGCGAACAATCGTTAGGTATCGCACCGGTCTAGTCTCTCGCAAAAATTTGACGAGCACAGAAATCGAATCTCATGGCGCGTCACATCAACTAGTCGCTCAGTACGCGTCGCCCCTCGAAGGCCCGTCCCAGGGTGAGGTCGTCCGCGAACTCCAAGTCTCCCCCGACCGGCAAGCCGCTGGCCGGTTGGGAGACGACGAGCCCGGGCATCTGCAAAAGCCGACTGAGGTACATCGCGGTGTGGTCACCTTCGACGTTGGAGTTGAAACAGAGAATGACTTCCTTCACCGGACCGTGCAGGCGTGCCAGCAACTCTTGGATCTTCAGTCGATCGGGCGTCACGCCCTCCAACGGATTTAACACGCCGTGCAGGACGTGGTACGTCCCTTGAAAGGCGCCCGAGCGTTCGACGGCCCCGACGTCCGGCGGACTCTCCACCACACAGATCGTCGTCTGGTCGCGCCGAGTATCGGCGCAGATTGGACAGAGTCCCCCCGATTCGGCGATGTTGCAGCAGCGTTCGCAAAACGAAAGTTTGGACTTCATCTCCTCGAGTGACAACGCCAGGCGCTCGACGTCCTCGCCGGGCTGGCGCATCAACCAAAAGGCAATGCGCTGTGCCGACTTGGGGCCCACGCCGGGGAAACGTCCGAGTTCGTCGACCACGGCCTGCAGGGCCGGTGGGTAGGTCACGAAATCTCCTTCGCGCCCGGGAACATTTCGGTGATGAGGTGATCGGCCGCGGAATCGACGACCAACACGGACTCCTCGTTCCCCTCGAAATCCTCCTCGACGGGAACGATCGCGCTCACCGTTCGACGTGCAGGTGGGGGCGCGTCGAGGAGTGAGGCGTCCACGGTCCAATAGATGGTAAGGGGCGACTTGAACTCGTGCTCTAGCGCGCCCTTCAACCCCTGCGCGATGATCTCGGTGTTTTGGCGCATCTCTTCGCTCGGCACCGCGATCGTCAACAACAGTCCATCCAGCGACTCTATTTTCGCCGAGCCTAGGAGCAGTTGCGCCGAACGCGAGGTTCGAGGAACCACGCGTTCAAAGAACCGGTCACGCACGTCATCAAGGGCCAGGTCCGCGGCGTTCGAACTCCCCGACGGCGCGGCCGCTTTCGTCGCATCCTTCGAGGGCGCCTCCCCGTTGGCCCCGAGGGTCGCCACTGGCTTGGGTGGCGCGGGCGGGCGGGTCGTGCCAATAGGACGAAGCGGCGGCGGCGTTTCAGTAGGCGTGGGCACCGCTCGCCCGGCGCCCCGTTCGACTCTGGTGAGTCGTTCGTCGAGTGACTCATAGGAACTGTCGAGTTCGGGTTTCGTGAGTCGCACCATGGCGACTTCTAACATGACGATCTTTTCCGGGGCGCTTTTCATCTCTCGTATCGCTCGCCCAACGGTCTCAAGGATTCGCACGCTGCGCGCCAGACCCAGTTGTTCGCCCCACGCCACGAGACGCTCGCGATCGGCGTCAACGGCGTCGGCGACATCGGGCGCCACCTGCAACAAGAAGACCTGGCGAACTTCGCCCGCGAAGTTTTCCGCCAGTTGCTCAGGGTCCCACCCCTCGCGCGCGAGCACGGCGAGCGCGCGTAGCGCCTCCACGGCGTCATCGTGGACCAAAGCATGAAAGAGTCCGTCGAACTCGGGTTGGGTCTCACTGATCGAGCCCGTGGCGAGCAGCTGATCCAGCGCACTGAGTGCGTCGCGAGCCGAGCCCCGCCCCAGACGCACCGCGGCCTCGATGGTCGCGTCGTCCGCGCCCAGGCCCGCCGCGCCCTTCACGTCGTGAAGCAACGTGGCGAGCGTGTCGGCGCTAATGAGACGAAACTCGAGGTGCTGGGTGCGCGAACGAATCGTCGGCAACACCTTGTGCGGATCGGTAGTCGCCAGAACGAAGACCACGTGCGACGGCGGCTCTTCGAGCGTCTTTAAAAGCGCCGCCGAGGCCGCCTTCGAGAGTTGGTGCACCTCGTCAAAGATGTAGACCTTCCAACTTCCGGGCGTACCGTGCCAGGCGCCGGCGATGATGTCACGAATGTCGTCCACACCGTTATTAGATGCTGCGTCCAACTCGATGACATCGAGCGACGAACCTTTAGAAATCGCGAGACAGCTCGCGCACACGGCGCAGGCGTCACCGTCGACCGGATGCTGACAGTTGAGAGCTTTGGCCAAGATTCTCGCGGCCGTGGTCTTACCCGTCCCGCGAGGTCCCGAGAAGAGGTACGCGTGCGAGATTCGGTCGTTCTTTACCGCACCTTGCAGTGCTCGGACCACATGGTCTTGACCGCGAAGCTCGGCGAATCGCGCGGGTCGAAAGCGACGGTAGAGCGAGGTCACTCCATCGAGTGACGTGGGGGTCGCTTTCGCTTCGGGCATGCCCCGATGCTAACGGTGCGACGTAACGTGCCGAGGTCCAAAGCGGTGGTCAGGCGATCCGTGGCACCCAACACAGTTCGCTGAGAGCTGCTGGCTTCCACCCCTGACTCGGTTCACGAAAGGTCGTCGCACGGGACCCGACCACCGCTTTGAACCTCGGCGTTTCAAGGCTATCGGAGTACGGCTCAACGGGCCTCGGGTAACCTTGCGAGCCGGTATTCATTTCTTGGTACGAGTACCGTCACTCGGAGGAGTGCGAGAGCGGCCGAATCGGCACGATTGGAAATCGTGTGAAGGGAAACCTTCCGTGGGTTCAAATCCCACCTCCTCCGCCACACATCAATTCCTCACCTTGACGACGTCGAACTTCGTTCAACGACTGACGTCCATTGAGACCACCGGTAAGTAATAGTGAGGTCGGGACAGATAGAAGGTGTGAAGCCGTTGACAGCGAGACTCCGGAATACGTCCGAGAAGGGCAACGCAGCGTGGCTGGTCACCTTGATCGCCCTCGTGTCGTTCGCCACTTTCGCCGTCTCACTACCGGCCACAGCGTCGTCGTTGGGCCCCACTAACAGCCAACGTAAGGTGCTCGCCTCGACCGAGGCACACCAATTGTTGAGGTTGGCGACGCTGCCCGCGGGATCTACCCGTCTGGCCCATTGGATTGCGGCGGACGGTACGGCGCTCTTTTCGGCACCCGGCACGCCGACTAATCCGGACCAAGTGGTCCTGACCGAATTCTTCCTCGCCCCCGGAGGCAACCGAGCCCTCAACTGGCTGAAAAATCAAGTGCCCAAAGGTGGCCACACTGCTGGCTCGGGCTCCTCGAGCGGACCCGGCACCGACAGCGAAGAGTTCCTCTCGTTCTCCTTTCACGGAACGACGGTTCTCCCGAGCCCGCAGCTCCAATACTCCATGTTGATCACGCCCACGGGTCAACTCGGGTTCCGTGTTGACGCCATGGTGTCGTGGACGCCCCAGAAGTCTCCGTACTCAATCGTGCCCGCCGGCGCAACAAGAATCATGGTGACAGTGAATCGTGGACTCAACGTCAAAACCAATACGGTGACCACCGTCGGGGTCGACAGTCTTTCGACGATCAACGTGTTTCGCGCCAAGGTCAACGAACTTCCGGTGCAGTTGCCCGGACTAATGAGTTGTCCCTTGGACGTGGGCGCCTCCATGACCCTTCAGTTCTTCCGCCCGGACGCGACCAATCCGTACGCCACGGTCGTCGCGGATTCCGGAGGTTGCGGCGGTGTCACGATCAAACAGTTCCACGCGAACGGCGTACTCTTTGGCACCGCCTACGGCTCGGGCGGCTCCGGACTGGCGAGGTTCATCGCCACCGATCTCGACATCACCAATTGGTCGGGCATGGCCTCTCTCATGGGATTGACGAACTCATAGTCGCCACTCTTAACGAGTCGCACCACACCGACTTACTCGATTCGACGATCCAGAAAAAACGCGCGCAGAAGTTCGCTCGACTCCTCGGCGAGGACGTCGTAGGTTATTGAAGCTTCGTGCAATAATCGCGGATCACTCAAGAGGTTGTAACGAGAGCCCACCGCGCCAGCCTTTTCGTCGACGGCACCAATGACCACTCTGGCGACGCGCGCGTTCAAGAGTGCGCCCGCGCACATCACACACGGCTCCAACGTGACGTAGGCCGTGACGTCGTCCATTCGCCAGTAACCCCGTGAACTCGCGGCGCTGCGCAGGGCCACGAGCTCGGCGTGCGCCGTCGGATCGACGTCAACTTCTCTTCGGTTTTCTCCTACGCCAATGACCGCTCCGCCTGCGACGAGCACGCAGCCGACTGGGACGTCGTCGTGTGCGCCCGCGCGGCGCGCTGCGTCGAGCGCGTCGCGCATGAAGCGTTCGTCGTCACTGTCCATGACGTCGAATCGTAGGACACGTTGAGCGCGCCCAAAGTCCTTCTCGAAGGGCGTTGTAGACTGTTCGACGGAGGGGTGCGAGAGCGGCCGAATCGGGCAGTCTCGAAAACTGCTGTGTCTACGGGCACCGTGGGTTCAAATCCCACCTCCTCCGCCAGCGTGAAACGGGTGACTTCGGTCACCCGTTTCTGCATCTTCGTGACGCCTCCGAGTCGCGCCAGTACGCTTGGAACGTCTGATCTCAGTCGAACTGTTCCAGGAGAGCACCATGGTTTCGTCAATTGAATCGTCGGTCGGCACGCAGCGCAAGGTCGTCACCGCAGTACCGGGACCCAACTCCCAAGCGTTGCACCTTCGCCGCAAAGCCGCCGTCAGTGCGGGACTCACCGTCGGCTTTCCGGTCTATATCGAGCGCGCCGAAGGCGCCATCCTCGTCGACGTGGACGGCAACCAGTTCCTCGACCTCGGATCGGGTATCGCGGTCACGGGAATCGGCCACGCCGTACCGGCGCTCATTGACGCCGTGAGCGAACAGGTCGCCAAGTTCACCCACACTTGTTTCATGGTCACGCCGTACGAGAGTTACGTAGAGGTCTGTGAAGAGCTCGCAGAACTAACCCCCGGGACTTTCGACAAGACAAGCGCACTTTTTAACTCCGGCGCCGAAGCGATCGAGAACGCCGTCAAAATTGCTCGCCTCGCGACTGGTCGCCCGGCGATCGTCGTCTTCGAGCACGCGTATCACGGCCGGACCAACTTGACCATGGCCCTAACGGCCAAGAACATGCCCTACAAGGACCGTTTCGGACCATTCGCGCCCGAGATCTACCGCGTGCCCATGAGTTATCCCTACCACGACGGACTGAGCGGCGCCGAAGCGGCCGCGCTCGCGATCAGCATCATTGAGTCCGACGTCGGCGCAAAGAACGTCGCGGCCCTCTTGATCGAGCCCATTCAAGGCGAGGGTGGCTTCGTGGTCCCGGCGGAAGGATTCCTCCCGGCCCTTTCGAAGTGGACCACCGAGCACGGCGTGGTCTTTATCGCCGACGAGATTCAAACCGGATTTTGTCGCACCGGCGACTGGTTCGCCGTCAATCACGAGGGCGTCGTACCTGACCTGGTCGCCACGGCGAAGGGTCTGGCGGGCGGCATGCCTTTAGCGGCAGTAACTGGACGAGCCGATCTCATGAACGCCGTCCACGAAGGCGGGCTCGGCGGCACCTACGGAGGCAACCCCGTCGCGGCGGTGGCGGCGCTGGCCACGATCAAGACCTTGAGGGATAACAATCTCGTCGCGCGAGCGCGCGAACTAGGCGACTCGATGCTCGCGTCGTTGCGCTCACTCCAGCAAGACGTCGCCATCATCGGTGACGTGCGGGGACGTGGGGCAATGGTGGCCATTGAGCTGATCGAGCCCGGCACCAAAACGCCCAACGCCGCGGCCACCAAGACGATCGTTGGTTACTGCCAGCAACACGGCGTCATCGCCATAACCTGCGGTACGTACGGCAACGTCATTCGCCTCTTGCCTCCGCTGATCATCAGTGACGAACAGCTCGCCGATGGTTTGAGTGTGCTGGGCGCTGCCGTTCGTTCCGTTCAGTAGTTCTGCACCGACGCACGGGCGAGGAATCATCAAAGAGCTCATGAGTTCAGTCCCTACCCGCGTGCGCCATGGGCTTCGACTGGTCGCGATTCTGGGCGCCGGCGCACTGCTACTCGCTAGCTGTGCCAGTACTCCCGCCGCAAGTCAGCATCTCAGTGGCACGCCGGCACTGAGCATCTCGGTGCCCCTCTCCAGCGTGGGCTGTACCCTCAATAACGTCTGTGTCGCCGTCGGCACGTCCAGCGCGAGCGTCGGACCAACGTCCGTGGGCGAGTTCAGTACCTCACGCGGACACTGGCTGGGCCTCGCGCTCCCCAGCGCGCCCACACCAATAATTACCTCGATCGCCTGTTCACTCAACAGTTGTCTCGCGGGGGGCTCCCAACCCGGTCGCGATCTCCTGTGGCGCTTTGACGCGACGAACCACGCAGTGAGCACGGCGACGCCACCGTCTGGGGGGCTCGGCGTCAACGCGTTGAACTGCAGTGAGCTCAACTGCGCGCTCGTTGACACGAGCGCCCACGATGGCGTACCGCGCTTTAGCTTCAGCGCCGACGACGGAGTGACCTGGACGAACCCACTGACCATGAGCTGGGCGAAGGGCGACACGATCACCGCCCTGGCTTGTGGCGCCGTCTTTGACTGCCTCGTGGGAGCGCTGTCGGCCCATCACCGGTTCGTGCTCTACGTCACGCGCGACGGCGGCGTGACGTGGAACCAGCGATCAACGTCGAGCGCGTGGACGTCGATGACCTCACTGTCGTGTGCGCAACTTCACTGCGTCGCGCTCGCGAGCACCGCCCACTCATCAGAGTTGATCCGTTCCAACACTTTCGCTCGAGCGTGGACCAGCGTGTCGCTCGGCCAACGCGCGACCGCACTGGCCTGTTGGACCCTAACGTCGTGCGTCGTGGTGGGCCAGCGCTCGAACGCGACGCCCTGGCTCGCCACTGTGAACAGCGGCGCGCCGGTCAACGCGACACTTCGTTACGTGCCCACGCCGCTGCTCGGTGTGGCCTGTGGCACCAAACGCTGCGCCGCTATCGGTGTCACTACCGTCGTAGACGTGCCACTCACCGCGCCGCGCTCCACCCAAGGAACCTTGTTACCTCAGCTATGAGAGGCTGGTGCGGTGAGTTTGCCTTTGCCTGACGCCGTGCCCGCCGGGTGGTACCCCGATCCGTCGGGGACTCGCCAGTGGCGCGTGTGGACCGGATCAAAATGGTCCGAGGTCACGCGCCCCTACGGCGATCCCAGGTTGCCGGCGGGTCTCGCGACCAATTTGAGTCTGGTGCAGGCCCTGGGTCGGGTGCGCGGCGTTGGCGTCGTGGGTGTGGTGGGCGGCTTCGGACTCCTGGTCAGCGTGCTCGCCCACTGGCCCGGCACCGCCCATCCCACTCCCGAGTGGTTTGCCCTGATCGCCACTGGCACGGCCGTCGCGATGCTCGCGCTCGGATCGGTGGCGTGCGCCTTTGGCGCCAAGGAACTTCGGGGCCGCTGGTCGATTGACGCCATCATTCCCGGGGTCAACTTTCTCCTCGTCAGTTCCCTCGTCGCCCAGCGACTCGGGCGACAGTCGTTCATTCGAAACATCGCCGACGTGGTCTTACTCGCGGTCTTCGCCGCGTCGTCGCACGCGAACGTGTGGCTGATCGTGGCGCCCATGATCGTCGCGTTCACCCAAACCCTTTGGGCGAGTGCGCTCATCGATCAACTAAAGGGACCTTCTTCGATCAACGACGCGCGTGCCCCGTAGGATGTCTCGGACGTCGTCGCACGACGGAGCTACGGGGGTCTGACGATGTACGAATGGTCCGAGGAGCACCGGGCCCTCATCGACGTCGTGCGTCGCTTTGTGGACGAGGAGATTCGCCCTCACTTAGACGACCTCGAGCACCACGGTGTGCCACCTTTTGAGATCCTGCGAAAGATGTACGAGGTCTTTGGTCTGCGGACGATGGCCCAGGAGTCGTTTCAACGCCAACTCGAGCGAAAGATCGCCGGCGACGAAACCTCGAGCGAGCGTCGAAACTACGACCCGGCCCTCACGTTGATCCCCACGATCGAACTCTGCCGCGTAAGTCCTGGTCTGGTCACCTCGCTCGGGGTCTCCACGGGCCTCGCGGCGGGCACGATCAACAAACTCGGCACCCCCGCGCAGATGGAGCGCTGGGCCCTCGACCTGATGACGCTCGACAAAGTGGGCGCCTGGGCGATCACCGAACCGGACTCGGGCTCAGACGCCCTGGGCGGGATGCGCACCAGTGCCCAGCGAGACGGCGACGACTACGTGCTGAACGGCCAAAAAACGTGGATCACCAACGGTCCCTACGCCGACACGATCGTGCTCTACGCCAAGCTCGACGACGGCAGTGGTGAAGAGATCCGCCAGCGCAAGGTCCTCACCTTCGTGCTCGATCGGGGTATGGACGGACTCGAACAGTCCAAGCCCATGCGAAAGATGGGACAACACGCCTCGCCCACCGGGGAGATCTTCCTTGGCGACGTGCGCGTCGGGCGCGAGCGTCTGCTCGGCGAGAGTGAAGAGACCAAGGGCGGGGGGCGTCAAAGCGCCAAGGACAACTTCGTGGCCGAGCGCGCGGGGGTGGCCGCGATGTCGCTGGGCATCATTGAAGAGTGCACGCGCCTGGCCATCGACTACGCCAAGCACCGCACCCTGTGGGGCACGCCCATCGGTGAGTTTCAGCTCATTCAACTCAAGCTCGCTCAGATGGAGGTGGCGCGCGTCAACGTGCGCAATTTGGTCTTTGCCCACATCGAGCGCGCGAACGACGGCGCCACGCCGAGCTTCGCCGAAGCCTCCGCGATGAAGCTCTACGCCGCGCAGGCCGCGTGCCAAGTCGCCGACGACGCCATCCAGATCTTGGGCGGCAATGGCTACATCGCCGAATACCGCGTCGAACAGCTCAGTCGAGACGCCCGAGTGCTGCGTATCTACGCCGGCACTGACGAGATGCAGGTGATCGCCATCGCGAAGGACCTCATTCGTTCCTAGAAATCGCGTCGCGCAGTAGTTGCGCGACGCCCATCCAGCCCTTGTAGGTCTGCACCGACGAAGGCGCGCTCTCCATGGCCTGCACTAGCGCGGGCACGAACGTCTCGTCGCGCTCGCGCAATGACGCCGCCGAGGTGACGTAGGTGCGAATGGTGAAGACGATCGCCATGGTTTTTGGTAGTTGACGCAACGTTTGACGCTCGACTCGAAAGAACCAATCGGCGAGGCCGCCGCTCGGCGACGCTCGCGCACCGAAGGGCTGGTGCAGCACCGGACTATCGAGCAGCGTCCAGTTCAGTCGCCAGAACGAGCGCTCCGGCGTGAGTCGATCGAAGAAGGCGTTCGTGGGCCGCGCGAGCACTTGGTCGTAGAGAGGCACCGGAGAGTGGATGTCATCGAGCGTCGTACCAATCTTGGTCGCCAAGTTCCAACGCGAAGGAAAGCACACGCACGCCGCACGAAGTCGCCAGGCGTCGCTCTTCACCAAGACGCACAGATCCTCTTGCACGAGGCGGCTGGCTTCCACAATGGGATGCTCGCCCTCAGTCACCGACGGAGCGATGCCCTCGTGGTACGTGTCCAGGAAACCTCTAACGTCCGCCAAGAGTTCACGGCTCGCGTCGTCGCCCTCGGGGTTCGTCGCTACGACGACGTCGAAGCTGTTCTTGAGAAGAGTGTCCTTCAGGGCCAACTCCTCCACGTAGTGCTCGTCGATCTCGAGCCACGTCGCCAGGTCCAAAGGGCGTAGTCCCATCGCCAAACGCCAGCCCTTGGCGTCAAGGGGCATATACGGAAAGGGTTCCATGTCACTAATCTGACACGCCCCCGTGAATCCTTTTACCTCGGTTACCGGCCAGTTAGTAGTTGATACGGTGAACATTTAAGGTAGAATCTGGTATGCCCCGTAGCCAACGGGCGCGTAGTTCGCGCGCCCTCGCCAACGACGAAGCCATCCTCGAGGCTGGCGTCGCCGAAGTCCTTCGTGTCGGGGTGGATCACGTCTCGTTGCGCGATGTCGGTCACCGGGCGGGACTCACGCACGGGGCCACCTACGCGCGCTACGAAGACGTCGACGAACTTCTCGTAGACCTATGGAACTCTGTGCTGTGCGCCCGGGCCATCTTGATGTTTGAGCTGTGTATGAGCGCGGCCGAACAGCCGGACACTGTCGGCGCGATCTTTGAGTTCATGCGCGATACGACACCCGCGGACGTGGCGAGCATTCGACTGCTCTTGACCGCGCGACGTATTCCGACTTTGCACGAAGAGGTGGAGCCATTCATCCACAACTATCTTGAGCGAGAATCGTTGTCGTCGCCCGACGTGAGTGCTACCCACACTCGCGGTATCACGATTTTTGCCATGATGATTGTGCAGATCATCGCCGACGTACAGTTCGGCCAGGACCAGAGCTACCAAGCGGTACTCCAATCGCTCTTGTTCGAGACACTCACTACCGATCCCGGCGACGTCGGCGAGGTGCAACTGCATGATCGCGACGATGGAATCGTCCTGCCGCCGGGTGACGATCTACGAACGGAACTGGCCCACGCCACCTTCCGTGTCGTCGGAAAGAGTGGCTACACGAGAGCCACCATCTCACGCATCGCTCGGCGCGCCAACTGTTCACCGGGGGCTATCTATAAGTTGTACCCCTCCAAGGAGGACCTCGTCATCGCCGCGTTCAATGACCTCATGCGCGCGCGTTGGATGAGAGTGTCGGACTTTGTCGACGTGCTACAAGAGGGTTCCATCACCCAACTGCTCTACAGCGCCTCCAGTAGTAACAACTCGGTTCGCCAAAGCTTTACTTTAGAAACGGCCCTCGCCGCGTCCCAGAGTGAACGACTGCGTTTGGCCATTCTCAATCAACTCAGCGAACTCCAAGCCCTTATCCCGCTGTTGAGCAACATCAGCGACGACGAGCGAGAACGACTGGGCTACCTCATTCGTTCGATCATGTTCATCACCATTGGCGTGACCTTTTTGTCGACGGTCGTCACTTCTATGCAGGCCACGAACTTCAACCAGTTCGCGGAACCATTTCGCCGAGCCATTCTGAAAGATGGCGTGCCCACGTGGAGTGAGATGTCGCGTCAGATGCTCGAACTCGTCAACTCGCGCGGTTACTAAGTACTGGCCTTGAGAGGCGTCGCGCCTGAGAGTCCCTCAAGCCGACTCAAGATGCCCGAGATGACCTCGTCTTGGGCCACGAGATGCTTTTGGATCTCTTCGGCTTCCTTTAACACAGCCTCGGCGTCCTTGTAAGTCTCCTCGGCCCGTTTGTCGGCGGCCTTGGCTTGGATGTTCTGACCCACGATGATGATGGGCAACAACACCAACTGCAGAAAGCTGCTGGAGAGCCACACGACGACGAAGTACGTGCCTTGGTGAATGGCCGACGGCAGAGCGAAGAGCGCGATGATCGTAAAGACGTACGCGGCCCACATGGTGCCCACGACCAGCGTGATGCGAAGACCAAATTTGGCGTTGATGCGAACGAAGACGTTGTCGTTCTTGATCCCTCGAAAGTCGCGAGTCTTGACGGGCACGGCCGCGGATTCGAGTTCGACTGCCCGCGGGTGACGGGTGTAGTGATAGTTGATGGGCATGTCCGGATTCTCACACGCCCCGACACGCGGAGTGGGGAACTACGAAGGTTCCCTAACTCTTCATCAGATCGGGCGAAGTCTCCATGCCCTGGCGCCAGACCGATCGGGCGATGATCTTGGTCGGGTCGGCACGGTCCTTGTAACGCAGCGCGACCTCACGCACCTCTTCGAGCAGACCCTCCGACAGACGAATCGGATTGAGTCCGAGCGCCAAGAACTTCTCTCGGCTGACGTTGAGCTCGTTCTCCACCGCTTCGCGGCGAGGGTTGGGCAGGAACGCCACCTCAACGCCAGTCAACCTGGAGATGAGTTCGGCCAACTCACGCACGCGATGAACCTCGGTGACCTGATTGAAGACCAAGGGCTTGTCGCCTCGCGCGGGCGGATTCTCCAACGCTATTTGCACGCAGCGAACCGTGTCACGAATGTGGATGAAGGCGCGTGTCTGACCGCCGGTGCCGTGCACGGTCAACGGATGGCCGATGGCGGCCTGCATCAAGAAGCGATTGAGCACGGTGCCGTAGTCGCCGTCGTAGTCGAAACGGTTGATGAGCCGTTCATCGAGCGCGGTCTGGGGCGTTTGAGTGCCCCAGACGATGCCCTGGTGCAGGTCGGTGACGCGCAACTGGTCGTTGGCGCAGTAAAAGGCGAAGAGCAACTGGTCGAGGGTCTTGGTGAGGTGATAGACCGAGCCGGGATTAGCCGGGTGCAGAATCTCACGCTCAATGTCCCCGTCGGGCGTCGGGACCTTGACGGTGAGATAGCCCTCGGGGATCGGCGCCGAACCGGACCAGCCGTACCCGTAGACGCCCATGGTGCCCAGGTGAACTAAGGCAATGTCCAGACCACTGGCGACGATGGCGGCCAAGACGTTGTGGGTCGCGCGTACGTTGTTGTCCACGGTGTATCGCTTGGCCGCGGTGCTGCGCATCGAGTACGGCGCGGCCCGCTGCTCCGCAAAGTGCACGAGCGCGTCCGGGCGAAGCTCGCTCAGAAGCGCTTCGAAGCGATCGAACTCTTCGGCGAGGTCGAGATGAACGAAGCCGATCTCCTTACCCGTGATCGACTGCCACACTCGACGTCGTTCACCGATCGGGCGAATCGGAGTGAGTGAGTCGACCTCGAGTTCGAGGTCGATCTCGCGACGACTCAGGTTGTCCACAATCGTGACGTCGTGACCAAGATCCGACAGGTGCAGCGATGTGGGCCAGCCACAGAAACCGTCACCGCCAAGTACCAATATCTTCATGAAAACTCCTAATGCGTAAGTGTGGGTAACGGCCAAACAAGCCGCTGAACCCCTCAATTGAGGGCTTCGTGTCCCTCAAGTCTACCAATGAATTGCCAGTGCACCGGTTCCTCAATCGAGCCACCACGCTCACCACTTTGCGTGCGCGACGTGTCCGCGACCGCGTCCGTCGTCAAGCACTTCACGACGCTCGCCTGCGAGGTGGCGCGGAGTGGTCGCCACGCTGAGGTGTAGCGTGAGAAAAAATCTCAAGCTGTTTGACCTTGATCGACGAATCGGAGGTGCGGGTGAATTTCACAACCGCCGTCAAAACCTGTTTCAAAAAGTACGCCGACTTCTCGGGCGTGGCCACCCGACCGGAGAACTGGTGGTTCGCACTCTTCAACGTGCTCGGCAGCGTGCTCCTGGGCCTCACCGGCCTCGCGCTTCTTCGATTCTTGTGGTTTCTCGGATTGATCGTTCCCGCGCTCGCGGTTGCCGTTCGACGCCACCACGACGCGGGCCGCTCGGGTTGGTGGGTGCTCACTTCATTCATTGCGCCGTGGGGCATCATTCTCCTGTGTTATCCCAGCAAATTAACGGGCAATAGGTACGCCGCCGATCGAAGCACACCGGCCCAGACGCCCACGGTCACCGAAGCGAGCGCGACGCCGGCCTCGACGAAGTGTCCTTCGTGTGGCAAATTACGTCTGCCCGGTCAGAACTACTGCATGAGTTGCGGCACGAAGTTCGCCGACGACTAAGCAAGTTCGCCCCGAGCGATCGCGGCCAGTCTCGTTACACTTGGCCCGTGCGTCGCTTTGCGCGAGAAAACAGTTCCCGGCGTACCAATCTGCTCATACTGATCGTCTTTGGCGTGGCCTTTGGCTACGTTGAGGCCGCCGTGGTGTACTACCTACGGATCCTCCTGCGTTTTCGTGACGGCTACTCGATCGCCCACTACAAGGTCTGGTTGAATCTCGGATTCATTACCTTTGTCTCACCCGTGCACTCGGTGCTGGTGAGCCATCGAATCAGTGACATCGAAGTAGCGCGCGAGAGCGCGACCCTCATCATGCTGTTCTGTCTCGCTTACCTCGCGGCCAAGGGTTGGCGCCAACGAATGGGAGCATTCTTGGTGGGCTTCGCCTGCTGGGACCTGGCCTACTATCTCTTCCTCAAGATCTTGGACAACTGGCCGAGCAGCTTTATGACCAAGGACGTCTATTTCCTCATTCCCGTCACCTCGATAGGACCCGTTATCACGCCGATCGTGATTTCGGCGACGCTATTGGTGCTCGGCATCAAGCTCTACACGGACTGAATCATCGCGTCGCGACCACGCACACGCGTGGTGAGCTCACTTCGACTTGGTGGTAGTCGTGGTCGCCACGACGGCCGGACCGGTGTTCGCGGCGTTACACGCCCTCGGGTCCCACGGTTCCAACGCAGAGCTGACCGCGCTCGGGACGCTGAACTGGGGGTTCGTCTTCACCCCCGGCGGGTCGTAGATCGTCGTCGTAGTGACCGAGGTGGTCTTGGTGGTCTTGGTGGTTGGCTTCGTCGTCGTCGTCTTCGTCGTCGAAACCTTCGCTTTGACAGAGAGATCGGTACCGGTCTGCACTGTCACCAACGAACCGGCCGTCACATTGGCCGGGTCGTATCCCAAGATTGCCGGACCTTGCAGCTGCGCGAGGACGGCCTGGGCGTCCGCTTGGGCCGGACTCGTCCAGTTACCGTTCGCGGGCGGCTTCGGTCCGCCGTACCAGACAACCGTCTCGCTCACCGGGCCCACCGGTGTCACGTCACTGGTGGACTTGATCTTGAAGCCCTTGGCCGTCAACTCGCTCGCCACGACCGCGGCCTGGCTGGCCACGCCCGTGCCGTTCTCAATCGAGAGGGGAAAGCTCGACGGCGCGGGCAACGGCTGGTCGGTGAAGGAATTCATGCCAGCGGCCACACCCAGAATCTGATTTATCGAGTTGACGCCGGTCGGCTGCACCGGGAACACGACGTCGCCGTAGTAGTAACCCTGGTAGAGCAAGGAGCCGGTCTCGACCTGGATGACCGGAAACGTGTACTGAAGCACCTTGGCGATGTTCGTGTGGGCGAACGTCCGGGCGAGGCCAACCATCGAGGACTCACTGAATCGGTTATCGACGGTCAGACTCGGCAAGACGGCCGTCGCGATGCTCTGGTCGGTGATCGGATTACTCAGGCCCCGCGCGGCGACCTTGGCCGCCAAGACCCGTAGGAACTCGTGCGTACGTCGGATTCTCGCCAGGTCCGAGAGCGCCTCCTGGGGCCACGAACGCGGGTTGTGGTTGGACGGCGTGTTTTGGATCTGAAGGTGTCGAGCTCGTACGAGTTCGAGCGCCTTCACGCCGTCGAGCAAATAGCAGCCCGGCCGTTCAATGTTCAGACCCGATTCCTGGTCGAAAATGGGAACTGGAAAGTCCATGTAGACCCCGCCCAACGCGTTAACCACGCTCGCGAAGGTGTCAAAATTCAGCTCCACGTAGTGGTTGATCGGAATCGCGAAATCTTCCTCAATCGCCGCCACCAGTTGACTCGGCCCTTGGTAGAGGGCCGCGTCAATCTTATTGGCGCCCTCGATCCGGGCGTTGGGGATAAAGAGGTCGCGCGGAATTGACATCAACGACACCGAGCCCGTGCTGGGATCGAGGTGGAGAATCATGTCGATGTCGCTGTTGACGCCGGTGACACCCTGGGAGCAGAGTCCGTACGCGATGTTCTGAACCTTCAGTCCGCATCGAGTAGTCGAACCGATAAGCAGAATATTCTCGCTAGCTCCGGCCGTTTGGAGGCTGTTCACCTTCTGGTGATGAATGAGGGACCCGAGGTAGTAGTAGTCACCGACCACCGCTCCAACGAGGAGCACGACGACGAGCGCGAATGCGATCACGCTTCTTCGTATCCACGTGCGTCGGCGACTTCGCACTCGATGAGTTGAGGTACCCGAGGAGCGACGATCGACGTCCTGGCCGAGTTGAACGAGTCGTTGTTCGTTCGGAATTTTTCCCGAAGATCGCTCGCGATCGTTGCCAGTGTCATCGCGAGGCATTAATACATTCTAGTTGTCGTCATTGAAGTAGCAAGTTCAAAGTGCCCCATACAAGTGCCGACACCGGCCTTCGACGAAGTCTTGATCAGCAAACGCCACTCTTCTTACATCGGCTCGAAGTTGTGCCGATTGAACCTTCACGTTCATGAGACAATGACACCGTGACGCAATTCGAGGCGAGTGATAGTGCGGCGCCAACTCGTGGCTGACGACGACAACCAACCCCATCACTCGCGCGAAGTGACGGCGAACACTGACATTCGCTACGTCTTGATTGTCCTAAGCCTCATTCTCGCTTTTCTGGTCGGGGAGGTGGCGGCGGCAATCATTGGTCGTTCACTAGTTCTTTTCGCCGACGCCGGACACATGTTGACCGACGTTGCCGCACTTGGCATGAGCGCTTGGGCGATTCGACTGGCGAGAAGGCCCGCGCAAGGACGCTGGACCTTTGGTTTGCAGCGAGCGGAGATTGTGTCGGCGGCGATCAACGGCGTGACCCTCGTCGCCATCGCGTTGCTCATCGGTGTGGAGGCTATCCAGCGGCTCATCTCGCCCCAACACGTCAAGGGTGGTCTGCTCCTCACCGTGGCGATCATCGGCGCGATCATCAACATCGTCGCCAGCTGGCTGTTGAGTAAGACCAACCGAACGAGTCTTAACATGCGCGGCGCCTACGTACACATCGTCACGGACCTCTTCGCCTTCATCGGAACAGGCGTGGCCGGCGTGATCATCATCTTTAGCCACTGGGAGCGAGCCGACGCCATTGCTTCGCTCTTCGTCGTCGCGCTGATGGCGAAAACCGCGTGGGAACTTTTGCGTGACGCGGGGAAAATTCTCCTTCAAGCGTCTCCGGACACTCTCGATCTCACCGACGTGCGCACCCACTTGACCAGAGTCGAACACGTCCTGGACGTCCACGACCTCCACGCCTGGACCGTCACGTCGGGCCTGATGACGCTGTCCGCCCACGTCGTGGTCGAAGACCATTGCTTTGACAGCGGCCACGCCCCCCAAATACTCGACGCCCTGCAAAAATGCCTCGCCGGGCACTTCGACCTCGAACACGCTACCTTCCAGCTTGAACCGGCCACGCACGTCGCCCACGAACCGGGGCTGCACCCTTAGGCGGTGTCGGAGACGACCCGGTGTCACCACCACACATCGATGAATCGCTCCACCGGCTGGCAAGTTCATTCCGATTGCATTCGACTATGGCCGGTGTTACTCTGCGCGCATCGGTTGGGGGGGTAGATGGCCTGGCTATCGTCGACGAAGTTTCCAGTCGTGCCCGCCAAGAAACTCCTCACGAGTAACGGCCCCGCACCCCTACTGCTCTTGGCGGTGGCCGTATGGGGATGGTGGTTTTCGGCCCGAATGGTCCATCAAATGATGATGAGTGACTCCCACGCCCTATCAATGGGAGGAACCACTCTTTCGTTCTTGGCATTCATAGGTGGCTGGGTCGCGATGATGTGCGCGATGATGTTTCCCGCGATAGTCCCCGTCGTCGTGCTCTTTCGCGGCGCCGCGATTCGTCGTCAGACCGCGCCCACGCCATTCTTCGTAGCTGGCTATCTCTCGGTTTGGTCCGCCGCAGGGGTTCCGGCCTACTTCGCATGGCGCGCGTTGCAGGGCCCGATTGGTAACGACGCCACGTGGGCCGCCCGAATCGCGGGCACCGTCTTCCTCGTTGCCGCTCTCTACCAACTCTCTCCACTGAAATTGGTCTGTCTACGACGGTGTCGCACTCCGATGTCGTTCTTCTTGCGTCAGCGTCACGATCTTCGCCGACCCCTCGGTGCAACCTTGGCCGGCGCTACGCACGGGCTGATGTGCTTCGGCTGTTGTTGGGCCCTGATGTCAATTCTCGTGGCCCTGGGGACCATGCAGTTGGCATGGATGATAATTCTCGCCCTGCTCATCTACCTCGAGAAGGTCAGCGCGAACGGCGAGCTCATCGCCCGGGGAACTGCGGCAGTGTTCATCGGTCTCGGCGTGGGTCTTTTGCTTCACCCGGCTCTCCTGAGTCGGCTTACATGAGAGGAATGTAGCAATGACGGTTACTCAGCAAACGACCAAGTGGAGGTTGCGCGGTACGGGCTACGAATTCTGTAACTGCGTACCCGGTTGCACGTGCAACTTCTCGGGATTCCCGAGTTCCGCGGACGGAAGTTGTAAGGCTTTCGTCGGAAACTTCATTGATGAAGGATTCTGCAGTGACGTGGACCTCTCCGGCGTCAAGGCAATTGCAATTATGGACTGGCCGAAGGCAATCCACGATGGCGGTGGAAAGGCGGTCTTTGTAGTTGAGCCCGAGACAACCGAAGCACAGATTGGTTGCCTTGCTCAGATCTACACCGGACAACTTGGTGGCAATCCCTGGGCCATCCTCGGCACCACGTATGAAGTGGCCGGGTTGGTGAAAGCCCGCATCACGGTGCAAGGCTCCGGCCTAGCGCTGACCCTAAACGCCGAAGGTATTGGTAAGGGCGTTGGTGACTCTTTCAAGAACCCAGTGACGGGAGAGCCCCACGAGGCCCAAATCACGCTGCCCGACGGATTTATCTGGCAAAAGGGCGACTGTGGCGTCGGATCTTTTTCCGCGAAGGCGGAGGGAATTGATTTGAATTTCAAAGACTCGAATTGGATTCTTTACGACTTCGACTGGTCTGACGACAAGTAGTAGGCGATTCACATTTCCTCTACCTAGATTAAGAACCCGAATATTAACGATTTCCCTAGTCTCTGGGTCCTCACGGCGTCCCGGCCCGACAGTCACGCCAGTTGGGCGATCCGCTCGATCACTCAGTGCGTCGGCACCGTCGTCGACAGCAAATCGCGCCGCCGTTCCTCGTACCGTTGAATCGCCAGAGACTTGATCTCGCCAAAGCCCCGAATCTCCGACGGCAGATTCGCTACCTCTAGCGCGAACTCATATGTGTCGGCGCGCAACGTTTTGCTCAGATGTTCCACCGTGGCGACGTAGTCGTCGCGCACTCGACGCTCTTCGCGCCGCTCCGCGCTACGTCCGAAGGGATCGAGCGAGGTGCCGCGCAGTCGCCGGGCGGCGCGAAGCGCGTGAAAGCCCCACGTCGCGCTAAGGCGTAGCCGGAGTTTCCGCTTCAGCCCGAGCCATCCCAGCGAGGGAGGCATCAGGTGATACGTCACGCGACGTTTCGCGCCAAACGCGCCCTCCAACTCGTCGCGTGCGCCACGCGAGAGATGCAAACGAGCCACTTCGTATTCGTCCTTGTAGGACATCAGTCGATGAAGCTCCACCGCCACTGCCCGGCTAAAGGGGCCGTCGCCTCGACCAAGGGCCTGGTCGGCCGCCCGAGCGAGTACGAGGACCCGGGCGTACTCTCGTGCGTACTCTCGGTCCTGATAGTCCGCCAGGTCCGCGACTCGCGTTCGCACAAGGTCGTCAAGCTCACCGCCCGACGTCGCTCCCACCGTCGCCGCGATCGACTCGATGCGAGCATCGCGCGCTACGAGTGCTTCGGGCGCCGAGCCCGGCGGCGGGCCGGGGTCGAGCCGGGACGCGACCTCGTGTCGGCCCCAGCGAAAGGCGAGGCGGTTGGCCTCGACATCGACGCCATTGAGTTCAATCGCCTGTTCGATCGAGGCACTGCTCAGCGGGAGCGCCCCGGCCTGATAGGCCGCGCCCAACAACAAGACGTTGGCGTATCCATCCGAGCCAAGCCGCTCCTGGGCAAGTCGCGGCGCGTCCATCCACACGTTGAGCTCGGAGCGGCTCCGCGCGTCGATCCGGGCTCGCATCACGTCCAGCGGCGGCGAGGCGATCGAGCTATCCGCGATCTGGCGGCCGATGGGGACAGTCGCGGTTGAAGTAACTGCGACTGTCCGCTGGGGTGAGGCGACCATGAGGTTGGGCGACGTCGCCGCAACGAGGACATCGCAGCCGAGGTAGAGGTCGCACTCCTCCTCGCCGAGGCGAGCGGTTGTGAGCTCAGCCGTCGTGCTGAGTCGCAAATCGGAGACCACCGCACCACCCTTTTGCGCGATGCCCGTTTGGTCCAACTCACGGACGAAGCGGCCCTCGAGATGGGCGGCCATGGCGACAATCTGAGCCACGGTGAGCACACCCGTCCCGCCGATTCCCGTCAGTCGAATGGTGAAGGTGTCGCGCGCTACGCGCAATTGCGGATCCGCGGCGGCGAGTGGGGCGGAAACAGCGCGCGCGGGCTGCGCGCTCGTGGAGGAAGTGCGAACCGTGACGAGAGCGGGACAACGCCCGTTCAGGCAGGAGAGATCCAGGTTGCACGACTCTTGGTGAATCTGGGTCTTGGTGCCAAACGGCGTCTCCACCGACCGCACCGAAAGGCAGTTAGAGGCCGTCCCGCAGTCACCGCAGCGCTCGCAGAGCCGGGTGTTCACGTGGACGCGTTCAGGGGGCGTGGCAACGAGTCCGCGCTTGCGCTTTCTCCGTAACTCCGCCGCACACTCTTGGTGATGCAGCAAGACGGTCACGCCAGGAGTGTCGGCCAGCAGCGACTGCGCTTCGACGAGGCGTCGCCGGGGCCACACGTCAACGCCCCGAGGCAGCCCCTTCACTCGATTCCGACGAGGTTCGTCGGAGGTAATGATGATTCGACGCACTCCTTCGGCCAATAGTTGGCGAACCAGATCGTCGGTCCCGCGTCCTCCGGCGATCGGTTGTCCGCCGGTCATCGCCACCGTGTCGTTGACCAAAAGTTTGAACGTGATGTTCACCTTGGACGCAACGGCGGCGCGAATCGCTAACGATCCCGAATGGGCCAGGGTTCCGTCGCCGAGATTCTGGAAAAAGTGCGCCGTCGACACGAACGGAGCCATGCCGTTCCACATCGCGCCTTCGCCGCCCATCTGGAACCGGCCAACGACGGTGCCGACCTGCCGGGTGTCCATCTGGATCGCCAAACCGTGGCATCCGCTGCCGGATCCCACGATGGCGCCCTCGGGCACCCGCACCGAGGTGTTATGGGGACAGCCGGAGCAGAAGTACGCCCCGCGAACAATCGACAGCGGTTCTGGGGACACCGGTCGCGTGCGCTCGGTCCAGCGCTGGACCGAGCCGATCGCTCGGCGGCGCAGCAGACGCGACGCGATAACCCCGACGAGGGCGTCGGGGTCTACTTCGCCAGTTGCTGGCACGAGGACGCGCCCTTCCTCGTCGACCTTGCCGACAATCACCGGCGCACCCTCGACGCGATACAACGCACCCTTGATCAACGTCTCGAGGAACGCGCGCTTGTCCTCGACCACCAAAATCTCCTCAAGGCCAGCGGCGAACTCTTGGATGAGACCTTCGTCAAGAGGGAAGGGCATCGACACCTTCAACAGGCGAACCCCGGCTTCGGCCAAATCGTCGGTCCCCAATCCGACGCAACGCAGGGCACGCACCACTGACAGGTAGGCAGGCCCGGCGGCGGCAATGCCCAGCACGTCGTTGGCACCACGGGCCGTGACCTGGTTGAGTGCGTTCGCCCTCGCGTAGCGACGCGCGATCTCGATCCGCGGTCCATACAGAGAACTCTCGAGTTCAATGAGCTTGGCGCCAAGAAGCTGCGCGCTCACCTGGTGCGCGAAGGGCGTCCCGTCAACGACGAGGTTCGGCTCCACTGGTCGTACTCGCTGCGCGCTCACCTCCACGCTCAAGGTGCAGTCAGCGACGGACGCGGGTATCCGCATTCCCACCCAGAGCCCGCACAACCGCGAAAGGGCGAAGCCGTGCCGGCCGAGGTCCAGAATCTCTTGAGGATCCGCCGGCGCCATGATTGGCATGGCCAATGAGTAGAGCGCGGGTTCAGAGGTCGACGGCACGCTCGACGATTTAGCTTGGGGATCGTCGCCCACGCACACCAGTACCCCACCGCGGCGATGGGCCCCCATCAGGTTCCCGTGTCGCAGCGCGTCCGACGCTCGGTCTAACCCGGGAGCCTTGCCGTACCAGATTGCGAAGACCCCCTCTTTGGTGTGATCGGGCCGAGTCATCGCCAGTTGACTTCCGGCGACCGCGGTAGCGGCGAGCTCTTCGTTGAGTCCGGGGCGATGCACGACGTCTAGGTCAGACAACAAGTCCGCACGACGAGTGAGCTCGAGGTCCAATCCCGCCAACGGCGATCCGGGATAGCCACTAATGAATCCCGCCGTGTCGAGACCCGCAGCGAGATCCGCCCGACGTTGGTCCATTGCGAGCCGCACGAGAGCCTGTACACCCGAGAGAAGGACCCGTCCTTCGGTTGCGCGATAGCGATCAAGAAGCGAGATCTTCACTCGCTCGGAAATGTCAATAGCCATAGGCCGACCGTAGCCCACTGCCCCGGCGATCTCGCCAAGACCATTGACACTCTTTGGACACCTGTTAATGCTCAATCGAACCACCGTCCATCTCGGGAGCCATTTTTACGCGCAATGGCTGGGCCTACGTAAGAGGTGGCGCGGCTGGAGATTTGTGAGCTCTCAATAGAAAGGATTGAAGACTTACGGGCATCGACTACGCACAGGGCCCAATCAAAAAGTGCGGCTGGAGGGATTCGAACCCCCGACCCTCGGTTCCGTAGACCGATGCTCTAATCCGCTGAGCTACAGCCGCGCTGATACTGGCTCACCATCGTAGCCGACCCCGTTTCGATAGGGCCGAGTTGAACTCACTACCATGCCCCTATGGCTCGAACCTTTGCCGACGACCTACCCGAACTCTTGAAGCACGTCGACGACCCCATGGTGGAGATCCGTCACGACTTGCATGCCCACCCCGAACTCTCTTTCCAAGAACACCGCACCACCCGGGTGGTGCGCGAGCGACTCCTCGAACTCGGCTGGGAGTTGCGGCCCTGTCCCACTGAGACCGGTGCCGTCGCGCGTCTGGTCGGCGCCAAGCCCGGACGACGGGTCATGGTGCGAGCCGACATCGACGCGCTTCCAGTCAATGAGGAGACCAGCCTCGCCTACGCCTCCGAGTTTGAGGGCGTTATGCACGCCTGCGGTCACGACGTACATACCGCCGCGCTGCTCGGTGTCGCCGATCTTCTGGCGCGTCGTCGCGACGACCTGGCCGGCGAGTTCACGGTGCTGTTTCAGCCCGCCGAGGAGGCCGTAGGCGGGGCGATCGCGATGATTGATGGTGGGGTCCTCGACGACAATCCCGTGGACTACGTCATCGGCGCGCACGTCACGTCACTGACGCCCCTGGGGCTCGTGGCGACCCGCGCAGGCGTGTTGATGAGCGAGGTACGTAGTCTCAGTGTGCATTTAAAGGGGCGCGGCGGTCACGGCGCCATGGCCACCACCGAGGGCAACGTGGTTCTGGCCATCAGCTTCTTGGCCCCTCGACTGGGCGACGTCGTGAGCGGCCTCACCTACGAAGGAACAAACTGCGCCTGCTCGGCCGGCGTGCTGACCGCCGGCACCGCCAGCAACGTGGTCCCTCGTCACGCGCTACTTCGCGGGACGTTGCGCACCTTCACGCCGGAACAACAAGATCAAGCAATCGAACGACTGGGCGAACTCTTGGCCGAGGTCGAGTCCGTCTTTGGTGTCAGTTGTGAACTCCAATTTGACGGGGGCACGCCGGCGGTGGTCAACGACGCCTCCGTGGTTTCGCGCGTCATGGCGAGTGCCACCAAGGTCGTGGGCGCCGACAACGTCATCACGATTCCGCCGATCACCCCGAGCGATGACGTGTCGGAGTTCTTGCGTCGGGTGCCAGGCTGCTACCTGCTCATCGGCGGGGCGCTGGCCGACGGATCCAGTGGCATGCACCACGGTCCCGATTTTTCTATCGACGACCGAGCCTGTCGAACGGTGGCGGGCGTCCTCGCTACCAGCGCCGTTGATCTCGCCCTGAGCGACGAGACCGCTAGAGGTTGACGAGCTAAGGAACGAAGAGGCGGGCCGCGCCGCGCATGGGCGCCTCGTTGCCATGAATGACGATCCGGTAGGCCAGATGGTCAAACTCAGCCGCCACGATCCGACGCGCATTGCCCCCGGCGAAGTGCACCGTCGTGGCTGAGAACTCCGTCGCGAAACCGACTACTACGTCGGCCAGGGTCGCGTTCCATCGAGCCTCATCTACTGCGCGAACTCGCTCACCGACCGACTGATCGTACGTCTTGTCGCCGCGAAAGATCTCCGCGCCGACGTCGCGCACCTTCTGCAGTTGGCCGTCGACCGAGAGAGCCAAACCCAATCCCGTGCCGAGGGTCAACACCAGTTCGACGCCGTGGCCCTCAATACAGCCCAGAGCCGCCATCGTGGCGTCGTTCACGACGCGCACCTCTCGTCTCGACGCCATACTCAGCGCGTCTTGCAGGGCGAAACCGCGCCACGTCGCGTCGAGGACCGGGTCGATATCAGTCGTCACGCCGCCGGGACGCGAAAGATTACCGGGGCGAATCACGTGTCCGTCTCGGAACTCTCCGGGAAACCCAACGCCCACGCGTTGTGCACCGCTCTTGGCGATGCGCTCTTCTAAGAACTCTACGAGCCGTGGGGGCGTGCAGGGATAGGGCGTGGGGCGTCGTCGAACGGCCAGCAGTAGTTCACCTTGCTCGTTCACATGAGAGAACTTGATGTTCGTGGCACCGATATCGATCGCGAGAATCTGCTCTTGCAGCAAGAGCGTTTGGTATGCCATTGGTAAATCGTACTTACCACTCGCCAACACCCCGGCGGCGTAAATGCCGATCCTTCCACCACGGACGAAGCCGTACGCCGTAGACGCGCCGCCCACCACTGACCACCATGGCCGTACCCTTTGGATGAAGTCGCAGCGAGAGGGGCGTCGTGCCGCGCGAGGTATCGACGAGCTCGGGCAGGTACGTGCCCACCGTTGGATCGGCCAGCCCGGCGAGCACGACACGCGTGGTGTGGTTATTGACAATGGTCGCCGCGCGCGAGCCCCAACGGGCCACGAGCTGGGCGAAATCCTGCACCACGGTCACGAGCGTGACATTCAGTCCACTCACCGTCGCGGCGAGTTGATCGAGTTCGTCCAGCGACGCTACGGTCGCCGCTTCATCCAGCACCATCAAGAGTCGGCGGGACCTCCCTTCGTCAACGTGACGCTGTTGCTCCTCTAAGACCATGCGAAGGGCCCCGCGAAAGAGTGGTTCATAGTGACGCTGCTCCGAGCGCGACCCACAGAGATAGAGCGTGTTCGCCCCGGCCACGACCGAGCGAACCCGGGCCAGGGGTTGAGCGAATCGCCACGGCAGCAACATGGTCTCGGCCGTGGTGAACACGCCGTCGAGCGTCTTGGAATCGTGGCGAAGAAAGCTTCGCACCGCGTCGCTCGCCGGTGAGCGGGTGCGGTCGCCCAACCACGAATCGACGTCGTGACCCTCCACCACCTGGGACACCTCAAAGATCGTCTGGCCACGTTCCTTCGCCAACATCATCAGCCCCGCCACCAGCTTGGTCGCCAACGCGTTCCAGAACTCGACGTCACCACGATCGCTCGATCCGATCGTGAGGTCCCGTGCGACGCGGGTTGCGTGACGAAGAGTAGCCACCCCCTCCAAGGGATCCCACGTCAGCCCTCCCTCGCGTCCCGGTTCGAGCACCTGGACCTGGCCGAGCGTGCGTCGCCACCCGACGGTGGTCTTTACCACGTCGCTCTTCACGCTCGTCACGACGAGCGCGTCGCTCCAACGAAGCAGGGCCGGCATCACGAGCGACGTGGTCTTGCCCGACTGCGTGGGTCCAACCACCAATAGCGAACTGGAGGGATCGACGGTGACCCGCGCCCCCATCGACAGACCCTGCCAGTGGCGGCGTCCGAGAACCGGTCGGTCGTTCATTCATCACCTCTCGCGCATAGCCGCGTCAGTGTCAATGAAACCCAAATCGTTCGCGTCAGGTCGCACTCCAACGATCGAGCGGTGCGCGCCATAGCGCACGAGGGCGACGCCCTTGGGCAGGCCCGTGAGATAGCGCTCCTCGCGTGGCGAGAGACCGAGAGCCCGCGCCATCTCACGCGCCTCGTCCACTGGCTGGCGAAAGAGCCACGCGGTCTCGCACTCTCGAAGCAGACCCTGGGCGCGTTCGCGCTGCGCGCTGCCGGCATCGCCGGCGGCGGCGACGTCGCTCCAACGATGCAGCACCAGGACGTGAGAGAGTCCCCGGGCGCGCGCCAGCTTCCATGAACCTCGCAACCATCGAAGGGCGTCCACGTCACCGAGGAGAGCCCACGCTTCGTCGAGCACGAGGTAGCCGAATTCGCCGGGCCGTCCGACCAACTGTTGGGCCGCGGCCACCGCGCTCAAGACTGCCACCGAGAGCGAGTTGGACGACCACTGCGCGGACAGGTCTAGAACAACGAGGTCACCCGAGAAGACCAGGGGTTCGTCTTCTCCGTCAAAGAGCCCCGCGAGATCACCGTGTATGAATCGGTACAGGATCAGCGCGAGCGAACGCGAAGCGCTCGGCGTCGACGATTCGAGATGTGACGCGAGGAGCTGATAGAGCGACCAGAGCACCCGGGCGGGGCGAGGCGCTAAGAGCCGGTGCCACACCTCGTCGAGGGCGAAATGCTGATCGTTGTTGAGGGGCGCGCCCTGAGCGCTGGCGAGGAGGGCTCGCAGGAGATCGCGCCCTTCGCGCTCATCGTTCGAGAACGGACTGCACCACCCGTCGCGACCGAGGGCGACGGGAACGACGCCGTGCCGAGCGGCGAGATCGCCGTACTCGCCCTTGGGGTCGACGACCACGGCTCGACGTCCCCGGCGCAACGCTCGGTCCAGCTGCATCTTGACGATCGTGCTCTTGCCCGCACCGATAGACCCGGCCACGATGACGTTGGGATTGGAGACGAGACCGGCCCCGTACGCGTCGAACACGTCGAGCACGAACGACGATCCGTACTGAGCCTCACCAAGACTTGGACCTGTAAGACCCGTGCCCGCGTCGTGCGCCGGTAGGCGCAAACTGACCAGGTCCGCCGAGGTCGCCCAATGGGTCCACGCCCGGCTCACCAGCCCGGACCGCCGGGCAGCTGTGCCCGGTACCAACGCGCTTGAAGACCCCCGCCGCGCTCGAGACGCAGCCCGGCGTCGTGCGCGTGGCGCCACAACGCGCTTCCGCGTTGCTGCAATTCTTCGAGCGACGGCGCGCGCACCAACAAGAAGACCGCAACGCGCATCAGCGCCCGGCCACTGGCCACGAGACCCTCGCGCTGCGCGAGCCGTTCGAAGTTTCTCGTAGCTCGGGCCGTTCGACGAAAGCCCACCGCTCGTGACGTGGCGTCGTCACTGCCCACGCGATGGACCGCTCTCGCGGAGAGGCGTTGGGCCCTCGCGCCACTGACGACGTCGACGTGCAGGGCGAGATCTAGGGGCGTGGACGACTTCAGAACCTGATCCAAGAGTCCGCGGGTAGAGGGCACGGAGTTGAAGTCGCGAACGCGATAGACGCGAACGAGCTGTTCGGGCGTGCGTACGTAACTGAAACGTTCGAGAAGGCGGAGCGACGGGGCCTCGTCTTCGAATCCAATGACGCGCCGCGCGAGATCACTCCCCTTTATCCAACCGTCGGGCGCCGGTACGCCAATCGGTAGGGCCAACAGGGTGCTCACGTGGTCGTCGACTTGAAAAACGTGCTCGGAAAAGTGCTGACCCGCCCTGGTGGCCCCGGCGGCGTCGGCCAGAGCTTGCAGCGCTTCGGCGTTGATGACGTCACGACCTGACAAGTCGAGTCGGCCTCGGTGGACCAACTCATATCCTCGAAAGGCAACGTCGCCGTTAGCCCACAGCGCCACGTCGTCACCGAGCTCGAGCGCGCTGATCGCACTCCAATGAGAGCGGATGACGTAGCGGAGTGCCACGACGAGCTGCTCGCCCGCGGTCAGACCGTCGTGCGTCGGCACGGCGCACGTCACGATTGCGAGTCCGACGAGGACTTCACTCATCGGCGCCGAGGGACTGAACAGCCACTCGCTCAAGAGTCCGATGCCCATCACGATCAACGCCGCTTGATGGCGCCGCACGCCAATCCATCGATGGTCCGCGTCGGACTCGCCGAGCCCTACGAGATCACTCATCAAAGTGCCACCCGACGACCGGGCCCATATCGTCACGGTGGTACGCCACGTGCCCGCCTCGCACTCGAGGCGTTCCAATCGGCGGCGCTGGTGGCTCACCGTCCAGCGGGGGCATCGGCCGTTCGCCCTCGCCCGGCCAAGTCTCGAGACCCAGGTCGTCGGGACGGGTCGGCGGACCAGGGATTGGCGCGTCCGGGGTCATTGAGCGCACGACCTGGGCGACCGGCGATGACGACGCGTTCGACGCGCCGCGTGTGGCACGCGATCTGAGTCCCTCGAGACTGTGCAGGGCGGACTGCTCGATGAAAGGAATCACTCGAAGCAAGAGAAACGGGGTGCACGTCGCCATCATCAGGGTCACGGCGCCGGTGATCACCTCGGTGATCGAAGAACCCTGGAGTTCGTTGAGTCCCAGCACCAGGGTCACCACGATGATGAACTTGCTCGCCGCGATCGCGAGGAACGTCTCGGCAAGACGGAAGCTGAGCCGGCGCATCGAGGGAAACACCGATAGCGGTACGACCACGGGCACCAGTACCAGCAACAGCGTCAGCACCACGGTTCGAACAATGAGTTCGCACCATAAGAGCCAAGTCCCGATCACGACGGCACCCCCGAGCAAGAAGAGCGCAAAGCCCGGCGTCGAAGGCACGAGCGTGATCAGATTCTTGGCGAGCGTCGCTTCGTGATGCGCCACCGTACTCGCCCCACTCGACGACATTTGATCGATGGCCCGAAGGACGAGCAGCGCCAGCGGGCGCGACAACGCGATGCCGGCCACGCAGGCCGGGGCCACGCCGAGATAGACCCGCCACAGCATTGACGCTTCGCCGTGTCGGAGGGCTTGGAGCGTCGACACTAAGAGACCAATCATCATGAGTGGGGCCGCGAAAACTAGCAGCGTCGTGAACTCGCCCCGAGCGCCGTTAAGAATCGTCACGGGTTCGCTGGCCGAGGTGAGCACCTTTCCGGCGGCGTCGAGTAGCCACTGGACGCTGCTCAAGATCCAACTCGTCATCGCGTCAAATAGATCGTTGAAGGTGGACTTGGCGATAGTGCCGGCGCACGAGCCGGGGGTGAAAATACAGAGCAGACCGCCCATCAGTGAACGTTGAGTCCGGTGTTAAAGAAGAAATTGATCAAACTCGGCGCCGCACCGATGAGAATGGCGGCGCCGAGCGACGTCAGTACCGCGCGGCGACCTTGCGCGGATTGGTGCATGTTTTGGGTGTGACTGCCCACCGCCCATAACGCCGCGCCGAGCAACAAAGCGACGAGTGCGCCAATGAGCGCCCACGACGCTATTCCGTTGGCAATCTGCTGCAAGGCGGCTCCGCCCGGAAGCGCCGTGGTGGAGGGACTGAGTTTGACATCGGCGTAGAACATCGTGGGCTCGCTTTCGCATAGAGAGTGCCCAACGGTCGCCGTCGCCACCCACCTGACCGGGTCTGCGAGAATGGAGACGTGCCCGGCGTCTTGACGAAAAATGTGATCTCGCAGTGGCCATCGCTCGCCGTGTACTTCGCCATCGCCGGAGTCCTCCTCGTCGGCGTCATCTTTGGAATCTTGATATTTCGCCAACGCGGGCATCGTGCCATCGCCCAACGCCTCAACGCTCTCGCCTCACGCCTCGCCGTCGATCCCCGTCACGGCGACGGTAAGGTCGAGTCCGCGCTGAGCTACCTCGAGGAGGTTACCGGCGCCGCCCACAACGCAGTGAGCGATTCGAACGCGGAGTCCGTTCGACTGCGACGTTCCCTCGATACGTTGCCCCTCGGTCTTGTGCTGTGCGACGAAGCGGGCGGGGTTATCTTTCGAAACACGCAGGCCGAGATTCTCATGGCCAGCCGCTACGGCGACGCCATCGCCGCTCAGGCGGTCACCGACGTCCTCAACGACGCGTGGTCCAGCGGCGTGGCGGAACGTACGATCGACATCTACGGCCCGCCTCGACGCACGCTCACCGTTCGATCGACCGTCATCGACGACGGACGCCGATCACTCGGGGTTCTCGCCATCATCGAGGACGTCTCCGAACGGCGCCGTCTCGAAGACATTCGGCGCGACTTCATCGCCAACGTGTCGCACGAACTCAAGACCCCCATGGGCGCGCTCGGCCTCTTGGCCGAAACACTGCAGTACGAACGAGACCCTTCCGTGGCCCACCGACTCGCCGAGAGAATCAACAATGAGGCCTTCCGGGTGAATCGAATCATCGAGGACCTGCTCGATCTGTCACGAATTGAGGGCCAAGGTTCGCCCACTCGCGAACCCATCGCCGTGTCGCTGATCGTGGCCGAGGGTATCGAACGGATTCGCACCTCGGCCGAGCAGCACGAAATCAAAATCAGCTTCGAAGAGCCCGCGACCAATCCGGTGGTCTTTGGCGATCGACGCCAGCTGACGTCCGCGCTGCACGCCTTGCTCGAGAACGCCGTCGTTTATTCGCCGCGCGGTGACACCGTCGAGATTGACGTCAACCGGGTCGACGCGAGCCACAACGACGATGGCGAGATCGTCGGGCCCTACGTGCACGTCGCGATTCGAGATCACGGCATCGGCATACCGGCCAAGGATCTCGAGAGAATCTTCGAGCGCTTCTATCGCGTGGACCCGGGGCGAGCTCGCGAGACGGGTGGCACCGGACTCGGTCTCAGTATTGTTCGCCACGTAGCCCAGAATCACGGTGGCACGATCCTCGTGGACTCACGAGAGGGCGAGGGCTCGACGTTTACCCTCCAACTGCCAACCAACCAACAATGACGAAAAAGCAGCCGAGTCAACAGCGCGCCAAAGTGCTGGTCGTAGAGGACGAGGAGTCGTTCGTCGACGCCCTGACGATCGGATTGGACCGCGAAGGATTCGACGTCACGATCGCGCGTGACGGACTCGAAGCCGTCACCCTCTTCAACAAGAGTCACTTCGACGTCGTACTGCTCGATCTCATGTTGCCCAAGATGTCCGGCCTCGACGTCTGCCGATCGATTCGTGCGACGAGCGGTGTGCCCATCATCATCGTCAGCGCCAAGGGCGAGGAGATCGACATGGTGTTGATGCTCGAGATCGGCGCGGACGACTACGTCACGAAGCCCTATCGCTTACGTGAACTAGTGGCCCGAATGCGCGCGGTGCTTCGCCGGCGCCGAGATGACGATCACGACGACGACGACGAGGAAATCGTGCGCGGCAACATCCGTATGGACATCGACGCCCGGCGCTGTTTCGTCGACGGTGACGAGATCAAGCTTCGCAAGAAGGAGTTCGCCCTGCTTCGACTCTTGCTCGATAATCCCGGTCGAGTGCTCACCCGTGAAGTTCTTATCGACCGGGTGTGGGGCAGCGACTACGTGGGCGACACCAAGACCCTCGACGTGCACATCAAGCGCCTTCGAACCCTCATCGAGGACGAACCCAAGAACCCCACGCACATCACCACCGTGCGCGGCGTCGGCTACCGGTACGAAGTCACGAAACCTTAGGGCGAATGGTCGTCTCGCCACCTAAGTAGGGCGCAAGCACGTCCGGTAACACGACGGATCCGTCGGGCTGACGGTAGGTCTCCACGAGGGCCGCCCAGATGCGGGCCCACGCCAGCGCCGAGCCGTTGACGGTGTGCACGAGAGCCGTCGTGCCCTCACTCGTGCGGTAGCGCACGTTGGCCCGACGAGCTTGGAAGTCACGAAACCAACTCACCGACGACACTTCCAGCCAGCGATCCACGCCGGGGCTAAAGACCTCCAGGTCAATCGTGTAGGCCGAGGCGGTGCCCAAGTCGCCCGTGCACAGATTCAAGAGCCGGTAGGTCAGGCCAAGAGACTGCAGGAGCTCTTCGGCTCGGCGCAAGATGTCGGCGTGGGCTTCGTCGGCCTGGGCGGGCGTGCAGTACGCGAAGAGCTCGACCTTGTCGAACTCGTGCACGCGCAGTAACCCGCGAGTGTCACGTCCCGCGGCGCCCGCTTCACGGCGAAAGCACGCCGTCTGGGCGCAGAGGCGAACGGGCAGCGCCGCCTCGTCAAGAATCTCGCCACGGTGCAGCGACGTCAAGGGAACCTCGCCCGTGGGAATGGCCCACAGACCGTCGCGTTCGATGGCGTACATGTCGTCGACCGATTTGGGTAAGTGACCCGTCGACACCATGGTCTCGCTCAACGCGAAGCTGGGCGGGTGAATCTCTTCGTAGTCGCCCCCGTGACGATCGAGCGCGAAGGATCCGAGCGCGCGAATTAGTCGTGACCCCGCGCCTCGATAGAGCGCGAACATCGAGCCGGCCAGTTTGGCGCCCGACTCCATGTCCAAAATTCCAAGTTGGGTACCTATCTCCCAGTGAGGCACGCGCTGATGATTAGCGTAGGTGGGAAGGGGCGAGCCCTCATCCATCCCGACCCACCAGCGACGAAGTTCGACGTTGTCACTTTCATCGATTCCGTCAGGAACTTTAGGATCCGGAACGTTAGGAAGCATGAGCAAAAGGCCGTGAAGCGTTGCCCCGACCGCATCGGTTTCTTCGCTCGCCACCCGCTCTTGGTCTCCCAGCGCCCGGCTCTTGGCGCTCAGCGCCTCGGCCGTCGCGGCGTCCTTGAGACGGCGAGCGTCGCCCACTTGGCGCGAGAGTTCCTTCACCTGGGCACGCAGACCCTCGGCCCCTTGCAGCAGTCGCCGGTGCTCTAGATCGAGCGCCACGATCTCGTCCATGGTGGCCGATGAAACGCCGCGGCGGGCGAGGGCCGCCTTGACAGCGTCGGGTTCGCGGCGTAGCTCGACGAGATCAATCATGCGCCAAGCCTACCTAGACGTGCGCAGTAGGTTCGTGGAACCGTCTAGGTTCGTTAGACGTGAGTTACGCCGTCGACGTCCAACATCTCGAAGTCACCTTCGCCGAATTGCGCGCGGTTGACGACGTGACGCTCAACGTCAACTACGGCGAAGTGGTGGCGCTGCTCGGACCCAACGGTGCCGGCAAGACGACCGTTGTCGAGACCCTGCTCGGCTTTCGTGCACCCCAGGCGGGTACTGTTCGTCTTCACGGCCTGAACCCGATGCGCGATCACCGCGAAGTTGTTGTGCGTACCGGCGCGCTTCTCCAACGAGGCGGCGTGTGGGCCCCGATGACGCCACGCGACGTACTGCGCCTTACCGCGTCGTACTACGACGCCCCGCGTGACACGAATGAACTACTGGCGTTACTCGACCTCGAACGGTGCGCGACGACGCCGTGGCGACGCCTCAGCGGGGGCGAGCAGCAACGCACGTTGCTCGCCCTGGCCCTGCTTGGACGTCCGCGCGCGCTCGTGCTGGACGAGCCCACCACGGGCGTCGATCCCGAAGGCCGCCAAGCCATTCGTAACCTCATTGGCTCAGAGCGCGAGCGCGGCTGCGCGCTCTTTCTCACCACGCACGAACTCAATGAAGCCGAACGTTTGGCCGATCGACTGGTCGTCATGCACCGGGGCCGCGTGGTCGCCCAGGGCACGCTCGATGAACTCGCGGGTTCGCCCGAAATGATCATTGAAACCTCCGGACATGTCGACCCGGCCTCCCTCGGCAACTTGCTGGGGTGTGCGGTAGCCCCCGATGACGCTGGACGGCTTCGTTGCAATGTCGCGTCGTCGCCCGAGCGAATTGCGCTGGTGACTAGTTATCTCGCGAGCGTCGGTCTCTCGCTCGTCTCACTTCGCACGCGTGCGTCACTCGAAGAGCGCTACCTCGAACTCATCGCCGACGAACGAAACGACGCACGACCGTGAGCGCGTGGTGGGCGCAGACTCGCGCCGAAGTGGCCATGGCCATTCGCCGCGGCGAGACACTGTTGGTCACCGTGGGTATCCCGGTGCTCTTGCTCGTGTTTTTCTCACTTACCCACGTCACCGCCTCACCCGCTGGCCATCGCGTCGATTTCATCGCGCCCGGGATCTTGGCGCTCTGTGTGCTTTCGACGTCACTAGTGGCTCTTTCGATCGCCACGGGCTTCGAGCGGGCCTCGGGCGTACTACGACGGTTGCACGTGACGCCTCTAGGCCGAGCGCGTCTCATCGGCGCCAAGGTGGCCGGAGTCCTGCTCACCGAAGCGCTGCAAGTGATCGTGCTCGGCGCGGTAGCGCTGCTCTTGGGGTGGCGCCCGCACGGCGGTCTCCTCGGCGTTTTTGACGTCCTTTTCGCGCTGGTGCTGGGCTCGGCGGGTTTGGCGGGCATTGGTCTCGCGCTCGCGGGATGGCTTCGTGCGGAAGTCAACCTGGCCGTGACCAATGGCCTCTATCTGGTACTGCTGTTGCTATCGGGAATAGTGGTGCCCCTCACGTCACTGCCCTCTCTGGTGCGACGGATCGTGATCTGTCTACCGTCGGGCGCGATGGCCGAGGCCCTCCATCGCGTCCTCGGTCAAGGCGTTCGTCCGAGCAGCGCCGACTGGCTCTCGCTCGCGCTGTGGGCCGTAGCCGCGCCGTTACTCGCCGCGCGAACGTTTCGCGTGGACTAAGCCGACTTCAAGCTCTGGATGCCTTGCGCCAGTTCCTTTACGGGGATGGCGCCGAAGTAGACCTGGGTAACGACCCCTTTTGAGTTGACAAAGACGGTCTCGGGAACCGTGAGAAAGGAAAAGACGCCGCTCGTCACGAGGCCGTTTGCGTCAAAGGCCACCGGAAAGGTCACGTCATCTTTCTTCACGAAGGCCTGCGCCGCTGCACGCTGGTCGTTGGCGTCGATGCCAAGGACTTCGACGGGGCTCGAAACGTGGGTGCGTAGATACGCGGCGACTTTGGGCATCTCAGTCTTACACGGCCCGCACCAGCTAGCAAAGAAGATCAAGACGCTGGCGCGGCCCGTCGTCCACGGTGCGTAGGCTGTGCCACTGTAGAGGCCACTCACGGAGAAACTCTTCGGGTGTGTGCCAACCAGCGCCGACGTCGCCGCCCCGTTGTTCGGGGTCGCCTTGCCCCCCGTGAGTACCGAGACCACGGTGATCAGCGCGATGGCCAAGACGGCCCCGAGGCCGAGGGACACGAACATCATCGGAGACGGTCGTCCCCTGGGGGCCTTAGTGGTGTCGGACAAGTACGTCGACCGCCATCAAGATAAAGAGAGCCGAAAGGTACGTGATGGAAAAGTGGAACAGTCGCATCGCCTCGGCGACGTTGGCTCTGTCCACCCGGGCGTGTCGATACAGACGCAGCGCGTAGAACGTGAACATCGCGCCGAGCACTGTCGCCGACACGGCGTAGATCCATCCCAAATGCGCGCTGGGCCCGATCAACAGCGTCAACGCCCACAACAAGACTGAGTAGATAAGAATTTCGAGCGTGGTGCGACGTAACGAGGTCACGACGGGCAGCATGGGCACGTGAGCGGCCTGATAGTCGTCGCGGTAACGAACGGCGAGCGCCCAGAAGTGCGGCGGGGTCCAGATGAAGATGACGAGGAACAGCAACACTGGGGTCCAGCCCAGTGAGTTGGTCACGGCGGCCCAGCCAATCAACACCGGCACCGCGCCCGCGGCACCGCCGATGACGATGTTCTGCTTGCTGCGTCGCTTCAAGATCATGGAGTACACGACCACGTAGAAGGCCGTCGCGGCCAGCGCGAGCCAGGCGGAGAGTGGATTGACCCAGATGACGAGCACCGCGAAGGCCACGACTTCGAGGGCGGAGGCGAAGAGCGCCGCCGCGCGAGGCGACATGACGCCAGTGACCAGTGGGCGCCGCTTGGTTCGCTCCATGATGGCGTCAATGTCACGGTCGATCACCATATTGAATGCGTTCGCGCCACCCGCGGCAAGCGTGCCGCCAATCAACGTCGCGACGATCAACCACAAGCGCGGGAAACCGTTCGCGGCCACGATCATCGTCGGCACGGTCGTCACCAAGAGCAACTCGATGATGCGCGGCTTCGTGAGGGCCAGGTAACCCTTCAACACCTCAACCGTCGAGTGCGGCGTGGTCGCGGAGAGAGTCACAGAGGTCATCCTAGGAGTCACCCAATTACCTAGGCTGGGTCGGTGCCTTATTTGACGCGCCGTCGCGTGACTGGTCCAGTGTTTCGCTGGTTGGCCCTGGCCACGTTCCTGTCGATGATCGTCATCGTGCTCACCGGCGCGGCCGTTCGTCTGTCGGGATCGGGGCTGGGATGTCCGGACTGGCCCACCTGTTTTCACGACCGACTCACCGGGTCGTGGAGTCTTCATCCCCTCATCGAGTACGGCAACCGGATGGTGACCATCGCCCTGGTCGTGCTCGTCGGCGTCACCTTCGTCGCGGCGCTCCTTCGAGAGAAGTGGCGCGTCGACTTAGTTGCGCTGGCCGGCGCATTGGTTCTCGGCGTCGTCGCCGACGCCGTCCTGGGGGCTTTTGTCGTCTACTCCAAGCTCAATCCCTATTTGGTGTCACTCCACATGCTCTTGAGTCTCGCGATGGTGGCGATCGGCGCGACGCTCTATCACCACGCGAAGTACGTCTACGGTCCGGGCGCACGCGCCGACGTGCGCAACCCTTATTTTCGCCTCGTGGCTCGTGCGATGTGGCTTCCCTTCTTCGTGCTCGTGCTCACCGGCACGGCCACGACAGGCTCGGGTCCCCACGCCGGCGCCTCCCAAGGTCAACTCGTGGCGCGACGGCTGCCTTTCGCGCTCTCGTCGGCCGCGTGGGTGCACTCGTTGGCGGCCGTGCTCTTCATCGGGCTGGTCACCGGCGTGCTCGTCGCCATCTGGAAGAGTGACGCGCCCACCGCGCTCAAGCTCGGCGTTCGCCGCCTGGTGTACATCGCACTGGTGCAGGCGGCCATTGGCGCGACCCAGTATTTGACCCACTTGCCCGCCTGGCTCGTCGAACTGCACGTGGCCGGCGCGATCTCTCTTACCATCGGCCTCACTCAGTTCAATCTTCGCCAAATCGCCCACGACCGCGAACCCGGGATGAAGAAGCGTCTTGCCTAATTCGTCAAGGTTCGCGTTGAATCCTCAGTGTCAGCAACGCATATTTCCCTGACACAATCGTCAACAAAATGCTCAGTCGCTGTCGACCAGGGGAAACTACGTGACGGCGGTGGGTGGAATTACGTAACCGCAGACGCGTGAGACCCTAGTAAGTTGAACCAGAGTCCGCAGTCGTCCACGAAGAGGGGTTTTGATGTCCTGGTATGGCTCACTCGCGGCATTAGTGCCGCTCGACAATCTCGGTCACTATCTGCATTGGCATTTCATTGAAATCAGCATTGCCAATGTCTTAGTGATTGTGTTGATGGCGGTCACGTTCGTCGCCGCGATCCTGCTGCCCTTTCCTGGGCGACGCCGTCGTAAGGAGAACCCATGAGCACGACCGAGATCGACCGCCAGTGGACCACCCGGCTACGCCGACGGGTCACCGACAAGCTGCCCCCCGAAAAGTTGCTGCCGGACAAGCAGCCCACGTACGTGTCGTCGTGGATCTACGTCTTTGGTGTCACCACGATGGCCGCGCTGGCGGTCGTGATAGCCACCGGTTGCCTGCTCGCTTTACGGGGACCGCAGTGGTGGCACTCCTCGTCCGTAGGACTCTTCGTGAATTCGCTCCACNNGTGCACCTGTGGGGTAAGTACTTCATGGCGGCGTGGCGTGGCGGGCGCGCGATGACATGGATGACCGGTGTCGTGACATTTCTCACGTCGGTAGGGGCCGCCTTCACCGGATACGTCAGCCAATCCAACTTTGACTCGCAGTGGATCTCGACCCAAGCCAAGGACGGCATGAACTCGACGGGCGTGGGCGCCTTCTTCAACGTGTTGAACTTGGGCCAGATGTTGATGTGGCACATCGTGCTCTTGCCCCTGGCCGCCGTGGTCTTGACGGCGATCCACGTACTAATGGTGCGGGTGAAGGGCGTCGTGCCTCCCTTCGAAGAAGTTCCCAAGGCGCCTCGATGAGGAAAAAGACCTTTCGCCCCGACGTCGACGCCCCCGAGTGGAAGGGCGGCCACAGCCCCTACGACATCATCAAAGAAGGCACCATTGCGCTGGTGGCGGTGTCCTTGCTCACCTTGTTGTTGGCCATCGTCTTTGGCTCGCCGGACGAGCACGCCATCACGATCAAGACTTGGTCGAACGCCGCCCCGATTGACTTCGCCTCGACCGCCCTAAGTGAACTAAACGGCACGTCAACCTCCGCGCAGTACGGCGCGCCCTACAACCACGCCTCCACTGGTCCGCAGTTGGGTCCCTTCACGCTGGCCAAGTGGGTGGGGGTTCGCATCGCCGTCAACACGGTCAGAGACTTCGTGATCGCTCCCTTGAAGTCCCAGCCCAATCAGCCCGTGCTCTCGACAGACTTGAGCCAGTGGTCACAGGCGTCTTCGTCGACGCGCGCGAGTTGGGTCGCCAACTACACCAAGGCGGCGGGGAAGATGACGTTCGCCAACGGCCAGGTCGCCGTCAATGCCACTAACGCCGGACCCGTACCAGTCTTCATCGAGGACCTCACCCAAATGGCCCGCAGCGGGGCTCTGGACCAAGCGCTCATCACCCAAGCAGGTTTCTACACGACGAACTACACGCTGCCACTACTGTTCCTGGCCGACGGCACCTACTTAGCGAACCTCGCCCAGAAACAACACCTCTCCGGTGACCAGTGGGGCATGATGAACGAAACGGGGAGCTACCCCGGCCAGGCCTGGCTGTGGCTCTACACCCTGTGGTACCAGATTCCGCCCATGACCACCAGTGGTAACGCTGACGTCCTCGTGATGGCCCTCATGATGGTGCTTTCGCTCGGGCTCTTACTCGTCCCCTTTATCCCTGGGATCCGCTCGATCCCTCGCAAGACCCGGGTCTATCGCCTCATCTGGCGTGAGCACTATCAGACCCAAGAAAAGACCTAGCGCCGACTGACACGTTTGGTGGAGACGATGGGGATCGAACCCACGACCTCAGGCTTGCAAAGCCCGCGCTCTACCAACTGAGCTACGTCCCCGCAGGGACCTCATTGTACCAAACGTCGCGGCGCGAGCTCTCGTCATTCTCGGCGCTGTGCGCCGCCTCCCAGGAACGTGGGGCGCGAGGAGTGCGTTCGCCACTCAACCGATTCTCCCCGCACGCGCGGTCCCACTTGCGCGACGATCAGGACCGCCAACACCAAGTCCGTCACGACGACACAGCCGGGAAAGAGCGCGCCGGCGGTGCTAAAGAACTTCAGCGTGAGGATCGTGATGCCGCAGTTCAAACTGCCCATGATGAACACCCGTGGCGACTCGGTACGCGGCACGAGCCAGGACTTGCGCACCGTCGGCAACGCCGCGACCTGATCGGCTCCGACAAAAGCGACCAGCGCCACCGTGGGCTCGTGCACGAAGGCCCAAAAGGCCAGTCCCGCGAGGGAGATAACACCGCACACGACGTCAAAGCCGTCAATCCTCCACGCGCTCTGGGGATTTCGAAAGGACGCGAGCACCACGACGCACGGTCCCAGTCCGAGCATCAAGGTCATCAACGACGCGAGACCGACGTGCTGTTGGATCTCGACGCCAAACGCGAGTACACCCTCCAAACCCCAGAGCGACCACGTCACGCGATTCGGCGAGGTCACGCCACGCCACGTGTCACGCACGTAGCCATAACCGCCAAAGGCGGCGAGCGCTAACGCGAGATAGATAAAGCGCGGGTCGATCACCTCTCAAGTCTGCCCGGTGGCGAACTTTCTTAGCTCATCATCGCGAAGATCTGCGCGGCTCTTCCAGTAACCTCATGCCTCGTGGACGTCAAGGAGTTCTTAGGAATGCAGCGAGTGGGCGAGACCACGTGGCGTTTTCGTGTTACCGAACGGCTGATGACGCCCGGGAAGTTTCTCTTCGGCGGTTGCGGCCTGGCGTCGGGCATCGTCGCCCTCGAAGAGGCCAGTGCACGGCCCACCATCTACGCCGCGGCGCACTACCTCTCCTTCGCGCCACTGGGCGCCGAGGTCAACGTCGAAGTTGATCTCGCGGTCGTGGGTAATCGCGTCACCCAAGCTCGCGCCACCACCTACTTCGAAGAACGCGAGGTACTCACCGTGAATGCCGCCCTGGGTACCGGTGAACTGAACGCCCCGGTCCCGTGGCTCACCATGCCCGAGGTCCCCGCACCCGAAGGGTGTCCCCCGCGCGTCTTAACCCGTCAGTTTGACAACTCCATCTTCGATCACATCGAGACGCGCATCGCCATCGGCCGAGCTTTCGATGAACTGGACTCTACGTTGGGCTCGCCGGTGTCGGCTCTGTGGGCGCGGGTCCCCAATCACTTGGCGCCTTCGGCCGCGACGTTGGCGATCTTTGGCGATCTCGTTGCCGGAGGCGCCTCGCAACCAATGGGCCGTCAGACCATGGGACACAGTCTCGACAACACGATTCGTGTTGCGACGCTCGAACCAACGGAGTGGGTGCTCATCGAGATTCACCTGCACGCACTCGCCGGCGGCTTCGCTCAGGGCACCGGTTTTCTTTGGAGTCGCACGGGCACGCTGCTTGGCACCGCCAGTCAGTCCATGAAGTCGAAGTTTTGGGAGACGACGAGCACCTAGAGCGATTCATGCCCTGGTGTAGATTGGTACCCCTGCGGGGCTATAGCTCAGTCGGTTAGAGCGCGTCACTGATAATGACGAGGTCGTAAGTTCGATTCTTACTAGCCCCACCAAAGCGCTGTGGTTGAACCAATCTTGACGTTGGTCAAACTTTCTCGCCGCCGCTATCTCAAGTGCGGTACGTTACGAAGCATGGGATTTTTTAACCGTTTTAAGAACATGTTCAGCCCGTCGGCGTCGAGCGATGACAAGGACCACAAACACCATCGTCATGAAGCGGCCGATTTCGCCGAGGAGCAGGCCGAAACGGACCAGAACACACGTAGTGGCCTCTTAGGGCCGAGACTCGGCACGGGAGGGGTCTTTGGCCGAACAGAGGTCAACGACCCCACGGCGGCGGCTGAGATTCGAACGTCCACGAACCGCGAGGACGACGGCTCGAAGGAGATGTTGATCGAGAGAGAGCGCAGGATCGCGGAGCACGGCGAGTAAGTAGCGACCGCATAAGGCGTTTTTCTCCACGGACGTACTGACCTTGGCACGTAAGTAGAGGCACTTCGGAGTGAGTTAGCGTCAACGGTACGAAACAAGGGACTTAAATATGGCCACCGACCGCTCCGCACTTACCAGCCTCGAGAGAGAGAAAGCCTCCGTCTTTCACTCGTGGTCGGCGCAGGGTTCCATCAACCCGATGATGGTGAAGTCGGCGCAGGGCGTCTACGTCACCACCGAGGACGGTGTCACCTTTCTCGATTTTTCCTCTCAACTCGTCAACACCAACCTTGGTCATCAGCACCCCGACGTCGTTCGCGCCATCCAAGAACAGGCTGCGACTTTGGCCACCATCGCCCCCCAGCACGGTTACCAATCGCGCTACCGGGCCGCCGAGATGATTCTCGACCACTCCTTTGAAGGAGCGGCGAAGGTCTTTTTCACCAACGGGGGCACCGA
>PLBM01000007.1 GCA_003134515.1 Acidimicrobiaceae bacterium | reverse complement strand
TGAAGATCCCATTCGGCAAGAGCCTCGCTATAGCCTCCTTCACCGGGATGCAACAACCGAGTCGTCGGTGCTGCGACCACGTCAGCGCCGTCACCGGCCGGAGCGTCGACTGCGTCGTCACTGTCGTGATGTCGCNNCTCCATGTCGTCACTCCTTTTGGACACCACTTCGTGCCCGTCACTGCCAACCTAAAGTGTACGTCTGGAAATTCAATTGTCACCGATATCGACCATCGATTGCCTGCCAACAGTGCACTGGATACCGTGAAAGGATTCACAAACGATTCCCATTGAGAGGAACGCCGTCGTCTACTTGAACTTTTCTGCGCGGGCAATCGTCAGCGCTGAGGGCGTCAAGGCGGGACNNGCCCGCCGTGACAGATCTACTACCAGCCACTGGCGCTTTGAGACTTAGCCTAATCCCGCCGAAGTCTCAGTTGGAGTTGGAAAGTCAAGCTTCGTCCAGGAGGCTCCGCTGTTCGAAGTTTCGTAGGTGGACTGGTATCCGTAGGGAATCGGGAGTGTGAGCAACGCGCCCTTCGAGTTCAGAGCAGCAAGTGCAGTTTCTTTTTGTGTCGAGGGCAGATCACGCAATTTCGTTGACGCAATGTGGTCCCCCTTGAGCGAAACGATAGAGACGGACCCCTCGCCCTTTACTCCCGGCTGAAGTATCCACCAGGTTGTCGGGCTCGCGGCAGCAATAACGACCACGTGCCGAGAGGCGACTGGCGTCAACGTCCCACCAAAACACGGCTGCGCGGCGGCACTTTGACGATTAATTCGAAGTACTCCTCCGACAACAACTCGCGGGTGCACGGAGTCAAGGGTCCATCTCAAACCGCCGTCGTGCGTCACGTAAAAGTAAACTGCCTGGCGATTTCCGTCGGGGTAGTCCACGGGCACCACTCCGATGAGTCCAGAAAAGACAGGCTTGCCGTACAGCCCGAGCGTCGTAGAAGGGACAGATGAAGGACGAGGAAGGGTCATCAAGGACCAGTGCACGCCGCCGTCGTTGGTCCGCCATAGATGCGTGGGGTTGGTCGCCGGCGCCCACGTTACGGAGGCGAAACCCACGTTTGCCGATGCGAAGACGTCGCTAGCGGAGATGCACGAACCTTGGGGGTCGGGCGAACGAGTTGCCCACGTCGTCCCTCCATTCAATGTTCGCTCAAGTGAAAAATTGAAATTTGAGCCAAATCCAAACTGTTGTCGCCAGCCCAGCGCGGCGCTGACGAAGCTGATGGATTCCCCGCCACCGTTGCTCCCGGTGTCACCGCCAGGTTGAGTGATCCAAGTTCTCCCCCCGTCCAATGTGTGTCGCAAGATCGTGTTAGTACTTCCGCCATTGCGCGCCAGAAGCCATCCGTCGCTGGGCGAAACGAAGTACGCGCTGTTCCAGACGTAAGGACATTGGCCCTTTGGGATGCCCGCGGGATTCTTCAGCGGTGGCGTGATGTTGCGCCACTTGATCATGTCGGTCGAAAGGAAAACTTCGCTGCACCCGGTGTTGAGATCGTACGTTGCAACGATGCCGACACCGTGACCCCCGAAGAGCACAATTGTGCTCGTTGTTGTCGCGGAGGTGGCGGCGGCGTTGGAAGAGACCGTAAGACCGATCGCAACGAGTACCGAACCAACAATGGCGATGACTCGACTAGACCGGCGTTGCCACAAATCTTGCCCTCGCATTACCTATCTCTATCATCCCCGACCTCAGAAAATCGTGCGCCCGATGGTACCGAGGGCTGCCACAGCACGTTCAGGCGATCACCAAACTGCTTTCAACGCCTTGATGACCGATCAGTCTTCGGGAAGAGCAGCAAAATCGAGCTTGGCTTTCCGATACCACCCCATTCCTGATAAGGGATTCTTCCACCTACCCTTCATCTCCTTCAAGGCGCCTCGGTGAGTTTCATCACCGCCTTTGACCATTTCCTTTAGATGGTTATTTTGCGCCTTTATGACTTCATCACCGGTATTTCCACGGTGTGGGAAGTCACAAGGACCACCTAATTGTTTACATGTCATGGTTTTCATAAGTTTCGCTTCCTTTCAACGTACTCGGCGGTCAACATGGACGAGTCGAGACGGATGAGAGATCTCGTCTCGGCGCCTCACGGTGGCGTCCATTCATGTTATGACTACGATCACCGAACGGGTAAGCGCAACGTCGGGGTTGTGCACGCGATGGACATTGCACAGTCGGAAACTGGCATGCGAAAATCATAGGCGCGCCGACCTGTCGTGTACTTCTCCAATTCTGCTCGTTATAGGGGCGTGTCCGGTGTCCGGGGCACCACCTGGGTGACTCGGGATGATTCGATTGCTCGGACCGAATTGGAATATGTACGATTTCCATATGTTGAAAATTCGGTTGGGAGCGATAGGGCTGGATTGTGCTGATCCGGGACCGCTGAGCGACTTCTGGGCAGAACTGCTTGGTGGGGATATCATCTTCAACTCCGAAGACATTGCCATCGTGAAGCTCGATCACCTGTTACTTAACGCCTATCGGGTCGAGGACTACGCGCCGCCGATGTGGCCCCAAGGGCCGGTGCCAAAGCAGGCGCACATCGACCTCGATGTTGATGATCTCGAGCAGGCTGAAAAGCGAGCAATCTCTCTCGGCGCCGTGCGGGCGGAAACCCAACCAGATCCCGACCGCCACCTCGTTCTTCTTGATCCGGCCGGTCATCCATTTTGCCTTTCGACCAATTTTCCAAAGTGACCACTATCCACCCTTTCCTGATGCATCACTAAACTTTCGGTCGGAGACGATCAGCGCTCTTCGCCCTCCGGCCGACGCAGATGCCCGGCATCGGTGACTGAGGCAACAAGGACTGAGCCGATCTCAAAGCCGCCGGCCAACTCCCAAGACATTCCGTTGGTCAGGTGCAGTGACGCCAACCCAAGTTCTTCCATCGCGAGGAAACTTTTAGTGATGAAGCCACGAAACTCCAACCGCTAAGACGAAAACCAACCATACGCATGCGGCGTGAGGGCGACGGCCCCCAGCGCACCAAGCGCCACGCTACAAGCGAGAATCCACTGACGCGATGAAGCACCCGAAACCTGTCGACGAGTCCTGAGCAGCCAGTCACGCGGCGCAAGTCGCATCGTCTCGCCTAAATGGCCAAGCACGTGCAACGTCATTACGGCTAGCCACAGGATAAAGCTTGCACGGTGAACGAAGAGTAGTTCTTGGCGCAAGGACCTTGGTAGCAATACGACGAGACCAACGCCCGATACGAACACCACCACCGTCAGTACGACAACGACTGGTCCAAGGAGCCGAAACAAGATCGCCGGTGGGCCCTTGCGACGATACTCTGGATCGCCCGCGTAGTACCGCACAAATCGCCAACATGTCGATGCAATCTTGACAACTACCAACGGGATCAAGACGACGCCAATGAACACGTGGGCATCGAGAAGATTCCCAATTCGAAGAATGGTCACGCCTTCGATCGCCAAGAGAACGAAAATGACGGCCGCCACTGACGTCGTCAGTCGAGCATTGCCATCCACCCCCGACAAGCGAGATCTTCGCTGGCTCCGCGACGGAGAAATCGTCGCACGACCATCAACTTCACGACCGAGCGCGATGAGCCGTTCCTCATTCGCAACTCTTCTCTGAGGAAGTGCTTGACGGCTTTGATTGTCGTCAATGTGCATGATGAAATTCTAAGAGCGCCACCGTGGACTTGCAGTTGTGATGAAATGGTCGAAGTATGCGTTCGCGACGTTGCGGACCCTCACAGTCGATATCAGACCTATTTTTAGTAAACATTTATTTACGACCAAGATGATTTCGCAGGAGAATCCTCAAGTTCGTACAAATGGTGACTCGACTCAAACTCGACGCGAGCTCCATTGGAGTTTCGACCAGGTTGAGATATTCTTCGTGGGCAGACCGTCATCAAAGCGACGATGACCCTGCTTGAGTTTGCGGACTACTTCGGCTCGAGTCTTGGCCGTCACGGTCTTTCGAACTAGGTGACCAATGCCGTCGCGGCGCACTTTTTGAACTCGCCGCCAGAGACCATCCGTCGAGCGTTGATAGATCGATCCATCGCCATTGCCTCTAAAACCCGCTCTTGAGTCTCGCTTTCGGGTTCCTGACAGCGTCGCTGACAATGGTCGCCCGCGGCGGTTTTTCGCATAATGAACGTAGGACGAGATCCTTTCTTACCAAGGATTTTTTGGTAGACCTTGGCTAACAGCTTTCAGACCACTCTGAGCCCTTCGGTGACTTGTTGGATCGTTCCTATCACTGAGATTGAAATTCTTCGGGCATCCCGTTGTCCCGAGGACGGCGAGTCAATCGACGCCTGTGATCGCGTGCTCGACGATCGCCTCCATTTCGTCACGAGTAGGGCCGCTCGGCGACTTGGGTGCCGCTGCAGTGGCTTGGAAGATCTCTTCGATCCGACTCTGCATGACGTGGTCGTCATCGAGGACGTGCAAGCTATCGAGAAGTCCATTCCTCCGGGCGATGACGCGGAAGACGTCAGGGTCTTCGAGGGCGGCGACGCCGCCGGCAACAATTGAGAAGAGTGCGTTGGCGCCATCCTTTGATGTGAATTCGACCGGCTCGCCGTTCCACATCCGCAGCCGCTGGTCGTCCAGTTGCGTTGCGTAGTCGAATCGTTCGCGGATGAGTGGCTCGGTGCGCTCCCGGTACGCAGCCGCAGACTCATCGAGATCTGGCTGTTTGTCGATGGCATCAGCGAGCTCGACGGATTGGAGTAGCGCGAACGAGAGACCCAACGCGAGCACCGGATCACTGTGGCAAATCGAGTCACCGACGGGGAAGAGACCGGACACCGAGTCATACGGAAAGCCGCGAAGCGTATTGCGCAATCCCGCCATCGTTAGCACGTCAGTGATCGGCACGATGCCCTCGGGGTTGACCCACTGTCGCATCACGGGAATCTCCGCCATAACGGCCTCGAACACGACCGCCTCTTTGAGAGCCCTCGACGACGAGCGCCCAGGCGGCACCGCCAAAAGCGCTGCAAACGTTCGATTATCACCGGGGAACGTCGAGTAGCCCATATAGCCTAAGTCCCCCCTCGGCCCGAGGAGCCAAGGGCCATCGGGAAGTTCGAAGTCGTCCTGCAGCCGGTAGTAGCGGCTGTAGTAAATGACCCCGCAGTCACTTGATTCAAACGGCGCCTCCTTGATCCCCTGCTGGGCGAGCCACTCCGCAGTTCGCATTCTCCGTCCCAACGCGTCGACCACGAGCGTCGCGGGAACCTCGGTCCCATTGATCGCCACGCCGGTGACACGTCGTCCCTCGAGGTGTAGCCCTGATACCTCAGCGCCGGATCTCACCTCGATGAGCGGCTCGGAAGCGATTGCCCTACGCAGGGCCCACTCAATAAGGGGGCGACGGACTGCGAGGTATTGAAGATCTGCATCTTCCGGTTTGGTCGCCCCGGGCAGTTTGCGTCGCATGTCGACTTCTTGGGCGCCCGCGTCGAGAAGCGCCTTATAGACATCGGGTAGTCGGTCACGCAGAACTTGACGCCCGCAGGGCATGAATGCGTGAGGCTGCAGAAAGTGAGGGATGCCCTTGCGGGGCCACTGCGGAGATGACGTCGCCTCGCCGAGTGGGAAGGGGTCGCGCTCGAGTACGAGTACCGAGTGGCCCGCACGCGCCAGGAGTAGAGCAGACGACAGCCCCGCGACTCCGCCACCGAGTACAACAACTTTGTGCGAAATCATCGCCCCACCCTAACAACGCATAATCCGTAGAGAAGTTATGTGGGGATGAATCCGTCAGTGGTTTCCCGGATGAACTATTGAATACGTTGTGATATCAGCAACGATCGGTGGGCCGTACAGGACTTGAACCTGTGACCCCTTGCGTGTCATCTGCCACTGAGCCGTTCAACGCCGTCCCACCGCGTTCAACTTGTCCGTCTTTCACGGCAATCGTATCACTCGCATTCGCTCCCGTTCATCTTGATTCAGAGAAATCACTGACGGAATCACTGACGCACTTTGAATTGGGGAGCTCGCAAATACCCCGGCATAGCTAGTTGTGATCTCTTGCGGGCAGCGCAAAGAGACAACTCAAAACTGTCAATCGAGTGAAAAACTGCGGGGGTGCTACTGAAATATTGGATGCGCTTCACGCTCGCCATCAATTTTTTCGACATCTTCTCACGCGTGTGATTATCCACTTTACAGCACAGCTAAGGACCCCCTTGTTTGATCAGCGAGACCAGATAATGAAGCGTCCACCATGTTCTAAAAATAATTTAGGAGGGACTCTATAGTTCCTTTCAAATGAATGATGAGTTATCGAGTGTCCACATTGTTCGTGCCAAACATGCGCGGCCATTAACGAATTCCAGCCGTGCCCTGCTCGCCCTGTCGAGTTGGACGGTGCGGACCTGGCGTTCGGTTACTCGGATGAAGTACATAGGGACCACCCTCCTGGTTGTTCTCTATGTGGGATGGTTTATTCACCTGAGCCTGAAGATGTATTACGGCTACGGTGAGCCTCCCTTCGACCTCGCAATCTTTGATCAGGGCATGTGGCTCATTTCACATTTCCACGAGCCCTTCGTCACAATCATGGGGCGCAACCTTTTCGGTGACCACACGTCGTTCATCCTGTTTCTGTTCGCGCCGTTCTATCGACTCTTCCCCGAGCCGCAGGGTCTTCTCGTCTTACAGACGCTTTTGCTCGCTGGTCCCACCGTCCCCATCTACCTATTGGCTCGCAAGTACATCAAGAACACACTCATCGCTACGTCGCTCGTCGCCACGTACTTACTGAACCCCCTCTTGCAGCAAGGCAACCTCAATCAGTTCCATCCTGAGGCGTTCCTAGTGCTCTTCATCAGTCTGGCAATCTACGCCGCCATCGAGAACAAGTCGGTACTACTCGTCGTCATGGTGCTGCTCTCTTTGATGGTGAAGGAGGACGTAGCGTTACTCGTCGTTCCCTTAGGCGTGTGGGTCACTGCTCGGCGAGATCGCCGACTGGGAGTGTCGATCATCGTCGGGTCGGTGCTGTGGGCCATGGTGGCTAACTGGCTGATCATCCCATGGCTACTCGGTTCGTCGAGTATCTATGCCTCGCGCGTCCCGTTCGGTGGCGTCTCGGGTCTGCTCGGTACCACCATTCACAGGCCCGGCCAACTCTGGTCGTATCTGGGCTCGCAGGGTCGCCCCTTCTATCTTTGGCAGCTCGGCAGCACCGTCGGCTTCGCCTTTCTATTCTCTCCGGAGATTGCCCTCATCGGGGTCCTCGTGGTCGCGGAGAACATCATCAGCAATGACCCGTACATGCATCAGATTCTCTACCAATACTCAATGGCGCTCGCGCCGATACTCGTCTTGGGGACGCTCTACGCCATCGCTAAACAGTCCCACGTCTGGCGCAGAAATGTCTTGACGACGGTGGCCCTAATCGCGGCCGTGTGGTCTTGCGCCCAGTGGGGTTTCGCCCCGTTTTCGACCAACAAAGTCAGCGCGGGTTGGGTACCATCGAGTTCCATCAATGCCCTCAATTACCTTGAAAAGGGGTTACCCGCGAACTCCGTGGTCTCGGCGTGGTATCCCTTGGTGTCGCACATCGACCACCGAGACCAGATCTATGTCTGGCCAACCCCGTTTTACGCCTCGAATTGGGGCCTCTTGAATGACACGGGGGCCAGGCTACCCGTTGCCAGCAAGGTGCAGTATCTATTGCTACCTCTTGTGCTGAGCGCGCCCGATCACGCGGACGTGTTTAAACAGATCACCGGCGGTTACCGACTCGTGCGTAGTAGAGCGGGATTCGGACTCTTCGAGAATAAAGTCTCACCGTAGTGCGCTCGAAGCCGGATCTAGTACTTGATATATGTACTGAAGAGTTCAACCGCGGAAAGTGCCGGGACGGAGTTCGTCGTCAAGAAGAATCGGACGACGGGCGCGCAGCGCCCGGTGGTCCTCAGTCCGTCAGTGTCCGCCGGTAACCGCCAGTAACTAGGAAACTACTCCGCAAAATGAACGCAAACTTTTTCGTGTAAACACCGCTGCGTCGCGACCATTGTGAGTTCATCGGGTGAGGAAACTCCTCTCCCCGAAAGGAACATTATTATGCGTTTGCCTATTGATACTCAAGCAGTGAAGTTTGCCTCAGCGGGACCGGCCGAACCGATCCTCGACTACGACACCAAAGCACCGAAACTCGACGAGTCGGGCACGCCACTTTTCAACGTGCCGCTCTTTGCGGCCGGTGGTGGCGTGAAGGACTCGATCAACGTCAAGGTCTCGGGTGAGCCCAAGGGCCTCGTCGAGTTCACCCAAGTCAAGGTCATTGGCCTCGTGGCGATCACGTGGGAAGTGGGAACCAACCACGGTGTGAGCTTCCGGGCCGAGCGGATCGAACTCATCCGAGCCGCCAGCTAATGCGCGGGCTGCTCGTTTCGAGCGTCGGGCTCGTGTGCGCGATGAACATCCTCATTTTGGTGTTGATTTGGACGCTCGGGACGTTCGGTGTGGCCGGTCTGATTCCCTTCGCCTGGTGCGCGTGGAGTCGTCGCTTAGGTCGTCGCCATGTATAGGGAAGCTCCGAGGGACCCCACACGTCTCCCCTGGATGCCGTATCGCGTCTGGGGGTGGCGTCTGGAGTTCGGTCTTATCGTCGTGACGTCGGTCGCGCTGGAACTCGCGCATAAGTACCTCGGACATATGGGACCAGACCTCGTAGGTGTGGTGATCGTTGGCTCACTCATCGCCTTTCGCAAACTGCGTCGGGCGATCAAGTCGGGGATCGTCAAGAACCACCGGGAGATTCGTCTCCAAGCCGTGCTGTGGTCGTGCGAGGTTGTTGGTCGCGCGGGCACACTCCCAGTCGTTAAGAGTGTGAAGGAACTCCCGGCGGGACTCACTTACGTGCTGGGGTTGCCCACGGGCATCTACTTGGAGTCCTTGGAACGCCAACTCCCCGAACTCGCGGTGGGACTCGACGCAAGGTCGGTTCGCGTTCGGCCCTCACTCGAAACAGCCCGCGTCGTCGAACTGACGGTGCTGCGAAAGGACCCCTTCGCGCGTCCCATCACGTCACCACTGCTGACGGCCGAACGGACGTTGCTCTGGGACCCCATCACACTCGGCACTGGTGAGGACGGGGCACCGGTCACCGTCGGACTCGTCGAACACAGCTTCCTCATTGGCGGAGAGTCCGGCTCGGGCAAGTCGGTCGCGCTGGCCTCCATCGTGGGGGCTGCGGCCCTCGATCCTCACGTCAATCTGACCTTGTTCGACGGGAAGGAAGTGGAACTCGCCGCGTGGCGAGACGTGGCCGACCGGTTCGTAGGTTCCTCGCTCGACGAAGCCGTGCGCGTACTCGAAGACCTCCAACAGATGATGAACGAGCGCTTTCACGTACTGGCGGCCAATCGGCGACGCAAGCTACAACGTGACGACGTCGACGGGTTGGAGATGGTCGTTATCGACGAACTGGCTCTCTTCCTGCGCGGTGGCGAGCGGGCTACGCGCGAACGGTTCGCTGAGTTGCTCCGTGACCTCCTGGCTCGTGGAAGAGCGGCGGGCATCATCGTCGTGGCGGCGACCCAGAAGCCAAGCCACGAGGTGGTCCCGACGTTCATTCGAGACCTGTTCTCCTACCGCCTCGCCATGCGCTGTGCGACCAGGGACGCGTCGGACACGATCCTCGGACAAGGCTGGGCGGCCGAGGGCTACTCGGCGTCGTCGATTGATCCGGCCCAACGGGGCGTTGGCTTCCTCCTCGCGGAAGGCGGTGTCCCAGTTCAACTCCGCACCGCCAACCTCGACGACGACGAAATCGATTGGGTCGTCGAGCGCGCGATAGAACTGCGACGCGTATGAACGGGGATGATCGCCAACGTCTCTTGCGCGAGGTCGAAGCTGCCGGTCAGTGCTCGCACCCGATTCGCTTGCGCGGCGAAGCGGTGAATCTCGCGACCGGGGAAGTGGAACCCACCGCCTTCAAGGTCGCCTGCAAGGACCGACGGGAAGCGGTCTGCCCCGCCTGCTCGCGCCGCTACGCCACGGACGCCTGGATCATCGCGGCCACGGGACTTAACGGCGGGAAGGGTGTCGACGAATCCGTGGCCGGTCGTCCCAAGTCGTTCGTCACGCTGACCGCGCCGAGTTTCGGTGCGACGCACCGCATCACGTCTCGCGGTGGATGCGTGCAACGGCGACCAGGAAGCGCGCGTTGTTCACACGGACAACTCTCGTGGTGCGGCGTTATCCACGCCGAGAACGATCCACTCCTCGGACAGGCCCTCTGCGCCGACTGCTTCGATTTCGTCGGCGCGGTGCTGTGGAATGCTCACGCGTCGCGCCTGTGGACGCTGACCGTGCAACAAGCGCGCCGCAATTTGGCGAGCGACGTTGGTGTTCGACGCGAAGTGTTGCATCGCGTGGTGCGCATGCACTACCTCAAGGTCGCCGAGATGCAACGTCGCGGGCTGGTGCACTTTCACGCGTTGATTCGTCTTGATGAGGTGGAAACCGGTGCGGACGTGTTCGACCTCGACGAATTAGCGATTAACGCCGCGTGGCGCAGAGCCGTGAAGGCGGTCGCGTTCGAAGATGCTGGCACGACGTTCCGGTGGGGTACCGTGCTCAACGTCCAGGGCCTCGGCGCTGGTGAGCAGGACGCTCGGATGGTGTCGACGTATCTGGCGAAGTACGTGACCAAAACCTCGGGTGACGCGCTAGAGCTCGCGCGCCGTTTCGACTCGCGACGTGACATCACCCTTCGCGTCGATAACCCTCACCTTCGACGCATGGCGTTGTGCGCGTGGGATCTCGCCGACGACCTGGCGCCCCTGAAGCTTCGAGGTCACGCCCACACGCTGGGCTTCGCGGGTCAACTGCTCACGAAGTCGAGGGCGTTCTCCACTTCCTTCGGGGCGTTGCGCCAGGCGAGAATCGACTTCAACGCGTCGCGTCGATCTGGCGACCCCCTGGAAGGTTCTTTTCACTACGACGGTCGCGGGTATGACGATCCCCGCGCGTCCGAGTTAGCCGATACCTTCTCGCGCCTCGAAGCGGGACTGACGGCCGAGCGTGTCGCTCGCGATAGCGAACGCCGACTCGACGGACAGAAAGGCCTCGATCATGACGAGTGATTCGCGTTTCGAGCCGAAGATCACGCCCGCCGAGCGGCTCATGCTCACGGTGGAGCAGTCGGCGGAGCTGCTCGGTCTGGGCCGGACGACGACCTATGAACTGGTCATGAGCGGGACGATCGAGAGCGTCCACGTCGGTCGGCGTCGACTTATCCCGCGAAGTGCGCTCGACCGTTTCATTGAGCGCCTTATGGAAGCTCAGTCTTCTGACTGTCGTTCGTAGCTCTGCCACAAGATCGCTCCGATAGCGTTGGCCGCTTCCTCACGGTCGGGGTCGAGGATGTGACCGTACACGTCAGCGGTCATGCGAATAGAGGAGTGGCCGAGCACGCGGCTCACTACCTGGAGCGGAATACCTTGGGCGAGCATAAGACTGGCCGCGGAGTGGCGTAGTTCGTGGGGGTGCCACTGACCGAGGCCCGCCTTTTGACACACCTCTTGAAACTCACGGTAGAGGTTTCTCGGGTCCATTGGCGTGCCGAGCTCGGACGTGAAGATGAACCCCGTCTCCATCCACCGGTCGCCGAGTTCATTCCTCGCTCGTTGTTGTCGCTTCTCATGCTTGAGCAGCTCATCGAGCATTGGTACCGGTAAGTTGATCGCGCGTCGACTCCCTGCGGTCTTCGTGTCGGCCGCGACGAGCACGCTGGCCTCTCGCTTCAGTTGTCGGTTGATACGGAGCACGCCCGTTTTGCGATTGAAGTCAATCCACATGAGACCGAGCGCCTCGCCTCGACGGAGACCCGTCGAAAGCATGAGCGCAAACAGCGCTTCGTGTCGGTGTCCCTTGAGCGAGTGAAGGAGGTGTCGGGCTTGTTCCGGGGTTAGAGTCCGACCCTCTTGGCGAACGGCGCGTGGGGCCCGAGAGAGCGTGGCCACGTTACGTCCCACGAGACCCCAGCGGATGCCCTGATCGAGCGCTTGCGCGAGCACCGATCGAACGCGACGCACGGTTGAGATGGCGTACCCGTCGTCTCGTTTCTTCGCTAAAAGATGGTCCACGTCCGCCACGGTGAGATCAGCGATTCGCTTGTTCCCGAGGGCGGGGATGATGTGGTGCGTCGCGATGATTCGGTAGTTCTTCGCGGTACTCCAAACGACTTGGTGGCGGATTACGTCGTCCAGCCAACGATTAAGGAGTTCGCTGACTTTAAGGTTGCGGTCGATCGAACTGAGCCCGTCGTCGACCTCACGGCGGAGCTGCTTGAGTTTCCTGACGACTTCGGCGCGTGACTTGCCCGTTACGTACTTATGGACCGGTCGGCCCCGTGTGTTCTGTCCGATCAGGACCGCGCCCACCCAGCGCTGATCCGAAGATCGTTGATAGATCGAGCCCTCTTGATTGCCTCTACGAGTTGCCATGTGTGCCTCCGATGAATCACTGACGGATTCACTGACACAAAGGTCGGAGGTTGACGATTCAGGGAAGATGAAAGTTGAAAACCCTTGCAATCAAGGGTTCTCGTCGTGGGCCGTAGAGGACTTGAACCTCTGACCCCTTGCGTGTCATGCAAGTGCGCTACCAGACTGCGCCAACGGCCCCTAAGGGGTCAACCCTACCATCCGTCGATATTCCAAAATGCCCATGATCATTGGCTTCAGCACGGTTTCCCAGCGTCGTAAGCAAGACAGTTCGCGGAAAAAGGGTTGACTAAATGAACGTACGACGCGAAGCCATATTGTGGCGGAATGGAACTTCACAACCTTGGTCGCACCGGCATAAGAGTCAGCCCGCTCTGCTTGGGAGCCATGATGTTTGGCGCCTGGGGCAACACGGACCACGACGATTCGATCCGAATTATTCACCGTGCGCTGGATGCGGGCATCAACTTCATTGACACCGCGGACGTGTACTCCCAAGGAGAGTCGGAGATCATCGTTGGCAAGGCGTTGTCGTCCCTCGATCGTTCTACCGTGGTTTTGGCCACCAAGGTCCACGGCAAAATGGGTAGCGATCCCAACGCGCAAGGCAATTCGCGGCGTTGGATCATCGCCGAATGCGAACATAGTCTGCGCCGTTTGGGCACCGACTACCTCGACCTCTATCAGATTCATAGACCGGACGAGTCGGTCGACATCGATGAAACCCTCGGCGCTCTAAGCGACCTCGTGCACGCCGGAAAGATTCGTAACTTTGGAAGCTCGACCTTTCCCGCTGAACAGATTGTCGAAGCCCAGTGGGTCGCCGAGCGTCACGGGCGCGAGCGCTTCCGGACCGAGCAGCCGCCTTACTCGATCCTCGTGCGGGGCATTGAGCGCAACGTGCTGCCCATCGCGCAAACGTACGGGATGGGCGTCATTCCATGGAGTCCCTTAGCTGGCGGTTGGCTGTCGGGAAAGTTTGGCGAAGGTAAGAAAAACGTCAGCCGTAGATCGGCCATGATGCCGGCACGTTACGACCTCGGCGTCCCGGCAAATCAACGCAAGCTCGAGATCGTGACCCAGCTCGCCGCCCTCGCCGACGAGGCGGGAGTGAGCCTCATTGAACTATCCCTGGCCTTCGTGCTCGAACACCCCGCGATAAGCGCGGCAATCATCGGGCCACGCACAATGGAACAACTCGAGTCGCAACTTTCGGCTCCGACGATTCGACTCGAGACCTCGGTACTGGACCGCATTGATGAATTGGTTCCACCGGGTACCAACGTAAATCCCGAAGACGCAGGCTGGTCACCTTTAGTTCTCACCCGGGCTCATCGACGCCGCCGTCATCACCAGTAATGAGATACGCCAATTGATCTCCCGACTGTCTCATTGCCAATCGGTCCACTTCCTAGGCGGCAAGTAGCAGCGAAACCTCTAACTCTTCGAGGCGGGGGTGGGGAACGAGAGGTCGCTGGGTGATCCGACCCCTTGGACTTCAGTGCCAGTAGGCGTCGCCACCCGCGAAATTGATGCGCGAAGCGAATGCGAGAGGTTTAAGGCGGCCTGTCCGGCCATGCCCAGTGGATCACTGCCGTGTTGTCCCAGTACGACGGCGTACGTGGTAATGGCCGTGTGGTGGATGAGTACCTTCATTGCCATCACGTCACAGCCTCCGGCCGGATTCGTGAATCCAGATTTCACGCCAATCACTCCGTCGTGGCCAATGAACGGCGTATAGGAGCTAACGACTCCGACGACCGGAAGTGCCACTTGGGATAAGGCGGCGATCGATTGGACAACCGGTTCGTTGGTCATCAGATCCACCGCGAGGGTGGCCTGATCTTTCGCGGTGGACAGGTCGCGCGGCGCGATGCCCGTGAAATCTACGTAATGTGTGTGCGACAGTCCAAGAGCTTTCGCGTCTCGATTCATCTTGGCTACAAATTTCGACTGGTTCATCCCGGTAAGGGCTACCAAAAGTTGGGCGTAGTCGCCCGCCGAGTGAACGAACAGTCCGCGCAAGAGGACCCCTTCGCACACCCTCATACCTTCAACGATCTTGACGCTCGACTGATCGGTAGCGACGTCATAGTTGTAGAGCGCGACGTCTCGCGCGTTGACGGTAAGACAGGGCCCGCTCTGCGAGAAGGTGAGAGGAAACCTATGTAACACGACCCACGCGGTCATCATCTTGGTAAGACTGGCGATGGGCTCCCTTGGTTGCGAGGGTGATGAAGCAACTACGGAAAGTTGGGGAATAGCCACCGCGGCGCTGCCCATTAATGGCCACCTGAGTTTCGACTTGATGTGAAGCACCGGCACAGTGTTCTTGGTAGGCAACACCATCGTGGTCGTGGTGGTTGAGGTCGGTACGGTCGTCGTCGGCCCCGCCGTGGTTGAGGTTGCGTAGATCTCACCGCTCGAGGAAATCGCGACAGCAGGAGTTGTTGCGAACAAGAAAGTGGCCAGCAGACCACAGAATGCGAGGGCGAACAGTGTCTTCCCTCCGAACCGAGATGTCTGGGTTGACTTCACCATTTCGAAACTTCGTTTTCGACTAAAGCCCCTGGGGCGTGAATCACACAGACAAAGTGCGTGTTCCGAGATTTCTTCTCAGAGGCAACACGAGCCTCGTTTGTTCCAAGTGACATAGGTAACGCGCCTTTACACAAGTTCACGTCTAAGACTGAGCGAATCCGACATAGAAGTGAATCAGTACTGCGTATCGCACAATTGAGAGTGCAAGCGTAACAGTGCTTCTTCATGGACACAAATTGAGAGCGCGCTGTGACCCGGCGCTGGTGACAACGCTGCCCACGCGTCGTCCACCGCCGCCGCGGTGGTCGCCCCAGCTTGCTCTTCTCTCAAAACAAGGTCACGACTTGCCTTCACGCACCAAACGAGGCATAAAGTGGCCCTCGCCAAAGTAACCTTGTGTCATGAAGTTGGACCGACTGCTTACTCGTTGCTTGATTGCGTCGGGCTCAATCGCGTTCACCGCACTGATGGCGTTACCAGTTGCCCAGGCCGCGGGTAAACCTCGATCAGCGGAGGCCGCCTTCTCGGTACGGCTTGAGGATCAAATACTGGCCACGCTTCGATACTTACCTGTCTCGTTTAAACCAACTGTTCGACCGACAACCACGTCAACCACTTCGACGACCACCACAACGTCGGTGACAACCACGACGACGTCGGTGACGACGACGTCGGTCTCGACGACCACGACGCAACCCACCACAACCACGACGACGAAGCCGAAACCGAAGCCGAAACGTATAAGTCCAACCAAACTCTTACCTGGCACGTTCCCTTGGCGATTTCATGCACTGCCCGGTTCCTTTAGAGGACTGTGGCGAGTTGGGACCAACAACGTTGTTCTACAAGGCGCGCTGATGCGCTTTCAATCCGTTCACGGACTCGCCACGACTGGGGTGATGGACGCTGTGACTTGGACGACGATGACCCAAGCGGCTCTTCGAGACCAGCGTGATCCGATGAGTTACAACGTCGTCGTGGTCAACCAAGCGCTCCCACAGAAACTCAAGCTCTACCAAAACGGCAAAGTCATCTTCGTCACCTTGGTGAACACGGGCATTAGCGTGGCGCCGACCGAGAACGGCACGTACCCGGTGTACGTGCGCTACGTCACCACGACGATGTCGGGTACGAATCCCGATGGATCGCACTACAGTGACCCGGGGATTCCGTGGGTCTCGTATTTCCACGGGGGTGACGCCCTGCACGGTTTCATTCGAGCCAGCTACGGCTCGCCCCAGAGCTTGGGCTGTGTTGAGATGCCCTTCGCCGACGCCCAAACACTTTGGCCGCACACGCCAATTGGCACTTTGGTCACTGTTCTGTAGCGATTGTTCGATAACGCTCGCCACTAAAAGATCCTCCAGAGTCTCGCGGCATCAATTCTTCAAAGCGTTTGGAGCTACGTAAGCTCCATCCGGGCCAGATACTCATCCCCGTCCGTCGCCAACGAAAGCGACGGTTGTCCGGCGTTGTTGTTGATCACCTGCTCCATGAACACTTCAACGGCCGCGCGAGCGTCCCCGAGCGCGTCATGACCACCCGGGGTGACGCCGTAGTGGCGACAGAGGTGCTCCAGCCCCCGTCGCGGACGATTTCCCCGGCTCGGCTCAATAGCGAGATCGTGTTCGACCACGTCAATAATTCGAAGCAATGAGAGGTCGAAGTACGCGTCGTCCAGCGCCGTACCGAGTACCGACATTGAGCTTCGCCGCAACATCTCCAGGTCGAATCGCCCCACGTTCGAACCCACGACGTAGGCGCCGCGTGAATGAAAATCCCTCAATATCTTGATGGCGAGCGTCAGCCCCGCCTCCACGTTGTAGACCGACTCGCTTTCTCGCTTACCCTCAAGGTCCTCGATGGTCAGACCGTGCACTCGATGGGCGCCGGCGCTGATCGGACGGTCGGGGACGACGAAGTAATGTTCGGACCACAGGGGCACGCCAAAGCGATAGGCGCAGAATCCGTACGAGATGGCCCGTTCACTCAAGACACTCAGTCCGGTGGTTTCGGTGTCAAAGCCCAGGATCAGCTCGGGCACTTGGAGATATTTCTTCACCACCCTCCTACTCTTTCAGCCCCGTGTGACAGACGCCAAACGACTACCGCGGACACTTACGCGTCAAATCGATGACGTCTTCGCCCCCTTTCGTCGCCGGCCCTAGAGGGACCCCGACGCCGTCGGTGCTCTTACGAGCGAGGTCGTGGCGTCGCGCCCCCGGCGCGAAGCGAGGTAGGCACGCCCGACGCCGTACCACGTGGCGCTAAAGACGCCCACGTAGAACCCGACGGGCCAGTTGGTCTGATACGAGCAGGCAATAGCCGCCCACAAAGTCAAGAGGGCGATCACGACCGAGCCACCCAACGCGGGGCCGGGTCGGTCACTAAAGCAACGCGCCGCAGCCGGCGGACCGATCATCAAGGTGAAGATCAAGAACGCACCGACGACGGGTACCGTCATGGTCGTCGAGCACGCCAGCACGATAAGGAACATCGTGTCAACTACCTGGGGACGAACCCCTCGAGCAGCGGCGATCTCGGGTGCGAGCGAGGTCAACAAGAGTCGCCGGTACAAGAGTCCGATCGCTGTTACACACACCACAGCGAGGATCGCGACAGGAATGATCTGACTCGTACTCACGCCCAGTATTTCTCCAAATAAGAGTGAGAAGATTTGAGGCTCGTACTCGGTGCTCTGACTCAAAAGCGCCGCGCCGAGGGCGAGCATCGTCACCAACGCCAGCGCCGTCACGGCGTCGCTTCGGCCCCGCCGACCGAGCGTTCCAATTCCTAGAGCGGCGGCGAGCGAAAAGACACCGAGTCCTACCAGCGGATTAAGGCCAATGAGGTTCGCGCCCGCCGCCCCGGCGAAGGCACCATTGGGAATGGCGTGCGCGGGAAAGGCCGCGCCGCGAAGTACGACAAAAAAGCCCACAACGCCGGCCACGATCGCGACGATCGTTCCGGCCAACCAGGCGTTGGCCATGAAGCCCGCAAACATTATGTCGCCTCGCTCGCTCTTTTGGCCACGACGGACCGCGACGCAAGTTGCATGTGACGTCGACCTGGCGCCGACTGAGCGGCGAATCGACGGATCGCGGGAACTCCCGAAACTACATAGGCGAGCAGGATCAGCGCCACGATGAAGAAGCTGACAGGGAGCCCTCTACTAGAAGGAAACCAGTAGTAACTGTCGTAGGCCAAGAGCACACCCAGCCACGTCGCCACGACGCCGAGCGCGATACTCACGGAAATGGCGTTTCGCATATTCGTGGTCAATCGGAGCGACGTCGCCGCGGGACCAATGAGCAATGCGGTGGAGAGCACCGACCCGATGGCTATGGACGAGACGCCCACGGCGATCGCGAGCGTGAGCATGAAGAGCAGCCCCACTCGACGAAGCTTGATCCCGCGCGCCGACGCGAGCTCGCCACTAAGGGAGCTCAGTAGGAGTGGTCGATAGATAAGGCCCATCACGATCAGCGTGAGGACGCTCAAGCCGATGACAAAAGGAACAATTGAAGAGTTGACGGTGAAGATCGAGCCGAAGAGAATCTGTTGAGTCGCTCCAGTCGTCGCGCTTTTAGAAGCATCCAGAAAGAGGAAGAGGGCGGCGAAGCCGGTCGCCACGCTAAGGACGATGCCAGTGGCGATATCTCTACTGCGCAGCCGCTCCATACCGATGACGTCCATCGCCCCGGCCCCAAATACGCCCGCGCCGATGAAGCCCACCAATGGACTAATCCCGGTGAAGAACGCACCGGAGCCTCCCGCGGTAGCGACGTCCGTGAGGGCGTGACCGGCGAACGATTGTCCGCGCACCACGGTGGCGACACCCACCACGGCGGAGATCACCGCGGCCAGTGCGCCAATCACGAGTGCGGTGCGCACGGGTGCGCTCGAGAAGAAGCCGGGCTCGAACAGAAACCGCACGTTCGCTCAACTCACCGTCAGATTCGAGTGTTCCGCGATGTCCTTATTGTCCCGCCCGGGTTCAGCGACGACGAAGACGCGACCATGGAGTTTGATCACGTCGACGTGATGTCCGTAGAGTTTGCTGAGCACCTCAGAACGTACGACCTCTTCCGTCGTGCCGCTGGCGGCGCGGCCATCGGTGAGGTAGACAATGCGGTCCATCACCGGCAACAACGCGTTCATTTCGTGCGCGGAGAGCAATACCCCTACTTGGTACTCCCCCGCGACTCGGTGCAGCAGGGCCACGATCTCTTGCACGCTCGCCGGATCGAGATTGGCCAACGGTTCGTCGAGCAACAAGAGTTCCGGCTGACTAATCAACGCGTGCGCGATGAGGACCCGTTGCTGCTCACCTCCCGAGAGGCCGCCCACTCGGCGGTCAGCAAATTCCGAAGCGTCAACATTCACCAGCATCTGTTCGACGAGAGCGTGCTGCTCTTTCGTCCGCCGGGTGAAGCCGTAGCGTTCGGCGTCGAGGCCCAGCGCCACAAAGTCGCGCGCGCGCATGGGCACGTCGGGATCGAGGATCACCTTTTGTGGTACGTAACCCAAGGAGCGAGCGCCTCGGCGATGGGGGGCGCCCGTCACTCGTATCTCTCCCGCGTCAATGCGTTGCAGTCCCAATATGGCCCGGAGCAAGGTCGTCTTGCCAACTCCATTGGAGCCGATGAGCCCAGTGAACTCACCCCTACGAACCTCGAAGGAGACGTCGTCGAGAATCTTGCGTCCCGAAAATGAGACGCTCACCTTCTCGACTTCTAAGACTGCTCGTTCATTCATAGGACCTCCGTCGACGTCTGATGGACAACGGCCGCTTGAATCGCCGCGACCTCCGCCATCATCCACGTTTGATAGTCGTAGCCCGGGGTGGGCATCGTCTCGTAGATGCCGACGACCGGCACGCCAGCTGCCTTGGCCGTCGCTTTGAGTGACGACGTGAGCGAATCAACGACTTGCTCGTTGTAGCAAAACACCTTGGCTTCGTGGGTGGTGAGGAAACCGTTCTCTAGGGTGATATCTTCCGGCGCGGGGTCCACGCCGTTCATGATGTCCGCCTGAAAGACAAACGGTGTAAGCACTCTGGCGCCCATCGCTTGGAGCAGATAGTTCCCGACGGGCTCGGTAACGGCGACGGCGGTACCCGCGTACTTCGACTTAAAGGCGGCAATGGCGTTGAACCAGGGCTGCAGCGACACGTCAAAGGCCTTCAGCCTCGCTTGAAAGTAGTTCCGGTGAGTCGGTTCAAGCGCCGCGAAGTCCCTCGCCAAGGCTTGGGCCACGGTGGGCATCGTGCGAGGGTCGTACCAAAGATGCGGATTGGACGTGTCGTTCGAGAGACCGAGGACCTTTTGGGCGATAATGACCTTTCGCTTCGCGTTGGGCGACGCGGACTCGATGCTGTTCATGAACCCGTCGTAACCAACTCCGTTTTGAACGATTAGCTCCGCCCTTCCCACTTCCGCGGCCACGCTCGGACTCGCTTCAAAGTTGTGGGGATCAATATTGGGGTTGTCGAGGACCGACGTGACCGCCACGTACTTGCCGCCAATCTGGCTGATCACGTTCGCGTACTGATTCTCCGCGCCCACCGCCTCAATCACCCCGGGCTTCGAACCGACCGAAGCGACAAGAGAAGAGCAGCCAGCAAGGCTTAGTGCGGTCACTGTCAATGTGGCAACGAGCGCCACCCCACTGCGTTGACCTGATCGGAAAATCCAGAGAGACTGGTCGAAAGAAGCGGGCACGGATCCAGGCTAAACTGAGAATGAGTCTCAATACAACTGAGACTGTGGTTCCGAGTTCCCGCCGTCGTTCGCGAGTCCGCTCGACCAAGGGCGCTTCCCCTACACGAATGCAACCAGATCGGACGCAACTGCGATGTCATTCACCAAGTCGACCGATACGATTCACGAACTCGTAGAGGTCCATCTTCGTCGATTCGAACAGCGCTACACATCAGGGCGACGAACGATTGTAGAGCTGTTGGCGTCGTTCGGCCAGCCCATGAGCATTTCGGATATCGCGCTCGCCGATCCTGAAGTTCCGAGGAGTTCCGCCTATCGTCACCTCGCCGATCTTCAGGGTGCGGGCGTGGTTCGACGTATCGCCGCCAGCGACGAGTTCGCTCGCTTCGAATTGACCGAGGATCTGACCCATCATCATCATCACCTCCTCTGCACGTCATGCGGCCAGGTCACGGACGTGACGCCCACTAACGCCTTTGAGCGAACCGTGGCCGTGATGGTAAGAGAGCTCACCGCGCAGAGGGGATTTCGGGCGATCTCTCACGCGTTAGACGTCACTGGGCACTGCCAGAACTGTCAGCCCTGAGGTCCGTGCGTCTAACTTTGAATCCGCGAATGAATCGCGGTCATCTAGGGCGTTGGCGAAAATTGAACGGCGTCAGACATTGGCGATGTAGGGAGGACGAACGATCGGCGTCGCATCCACACGGGTCACGCTCGTCGTGCCGTGCTCGGTGCTATTGAAGAACTCTTCAATGGCATCGAGGGCAAGCGGCGGAGAGAAGAGGAAACCCTGTCCGAATTTGACGTCCATGGCTTGGAGACTCTGCAGCTCCATGGTCGTCTCGATACCTTCGGCGACCGTTTCGAGATTGAGTGCCTTAGCGATCTGCACGAAGACCTTCACCAGCGCCAGCGAGTCGGCGGAATCGACGATCTTCGACACGAAGGATTGGTCGATCTTCAGAAGGTCCACTGGTAGCCTTCTCAAGTACGCCAACGACGAGTAGCCGGTGCCAAAGTCATCGATAGCGATTCGAACACCCAACGTTTTTAGGAGCGTGAGATTGGTGATCGCCCTCTCGTCGTTTTGCAAGAGCACGGTCTCAGTGAGTTCAAGGATAAGCAGATGGGGATCGAAACCACTAACGACCAGCGCGAGCTTGACGTCGTCGATGAAGCGGTCCAACATGAGTTGCTTCGCGGACACGTTGACCGAGACGGCAACCTGATGGCCTTCGTCGAGCCACGTGGCACCGTGTCGACAGGCCTCCTCGAGAACCCACGCTCCGACCGGGACAATGAGACCGCTCATCTCCAATTCCGGGATGAATTCATCGGGTTGGACAACGCCGCGTCCCGGATGTTGCCAACGTAGCAACGCTTCGACGCCGATACAGACGTTCGTGTGCAGATCGATCACTGGCTGGTAGAGGATGAAGAATTCGTTTTTGTCCAAAGCGTCACGTAAATCGAGCGACAGGTCGCGATGGAGTTGGACCGTGACTTTCATTGGCGGGGTAAAAATGACGGCGCATTTCTTGCCTAGGGCCTTCGCCTGGTAGAGCGCGATGTCGGCGTCGCGCAAGAGATCGTCGGGCGAGTGACGGTCGCCTTCGGCCACGCCAATGCTCGCCGAGACCGAGAGCGGGAGGACACTTTCGGGAATACTGAACGGTTGTTCCAGCAGTTCGAGGACCCGATTCGCGACCATTTGGGCACCCTCGGAGAGGGACACGCCCTCTACTAGGAGAATGAATTCGTCGCCGCCAAGTCGTCCGACCGTGTCACCCTCTCGTAGCGCCGTCAGGAGACGTTCACCAACGGCCGTGAGGAGTTGATCGCCCGCTTGGTGTCCCAGCGTGTCGTTAATGTCTTTGAAGTCATCGAGGTCAATGAATAGTGCCGCCGCTGAAGTGTGGCTTCGCCGCGCGCGCGCCATCATCTGCTCGGTGCGGTCGAGAATCAGCGACCGATTCGGTAGTCCCGTCAGCGGGTCGTGTAGCGCTTGGTATCGAAGCTCGTCAGTGCGTTCGTGCACCAGGGCCATGGCTCGAGCCCGTCCAGTGCTCAAGGCGATGATGAGCGCGCTCATCAATATGCTCAATAGAACACCGGCAAGCAAAAGGACGCGGGCCGACGCGTTCGAGAGGATTCCTCCGCCGGTGACGGTGCTGGACGTGATTACCGTCCAGCCATTATGGAGATTGATCGTGTCGCTCTGGGCCCCAGCAGGAGTCGACCCGCCTCGAAAGATGACCTTTGACTTCACGCCCCCGTATCTAAGAGCCACCGAGGTGTCGGGGTGATTGTCGAGTGCCGTGGCGAGATCGACACCAGGTACGAGCAACATGCCGACCCAGCCAAGAAACGCCGACTGGCGTCCGGCGGCCGTCCGCGGGGGCGATCCCCCGCGGTACGTCGGCACCGATAGCGAGAGGATCTTCACGTGTTGGAAACTCAATGGCGCCAATGCGGGTTTCGACGACACTCCCGTCGGCTGAAGCACCTGTCCCGCGGGTCCGGTGCAGTAGTCGTAGCCTCTCGGCAGGCTCACGCTGGCGTTGCGAAACAGCCCGAGCGAGGCAAAACAGTACGATGCGCGTTTGCCCGGTGGAACGATGGCGAATGGGCCAGTTGAGTGCCAGCCCACCTGCGAACCCGCGGCTTGACGGGCAATGAATGCCGGGACTTGGGAGGCGAGCACGATCTGGACCAGACCAATACCTTCGAGTTGGGGATAACGACTCATCGCTCCAATGCTGTGCGCCCACTTAAGAAACCCGGCTTCCGTGCCATTCCCAGCGTAGTTAACATGCGCTTGCGCAGCCAAGACCAGATCGTTCTCGTGCTGCAGTGCCAACTTGAGAGTTCCGGCAATTTCGTTGGAAGCCAAACGGGAAGTGGCCTCGGAATTTCGTTGTGCACTTTTGGCCACGCCGTTGGCCAAGAAGAACGAGCCGGCGGTACCAGCGACTAGGAGCCACGCGGCGACCGTCAACCAGAGGCGCGACTTCGCGGTGGGCCGATGAGCATCGCGTGGTTTCAATGATGGCGCACTGGCAATGCCAAAGATAGGTGAAGCCACTCTCGTACGGGAGTCTCGCCGATCCACAGTGCGAAGCCAGTCCCTCAGCCTTACAAAACCGCGTAAACTGGCCATAACTAGAACCTATGCGTCGCTCCCGACTGGGCATCGGACAACCGAGGCATCGGGCCTAGTTCAAACGGACGTTCTTTCCTAGTAAAGACCAGTCATTCACTACGTAATCCCTGGTCGCAATCTTGACCAATAATCAACTGCGACTGGCGCAGTCACTATCGTCTTCGTCGCCGGCGACTCCATACTCCCCACAACTAAGACGCCTCAAAGGAGCCACCCAAGAGTTGGCTTGCGTTTCGCCCTAAAAAACAGTTCTCGCTCATAAGACATCCGAGTCTCTTGATCAATTCCACGCCGACAAATCATGGCGACTACGACACGTTCGTGTGAGTTCGTGATTTCACTCCAGTGGTTGGCGAGCAATAACCGCAGGCTCGCGACCCACGAAAAGCCAGCCCTAGAACCTTGCGATGAGGGGCAAGCCAATGAGAATGATCGCCAAACTCTTCTTCGGCGCGTTAATGTCGCGTTGCAAATCGCTATTGACTATCGAGGCCCTCAAGGCCATCGATGCTGCGTTGATTCTTTTCTGACCAATAATCACGTATGCCCGCCACACCTTTGCGGTTTGCCCATTGGTCCATCGTCGGTCGATGATCGTCAAAGTTCATTAGTGGCACCCCATACCCACATGAGTCCGAAATCCGCTCGACCTCAACAAGAATTATCGAGCGAACCCCCACAGCCGAGGCTCTGGGAAATTGACCCGCGAGAGTCTCAAATTCCGTCGAATCCTTCACAACGGTCCGCCCCACTCCGTGGAGTCGTACAATCCGCGGAGGTCCAGTAAAAGCGCAGAACATGACCACGATGCGTCCATTTTCGCGAAGATGGGCAATCGTCTCGATCCCGCTCCCCGTCTGGTCGAGATAGGCAACGGTATGAGGACCTAGTACCGCGAACTCTATTCGATTGCCCTTAGGCGAACAGTTAAGGAAACCATCACCGGAGAGTGGCGCAGTTGAAATAAAGAACATTGGTTGAGCGATAAGCCATTCGGCGAGGGGATCATCGATCTGTTCGAAGGTCTTTCCCACGTCTCTAGTATGACGTCACGCCGCCGAGCAACGCGACGTTGACGCGAGACCCGAGACTCTGTCTTTGCCCTGAATTTTCTTGTAAATCCTTGACCTTGACCCCGTTTTTCGGACCACCTTTTGTGGGAAAGTGGCCGTGTTCTACCAGGAGGTAGACATGCCACCACAGCAATACTCACCAGAGTTTCGCCGCCAGGTCTGTGAGCGGATACTCGCCGGTGAATCCATCAAGGACCTCATGAAAGAACTGTCGATCGGCAACGGCACGCTCTATCGATGGCGGCATCAGGCGCTCATCGACGCAGGTCGACGTCCGGGCGTGAAGAGCTATGAAGCGGATGAGTTGGCGCGGACCCGTCGCCGGGTGAAAGCCCTGGAGGACGAACTCAAGTTGGTGAAGTTGGCCAGTGAGCTTTTCGACAAAGCGGGTGCTGACCCAAAAGGAAGTACCAGGTTGTTCGAGGGCTGAACAACCTGGGCTACTCCGAACGCGTCGCCTGTCGAGCGGTGGGGCTTGATCGCTCGACCTATTACCACACCAAGTTTCACCAGCCGAGCAACCGCGAGATCCGTCACCTGCTCTTAGAAGACGCTATCCAAGACATCCACGCGAGAAGCCGCGGCACTTACGGGATGTTGCGCATCCGCGCGGCCCTCGAGATCGAACAGGGCATCATCGTCAACAAGAAGTTGGTCTGGAAAATCATGCGACGACTGGGACTTCAAGGACTTCCCGGACCCCGCAAGGGGAGGAAGAACCTCGTGAATCAGGCGACCTCCGAAGACCTCTTACAGCGATGCTTCGTCGCGACGAGACCGAATGAACGTTGGCTCACCGACATCACCGAGCACCCGACTCGTGAGGGCAAGATCTACTGCTGTTGCGTGCTCGATCTCTTCTCGCGAAAGATCGTCGGGTGGGCCATTGATCGACGCTGCGACTCAGACCTCGTGAACGACGCGCTCACGAAAGCGGGCTCATCGAGGCCGACCACCGCCGAGACGGTCATTCACTCGGACCACGGCAGTCAGTTCACCTCGTGGGCCTTCACCGAGAACGTGGCACGCTTAGGGCTCGTCCCTTCCATGGGCACCACCGGTGACTGTTATGACAACGCTCCGATGGAGTCGTTCTGGGGCTCGATGCAGATTGAGTTGCTCAATCGACAAAAGTGGTCGACCAGCCTCGAGCTGGCGAACGCTATTGCCGATTACCTCGAACCCTTCTACAACGAGACCCGGCGCCACAGCGCTCTCAACTACCTCACCCCGAACGAATTCGAGGCTCTACACTCAATCCAAACCCAGGCCGTTTTCTCATAAGGGTGGACCGATCAATGGGGTCATGCTCAC
>PLBM01000030.1 GCA_003134515.1 Acidimicrobiaceae bacterium | reverse complement strand
AATCACAAACTTTTGCCCAGTCTGGTGTCACTTATCCACCATTTTCTCATCAGAGCAACCACATACCAACTACTTAGTCGCACGTTTTCCACAGTTGAGCCGGCCGCTTCGACTCCTGAACGAGAGTTTTTGGGCGTTGCTTCGATCGTTCGACCGACCCGGCGCGCAAGTACGCGTGAATTACGAGGCGGTGATTTGCTCCAGCCAGCGTCCGTGCGCGTGACACCGGCCCCAATGCCGCGGTAAGGACCCGGGTCGGGCCAGCACGATCTGTGAAGCCCCTCGGTGACGCGCTTTTTCGTCCACCTCGATGCCAGGCCATTCGATCATCGGCGACTCAATGGAGATCCAGGCGACATTCTCCTCGCCGCATCGACGTGAGAGTACGTCAAAGTAGTCGATCCGCTCTCGTGGTGTGAAGTAGGACGCTACCCACGTGTTCACTACGACCGTCATCGCTCTTGGATCAGTCAGCGCCAACGCGTCGTCTAAGCGTTCGAGCGCGCGTCCTCTCAACACCGTCGCCCAGGGCCACGACGGACGCGCGACGACGATCGCGTCAAAGCGCTCGTGCCGTCGACTCTCTTCGGGCCACAGACACGCTTTCAACCACATTCGATCGTTTGTTCGCTCGAGGTCCAATGGGTACGGATCGATCCCCACGCGAGAGATCACCCGCGGCAGGGCCCTCGAACGATCGATCGGCGTCACGTCCTCACAGACGAGCGTCAGGGGATTGCCGTCGTCGCTCTGGCGAACCGGGAAATGATCGAAGCAGAGATTTATTCCGGCCGACGTGCCGACATCAATGAAGTTGATGGACGACGACGAGCCGGCGACCAGGTCACCGATCACCGCCTGGAGGACCGCGCTGCGCCCGGGCTCGTTGGTCTGCGTGGAGCGCCCGAGTTCACTACGCACCAGCTCTGGCGAGTGGCTCAGGACCTCAAGCACGACGCGCGCGGCGCCGACGGGATCGTGCAATTGTCCGTGGCGCGCCGAGTCATAGATTGGCCCCAGTTCGCCGTGCCCGCGCAGCGCCGCCAGATGGAGCGTCGCCAAGATGAGCATCGGGTTTCTCTGTTCGACTCGCACACTCGCGAGTAGCTCGAGCGCGAGCGAGTCATCTTCGAGCAGTGCGAGTAGGGCCGAGTAGAACGGCAGACGCACGTAATCCTCAGGCGCCAGGGCAAAGTGATAGCGCTTTCGCGCGTCGTCGAGATCAAGTTCGGGCATGCCGGTTCCTCAATCTTAGATTCATCGCGCGATCGAGAGCCAACCGAGAAGTTAGGTGCGACTGGTGCGGGGCCGTCCAGTGGCGTCGCTCGAAGAGGCGTCGCTAGCTCTTGACGGGCGATGCACTGACCAGTTGGCTAAAGACCACGATGTTGGATTGATAGTGGCCCGTCGCGTGGTCGAATGTTCCTCCACAGGTGACGAGCTGGAGTGACTGGGTGCCGTTCGAGCCGTAGACCAACTGATCGGGAAACGTCGTCTTGGAGTACTCCACCACTTTGGTGACGGCAAAACTGGTCAACGCCCCATCGGCGAGTACCAGATTGATGCGGTCGCCGGGCTGGAGCGTCTTTAGTTGGAAGAAGACACCCGGGCCCAAGTACGAGTCCACGTGCCCGAGGATGACGGCCGAGCCCATCTGACCGGGTGCCGCGCCGTCGATGTACCAACCGACCGTCGTCGTGTTAGTGGGCACCATGACTTGGTGATTCGCCTGCAGACCGAGCGTGCCGACGCTCGTCGAGACGTCAATCGCGGGAATCGTCAGTTGGACGGGACGCGATCGAGTCAACGCCGGAATTATGATAGCCCGAGGGCCATTGTGCTTGGCCGGTGCTTTAGCGAGCACAACCACCTTCGGTGTAATTGGCGCGCTCGTTGGCAACAGGCCAACGAGCGACACCACACTTACAATCAAAGCTGTCGCGGCGATGAGCCACCACGTCAGCTGGCGAAACGAACGCCTATCACGTACCACGAGTGTGGCCACCGGAGGCACGGCCCCGTTGGCGACGAGAGCGCAAGGCAACTGACCCTGCAGCGAGAGCGGCGGCGAGTGCGCTGAAGCCGATTAATCCCTTAGGCATACCTGATCCTGAGGCACCGCCTTCGCCGGTCGCTGGTGCTCCGACGGGAACCAATGTTGAGGTCGTTGTTGCGTGATGAGTCGTCGTGGTGTGCGCGATGGTGGTCGTGGTGTGCGCGATGGTGGTCGTGGTGGGCGCGACGGTCGTCGTCGTAGTAGGTGCGACGGTGGTCGTCGTGGTGGGCGGTACCGCACAATTCGAGACGGTAATCAGGTTGTCATCGAGGGTCACCGCTCCAGCCAATGCCAGGACGCGACCGTTGACGCTCGCCCCGGTATCCAATGTCGCCGAGATCTGAGCCAAAATCGTACCGACGAACGCGGTCGTCGTGCCGAGTGTGGCCGAGCTACCAACCTGCCAGAAGACGTTGCAGGCCTGTACCGTGCCTCCGAGGACCACCTTGCTACCCGACGCGGTGGTCAAGGTTGAGCCCGCTTGAAAGATAAAGACCGAACTCGCATCACCGTTCAATGTCAGGGTACCGGTGAGAGAAAGCGAACTCGCCGACTGGTAGACACCAGAGGTCAAGGTCAATCCGCCGAGGGTTCCGGCGGCAATAGTCGTAAACGGCGTTTCCCCCGCAGCTGTGTTGAAGGCTGCCGTGGCGGCGGTCTCCGCCGCCAACGACGCAGCGTCAGCGTTGTCAGTGGCACCGGTGACGGTACCGGGCGGAAAGCCGGTGATCGAGGTTCCCGGAGAAATTCCTATAGCGCCGGTTATTACGGTGGCTCCGGTGTTCGTAATGGCCGATGAGGCCAACACGGCGTACGGCGCCGCCGCACCCATAGTCGGTGAAGTCGCGGCGAAAGCGGCTTGGCTGCTAAACGACATCAACGTGACGAAACTGAGCGTGAGCACGCCAAGGGCCCCAAGACCGATTCGTGCTCCGGAGAAGGAGCGCGGGCGGCGATGCAAGCCTCGCACTTTCCAGATATTCACGCGAGGGGAAGTGGGACCGTTAATGGAGGGGGTGGTACGCATATACGACACTGCTCTCGGGAACGAATTAAGTTCAACGTCAGCGAGGTTGAAAACCGATTCCTAGCAATAAACGCTACCGTGATTGTCGTTCTTTTGCGAAATAGATCCTTACAAGTGACTTAGACGTGGTGCGAACTCATCAAAAGTTCAATGATTCGCGGACAATACGCCGTATACATTAAATTGTTGTCGACGTCGAAACGTGTCGTCGAGGTCGTGTACCAGTGCAGAACAATTTTTTGACGTACCGGTAAATCGTGGTCGAACGAAGAGCGCTTCTCGAGATCGCCTCGCTTGAGACCAGCAACTCGACGCCAGTCGGACTTCAGGAAAGACCGGGCGAGTCTTCTTCTCCTCTGTTGGTGGTGCACTCGTCATCACCAACCGAAGCTCGCTCGTCTGAAACTGCGTGACGTCGTTGACGTCGCATGTTGAGTCGAAGCTGCGCCACGCGACAGACACCAACGGCGAGGACAACGATGGCGCCCGCCAGGGCCGCGGCGAGCAATGCCACGGCGCCGGGCATTTGCCCGCTCACGGAAAAGAAGTGGATCTGCACGTCGTGCGTATTTTGAGCGATGAAATCGACTAGGGCGACACCAAAAAGAACAGCGACAAAGACCGCGACCCACACCGCGGAGATGCGCGTATGGCGGAACCGCTCAGTGTCACGGCGCGAGCGTCGAGTACGGCGAGGGCGATTTGTCTGTTCGCCGTTCGACGTGGCTTCACCTTCAGGGCCAACACCTGTCTCGTTCATCATTTCACCAGCTCTGTCTTAGTGGACTATAGATGCAGTTCGCTCGATTCGAGAACCCTTGAACCATACGCCTCGGTGGAGGTGATGGGATTCGAACCCACTGCCTCTACATTGCGAACGTAGCGCTCTACCAATTGAGCTACACCCCCGAAGAGGTTTCTACTTTAGCCCAAGGCGCGACGGCGTAAAGGCTCTCGACGCCACTGCTCTTCGGCGTCGGTTTCGTAAAACTCCGAAGTGAATTCGTCATCGTAGCGAGCTTCGTGCTGATCGTCGTCGGAGTAGAGAGATTCGATCGTCGCCATAGAACGGCGCTGGGGCAATCGCAACGGAAGCGACGAATCGTTCAGATAGCCCTGACTGACGGCGTAAAAGGCCATCGCAATAAAAGCAACGACGCCGAGCCAGGCCACGGCCGTCACGTCGACCAGCAATGAGTTGCCACTCACGTACGCCACGATGGTCATCAGAAACGCCACGAGGACCAGACGAGTAAAGACCATGCGACGCTGCGCCCTCATCGTTCGACGGCGAATCGGCGCGTGATACTCGCTCGCGGCGATGGGTTCACTCGGGCGCGACGAGTACGCCTTGGCGTAACGGTTGGCCTGAGGCGCGCTTGGGCGACGCGCGTCGTACTCGTAGTCCTCGCTCCACTCATCCCAAGACCCCCTCGATTCGAGTGATCCGTAGGTGTCATCGGCGTGAACCACCGTCAATCGCGATCGGGGTGTCGACGCCGATGTGCCCGGAGCGGCCTGATCAGGCTGGTCGAGACGGTGCGCGGGCGCTACGGCGTAGTCCTGGCGACTGAGAACCTCGTGCTCGGCGTGAAAGGACTGAATTGACTTCTCGGTTCCGCTGTCACGAAACCGTCGCACCGCGATCGGGGCCAAGAGCGCCACCCAGAAGAGGCCTAGCACTAATAGCAGCATCGAACCTGCTCAAAAAGACGGCGCCATGACATTGCGACAAATTTACAGTTGAAGTCGCTTTTTTTGGTGGATAGTTAGGCTTCGTGCAGCCCGCACTCCTCTTTGTCCATTCCGACCCACCGACCCGACCTTCGATCACCCGGGACCTGAGGCCTTATGGTCATCGCGGCACAGCCGATCGACGCATAGCCCTTGGCCCACAGCGGATGCTCTTCGAGGCCGTGACGAGTGAGGTAGTAGGCGACGTCCTCGTCACTCCAAGTAGCGAGCGGATTCACCTTCACCAGTCCGAATTTCTCATCCCACATCAGGATTTTCATGTCCGCGCGCGAGGGGGCGTCGACACGCTTGACCGAGGTAATCCACGCCGCGTGCTTCGCCAATGCCCGACCCAGCGGCTCAACTTTACGAAGCTCGCAACACCGCTCACTCCCACAGGGCCACGCCTTCGCGTCAGGACCCGGGGTCATTCTCGTCACGTGGAGCTTCCAGTCATGAGCGACGCGATCAGCGAAGTCCAGCGTCTCGGGAAAGTGCCCACCGGTGTCAAGAAAGATGATCTCGGTCAAGGGGCGTAACTCGTGGACCATGTGCAACAGGGCCAGGTCTTCAAAGGAGCACGCCATCGCGACGCCGTCATCGAATCGAGAAAAGGTCCACGTCAGAATTTCAGTCGGCGAGGCGTGTTCGAATCGCTCATTCGTGATGTCGAGCTCATTGAGCAGATCTGGAGTAGGTGTTATTACCGTCATTCTCATCACAGTCTAACTTTGTCTAGTGGATTACTAGAATACAATTAATCAGCGAAAATATGACCACGACCTTGCACACTCCTCACGCCACCGACCATCTCGACGTTCTGGAGTCCCACGCCCTCTTTATTCTCCGTGAAGTCGCCGCCGAGTGCGAGCGCCCGGTACTGCTTTTTTCGGGTGGCAAAGACTCCGCCGTACTCTTGCGCTTGGCGGCCAAGGCCTTCGCACCCCAACAGTTGCCCTTTCCCGTTTTGCACATCGACACGGGCCAGAATTTCGCCGAAGTTCTCAAGTTTCGTGATCGCGCTGTCGAAGCGGTGGGAGCGCGACTCCTCGTCGCCAAGGTGCAAGACACCATCGATCAAGGCAAGGTCGCCGACCCCGGTCCCCTCGGTTCGCGCAACCGTCTCCAGACCGTGACCCTCCTCGACGCGATCTCGACCAACTCCTTTGACGCCGCCTTCGGGGGCGCACGCCGTGACGAAGACAAGGCCCGAGCGAAAGAGCGCGTCCTCAGTTTCCGTGACGCCTTTGGTCAGTGGGATCCGCGCCAACAACGGCCCGAGCTCTGGCAGATCTACCAGGGCAAAGTGAATCCCGGCGAGCACGTGCGGGCCTTTCCCCTTTCGGACTGGACCGAACTCGATGTCTGGCAGTACATCGCGCGCGAGCAGATGGATCTTCCTTCGATTTACTTCGCCCACGAGCGCGACGTGGTGATGCGCGACGGCATGTGGCTCGCCGTGGGCGAATTCGTCGAACCCCGGGCCGGCGAAGACGTCGTTCGAAAGATGGTGCGCTTTCGCACCGTCGGTGACGCCAACTGCACGGGCGCAGTGATCTCGAACGCCACTACCCTCCACGCGATCATCGACGAGGTGGCCATCGCCCACGTCTCCGAACGCGGCGCCACGCGCGGCGACGACAAGTTCTCCGAGACGGCGATGGAGGATCGTAAGCGCGAGGGTTACTTCTAGATGAAGCTCGCGACAAAGGACCTATTGCGCCTGGCGACCATTGGATCGGTCGACGACGGCAAGTCCACATTGATTGGCCGACTCCTCGTCGACACGCGCCAACTCTTCGACGATCAGCTCGACGCGGTGGCGGCCGCGTCCGAGAAGCGCGGCATCGGCGACCTCGACCTCAGTTTTGTGACCGACGGTCTAAGAGCCGAGCGCGAACAGGGCATCACCATCGACGTGGCGTACCGCTACGCGACGACCCCGACCAGAAAGTTCATCATCGCCGACTGCCCCGGGCACGTGCAGTACACGAGAAATATGGCGACCGGCGCCTCGACGGCCGACCTGGTGCTCGTGGCCCTGGACGTGGCGTCGGGACTGAAGGAACAGACCCGTCGTCACCTGTGCATCGCGGCGTTGCTCGGGGTACGTTCGGTCATTGTGGCCGTCAACAAAATGGACACCGTGGCCTGGTCCGAACTGGCCTTTCAACGCGTCATCGATCAGATCGAGACACTCTCACGCGAGTTGGGCTTCACCTCGATGCTGGCCATCCCCGTCTCGGCGCTACTAGGTGACAACGTGGTCGTGAACTCAACGAATACCCCGTGGTACGTCGGTCCTTCATTACTCGAAGCGCTCGAAGCGTCCGAGGCCGGTTCCTGGGTGACCGCCCAGGGGGCGCGCCTACCGATCCAGTGGGTACTGCGTCAGTCCGGTGGGGGCCGTACCTACGCTGGCATGGTCAGCGGGGAGGCGTTCCATGTCGGTGATCGCGTCACGCTGTTGCCCGCGAATATCGAGACCACCGTCAAGGCGATCAATTTTGGTGGTGAGCCGCGACTAGAAGCGACGGTCGGACTCGCGGCCGACCTCGATCTCGCTGACGAGACCGACGCCGGACGGGGTGACCTCATCGCCACCGCGCCGCTGCCGACCGTGACCAAAGAGTTCGAAGCGACGATCTGTTGGTTCGGTGAAAAGCCCCTGAGCGTCAACGGACAGCGACTGCGCCTCAAGCACACCACGAGGTCAACGCCGGTACGAATCGACGCGATCAAGGGCCTCATCGACATCGGATCACTCGCCATCAATGACGCGTCGTCGCTCGCCACCAATGAAATTGGACTTGCAACGTTGACCACGGCCGACGCTCTGGTCGTGGATGACTATCGCGAGGATCGAGTGACCGGCAGTTTTGTTCTCATCGACGAGGTTTCCAACGCTACCGTCGCAGCCGGCATGGTCGGACACGCGTCTTTTCTCTGATCAACTCTCCGGCCTCGGCATCGAGATCCGATCAGTCCACCATCTCTAGCTTGCGATGACGAACGAGCTCCCCGCCTAGACGCGCCAAATAATCTGTTTGGTCTGAAAATCTCGTCCGCCGTGAAAATCAAGGCGCACGAAGGTGCCGTGGAGATTCAAGGAGGCGGTTCCATTGCGCAGTGCGACACCAACCAGTACGCCATCCTCCAACACGACGAGCCGGCCAGTTGGCTGATGCGTTCCGGGGCGCTTGGCCTCAACCAGAATCGTCCAGCCAGGGTTGCCATTCATGTTCCTTTGCACGACAATGGTCACGGCCTCGGGTTTGATGACGACGTGACCGCGCCCACGTCCTGCGATGTAGCCGCTCGCCTCTTTGTAGGTGCCAACGACGACGAGCTCACCGGCTCGAGGCGCGCTACTGGACGTGCACGTGGCCACGTTGTTCGTCACCCTCGCGCTACAGAGAACTCGCGCGCCGACCGTGAACACCACCGTTCCTGAGCCAATGGGTAAGGCACTCGAGGAGAGCGTCGCCCGATAGGTGACCGGCGCACCAAACACGCTCGCACCGAGGTGTGAGACGACCACGGTGACGGCGTAGGACGGAGTCGCCGGATTCTGAACACTGAGGGGGGCGGCAAAGATTGACCCGTAGAGTTCCGAGATGCTCGGCGTTGACGTCGAGGTCACGATTACCGAATCGCAGCCCGTTGACTGATCCACCATGCTCTGATCGGAGGCGACGACGAAAGTCTGGCCGAGCGGGTCCCGCCACTGGACTTCGCCGCCGGCGACGACCCCACAGATCTGAAAGGTCACCGAGAGAAAGTTCGACCCGGGTGTGATGGCCACGTCGAAGTACGTCAGACTCGACGGCGCGTTCGGGATGGGCGGCGCTGCGAATCGAGAGACCGTGATGGTCCCACGACCCGTAGCGCTGACCGTGATCGAACCCACCGCCGAGGTACTGCCCGCGCTCAGGGTCGCGGTACCCGTCTCGCTCATTGAAGACGCGGTCAGCGTCACGACCGGCAGCACGAGGACTGGTTCAACGGAGTTGGAGGCCGGCGACGCCGAACTTGCACCAATCGCGTTCGAAGCGACCACGCTGAAGTCGTAAGCGTCGCCGGGAACAAGGCCCGTGATCGTGGTACTGGTCACGTCACCCGCAAAAAAAACCGGAACGCCGGCGACACCGAGCGTCTCGTCAAAGGGCGTCACCGTGTACGCGGTGATCGAGCTCCCGCCGTTACCGGGCGCGTTCCAATACAGCTGTACCGACGAAGCGAGTGACTGCGAGGACGACATCGCGAAGGGAGCGCCAGGCGCGCCGGGCACCGTGGCACCCGTCAACACCGTGACGAGGAGGGTCCTCGAGAGATTCGAACTCAGCGAAGGCGCTGACGCGCTTAGGACGAAGACACCCGGCGAATCGAACGTCAAATTGTCGAAGATGACACTGCCATCTGCACCGGTAGGAAGCGTCATTGAAGCGCCCAAGCCAGCGGAGGGGTTGGTCGAGAGCGAAACGCTCACGCCGTCGTCGGCGACAGGATTACCAAACGCGTCGACAATTTGTGCTTGTACGGAAAAAGTTGTGTTCAACGCGACGGAGAAGGATTCGGTCACGATCACGACGCCCGACGCGGCCCCTGGCGTAATTAATTCAAGTTGGGCGACACCTTGAAACCCACTCGATCCGGCCTCAATCGTTGGCTCGCCCGACACCGTGTCGCCGTAGTAGAACGTGGCGCCTTCCTGGCCCGCGTAGATCTCGACAGTGTTGACGTCGGCTCCGCCGGGGCTCGATGCGAACGATCCACCGATCGACGTGGACGAGAGCCACACTGATACGTTCGACGGATCGGTCGTCGGATTACCCCCGACATCTTCGAGTACGACGGTCACCGGACCACCCGTAGGTGAAGCACTCGTCGACATCGCGACCGGACTTGACGTGAAAACCAGTTGACTCGCGGCGCCGATAGTGAGGGTGATCGCGGTGGTGATCGCGGTGGTCACGCCGGCCTTGGTGGCCTTCAAGGTGTAACTGCCCACCGTGCCGGTGAGGGCGCAGTTGGTGAAGTCCGCCTCGCCCGCGGCGACCGCGACGGTGTTGAGGTCGCAGGTGAGCGTGCCGGTGCCCGGTTGGGTGTTGATCGCCAGGGTCACCGAGCCGCTCGAGGTCGCGGTTTCGATGTTGCCGCCAATATCTTCCAGGGCGACCACGGGGTCGGGGCTGAAGGTGGCCCCGTCGACGGCGCCGGTGGGTTGGCTGAGCACGACGAGATTGGTGGCGGTGTTGATCAACAGCGTGAACGTCACGCTGGTGACACTGAGCAAGTCCGCGGCGTCGGTGGCGCTGATCGAGTAGTCGCCCACCGTGCCGGTGATGGCGCATCCGGCGAAGGTGGCCTTGCCGCTCACGGCGTTCTGGGGGTTCGTGGTGCAGTTAAGAGTCGCGCCGCTGGCCGGCTGGGTGGCGATGGTGAGATCGATTGACGCGTTCGAGAGGGTGACGACGTTGCCGCCCACGTCCTCCACCCACACTCGGGGCTGGGTCGTAAAGTTCTTGGCGTCGGTGGTGCCGGCCGGCTCGGTCTGAAAGACGAGTTGACTCGCGGCGCCGATGGTGAGGGTGATCACGGCGCTGGTCACCGAACTCAGCCCGGGCGCGGTGGCGACCAGGGTGTAAGCGCCGATCACACCGGTGATCACGCAGTTGCTGAAGGTCGCCACCCCCGCCACCGAGGTGACGGCGTTGTTGGCGCAGGTGAGGACGCCCCCGCCCACCGGCGCGCTATTGATCGCGAGGGTCACCACCACCGAGCTCGCGATGACGTTGCCCCCTAAGTCCTGCACCTGCACGACCGGTGAAGCGCTGAGCGTCAGCCCGTCCACGCCCCCGCCCGGCGGCGTCGAGAAGGCCAGTTGGCTGGCCGCGGCCGGCGTGAGGGTGATCGCGTTGCTCGTGCCAACTGTCAGACCTCCAGACGAGGCACTCAGTACGTAATTGCCGGTGGCCCCGGTAATCGAACAGCCCGAGAAGTCGGCGACGCCCGAGATGGCCGAAACGGGATTCGCCCCGCACGACAGGACCGCACCACTACCGGGATGGGTCGAAATCGCGAGCGAGATCGATGCTGATGAGCTGGACACCAAATTGCCACCGACGTCCTCGACCTTGACTTGCACGTCGGGGCTGAAAGTCGCTCCGTCGAGGGCTCCACTGGGCTGAGCCATGAAAGCGAGTTTGTTCGCCGCCCCAACGCTCAACGTGAACGAGGCTGAGGTAGCAGTAGTGACCGTATTCAAAGTTTCGTCGGTTGCAATGAGTGAGTAACTTCCCGTCTCACCCGCAATCTTGCATCCAGAAAAGGTGGTCTTACCGCTCGCGGCGTTCTGCGGGTTCGTGGTGCAAGTCAGCGTCGCGCCACTAGTTGGCTGGGTGGCAATGGCCAATAAAATTTGATCGGACGAGGACGCCACAACGTTGCCCCCCACGTCTTCCACCCACACCTTGGGCGCGAGAGCGAGCGTCACGCCAATGGTGCCAGCGCTGGGTTCCGCGTCAAAGGTCAACTTACTCGCGGCGCCGATGCCGAGACTCAGCGTCGAACTCGTCGCGCTCGTGTAGATTCCACTCGGCGCCGCCGTCGCTGAGATTTTGTAGTTCCCTACCGCGCCCGTCAACTCACAGCCCGCGTTGGAAAAGTTAACGACACCCGCGACGGCGGTCACCGGGTTTGTGGTGCAAGTGAGGGTGCCGCCGCCAGCTGGCTGAGTCGAAATCGCGAGCGTGACCTGCATCGAGGAGTCCGAAGTCACGGTAGCGCCCACTGAGGTCTCCAAAGTCACGATCGGTTGGCCCGCCCAAGCCAATCCATCGGTCGTCCCGGTAGGTTCGGTCGTGAAGACGAGTTTGTCGCCCAAGGCGTACGCCACGCCCGGAGTCCAGATCACGATTGCCGCGCTGAACAGAAAGAGCGCTTGCACGCCCACCATCACCGTACGGGGCCAGAGAGGAAAGTGTCGCCTCTCTTTAATGGGTACCTCGGCGTTTACGCGCCGCGTTGTCGTCGGTCTCGACATGATTCACGCCTCGAATACTTCGGGCGATTGGCCCACTTGTTCGCAACGCAATCAAGAGCGGTGTGGGGTGTGCCGAGCGCGGTGAGTCTAGATCTCGCGGCAGTCGCGGTCACCTCAAAACGAGAGGCTGGATTCCCTCTACGAATCGCGTCGTCAGGCCGTGCGCGGTAACAAAGGAAGAACTGGTGGCGCCCGACGCCAGCAACGGACGAGGCTCGCATCTTCTCGTCCGCAAGACGCGGACTCAACGCCACCATCTGTCGCGTCCACGCTCTCTGAATGGACGAACCAGTCTGCGTAAGGCGGAACTACGTCTTATCAGCGAATCGACCAAAGGAACCCCCGTTCTCCGTCAGATTACTGCTCGTCCGACAAATATCCCGGTCAGCGCGACACCGAACACAGAACCGCTGGAACGAAGGACGAATACCTCGTAACTACTAACGAACGTAGAGGTCCATTCGCCAACTCCCGGTCATCGAATAGTCGCATAGCGACGCCGTCATCGTGCACATGACGTCGAGCACCTTTGTCGCCGAAGCGTCGACGGGAACGTCGAACAAAAGTCCGCGCTGACTGTGGTTCTGACGTAGCGTGAACGGCGCGCCGCCGAGCAGTATTGTGATCCGCTCAACCGCGAGGCGTCCCTGTGAGTGCAAGACACCGAGTGACGACGGCAGTATCTCGCCGTGACGGGGCGCCGACGTGACGAAGGACGCCACGGCGACGCCCTGGTTCACCCACAAACCAAACACATTGACTTTGAGATCCGCAACGTCGTCCACGACCCCCGGCACAACATTGCACCATCCTTTGCCCGATGAGATCAATTCGATGGATCTGACGGCGTCGGTGCGCTGATCGGAGAATTGAAGCTCGCTACGCGTACTCACGTGTAGCTCCTTCGACGAACGCGAGACCGATCGCGTTGACTACGTGCTACGCCCAACCCAGCTCCTCAAGCCGGGGATCACTGATCCCAAAGTGATGCGCAACTTCGTGAATGACAGTTTTTTGAATCTGAGCCTTCACCTCGTCCTCGCTATTGCAACGAGAGCAAATCGTCTTTTGGTACAAAGTGATCCGGTCGGGCAGGACAGCGTTATAACTCATCGGCCCGCGACGCGTGAGCGGAATGCCTTCATAAAGTCCAAAGAGCGAACGGCCCGGAGCCTCGTCTTCGACCATGATGGCCAAGTTCTCTATCTGCGACGCGAGTTCGGGCGGCAGCGAGGCGAGCGCCTCGGTCGCCAACTCCTCGAAACGTTCGTTGGATATTTCAAACATCCACGAAGCGTACCGGTCACATATCGAGCCCGCCGTTGACCGGAATGACGGCCCCCGTGATGTACGCCGCACGATCGTCGAGCAGACAGGTCACGGCGTAGGCCACCTCCTCGGGGTGCCCGAGGCGACCGATGGGTATGCGCGCCACGATCTTCTCGAGTATCTTCTCGGGTACCGAGGCCATCATGTCGGTACTGATGAAGCCCGGCGCGATGCAGTTCACCGTGATGCCCTTGCCGGCCAGTTCCAGGGCCAGGGTCTTGGTGAGTCCGTGCATGCCCGACTTGGCGGTCGCGTAGTTCGCCTGGCCCACGTTGCCGGTCTCGCCGATGATCGAACTGATGTTGACGATTCGTCCCGACCCCCGAGCGATCATGTGCTCAATGACGGCTTTGACCATGTAGAAGCACCCCGAGATATTGATTCGCATGACGCCGTGCCACTCCTCGATGGTCATGCGTCGCACGGTGCGGTCGATATTGATCCCCGCGTTGTTAATGAGATAGTCCACGTTCTTGTAGGTGCCAATCACCTCGTCGATAAAGCGAACGCAGTCCTCGGGATCGCCGACGTCCATCTGGTGAACGCTGATCGAGAGTCCTTGCGCCACGGCCGACTCGCGCATCGCCTCGGCGGCGTCGCCGTTGGAGAGATACCCGGCGCACACGTGCGCGCCGCTCTCGGCAAGCGCCAGCGTGATCGCCCGACCGATGCCTCGGGTCCCGCCCGTGACGACCGCTACCTTTTGATCACTCATGTGAACCACCTCCCCTGGTCACCCTATCCATCGCGCGCGCGAAAGGCCAAGTGAGGATGTTCGCGCGCGGCGCTTTGACCCGAGGCTCAACTCAACCTTATTGGTGCCGCGCGACGACGTTCCAAGAGCGTCGTCGGCGTCATCGGACTAGGACGCCTCCGACAGGGCTTTGGCGATCGTGATGGTCTCACTGTCGAGCGACGAGGGTTCATGAAACCCCGTCACATTGAGCTCATCGATGAGACCTAACGACGCGCGGATCGCTTCGGGGGTGTTCTCGGCGAAGACCACGCCGTGGGTTTCGCCCACGAAAATCCGAGCCACGCGACCGCCCGCCACCGAGTAGATGTTGCCGTTGACGGCGCACGCCTCACTGGTGAGGTAGACAACGAGCGGGCTCACTGAGTCAGTCGAGACTTTGGGCGCGAGGTCGCCCAAGATGCCCTCGGTCATTCGGGTCAAGGCGATCGGGGCAATGGCGTTGACCTTGATGCCGTGCTCGGCGCCCTCGAGGGCGAGCACGCGCGTCAATCCGGCCAGACCGGCCTTCGCCGCGCCGTAGTTGGCCTGGCCAAAGTTGCCAAAGAGGCCCGAGGCGGAACTGGTGTTGACGACGCGACCGTACCCTTGGGCGCGCATGAGACGAAAGGCCGGTTGACAGACGTAGAGCGCGCCCTTGAGGTGCACGTCGATCACTTGGTCGATCATGGCCGCGTCCATTTTGTGAAACGCCTTGTCACGCAAGATGCCCGCATTGTTGACCAACACGTCGACTCGACCGAAGGCGTCGAGCGCGCTCTGCACGATGGCTTCGCCCCCCGAGGCGGTCGCGACGCTGTCGTGATTGGGTGACGCGATCCCCCCAAGTGCGCGAATCTCTTTGACGACCATCTCGGCCGCCGACGTGGACGATCCGCTGCCGTCGAGCGCGCCGCCGAGATCGTTCACGAGCACGCTCGCTCCTCGCGCCGCGAGCGCGAGCGCGTGCGAGCGCCCCAGGCCGCCACCGGCCCCGGTGATGATCGCGACCCGCCCTTCAAAGCGAAGTTCTTCCATGATTATCTCCATCTACGTTGAGAGCGAGGACTGGCTGAGCCGATAGCTCGAACATTCGAGGTAGCGGGGAATTCTGGTTCGACGACAGCGCCGAGAAACGAGTCCACGACGCGGGCCAGTGCCACGGCCGGCTCAGGCTCTTGCAAGTCGTGGCCGTCGGGTAGGACGACCAATGAGGCGTTCGGGATGCGCCCGGCCAGCGAGCGACTGTTGGCAATCGGCGCGACTCGATCGTTGATGCCACAGACCACGAGCGTCGGCGCCACGATGGCGCCGAGAAACGGGATGCTCGACCACGCGGAGATGGCCATCGTGCGCCAGATCGCCGACGTCGCCTGGGAGCGATTGAACTTGGACGCGACGCCCAGTCCGTCGAGCGTGTTCCAGCTGCTCAACGTCGCGCCCGCACCACACGAGGTGGCCACGAGCACCAGGCGGCGAATCCTCGAAGGGTATTGAAACGCGAACTGCTGAGCGACGGCACCTCCGTGGGAGAAACCGAGCACGTCAACTTGGTCCAAACCTACTTCATCGAGTATCGAAACGGCCAGTTCGGCGAGTTGCGCAATCGACAGGGGCAGAATCGGTGGAGGACTCTGACCGACCCCGGGCGCGTCGAAGCTGACGAGGGTTCGATCACCCAGCGCGAGCACGAACGGGTCCCAACTCTCGAGCGAGCGGGTGAGTCCGTTGAGTAACAACAATGGTTCGCCGTGACCTTGCACACGGAGGTGAACTTGATGCCCGCGGACCCATCGGACCGAAGCGTCGTACGACTGTTGGGGGGCGTTACTCAAGCGCGAACACGCACGTAGCTGCCCGGCGCCGCCTCGAGGCCTGGGTGGTTCTCGTTGCCCAGTTGTCGGGGCGCGGTCACCTTCGCGCCGCCCCGTGCGCCAATCCACTCGGTCCAATCGTTCCACCACGTGTCCTT
>PLBM01000116.1:19569-24525 GCA_003134515.1 Acidimicrobiaceae bacterium | reverse complement strand
ACTGAGCTAAGGGGGCAGCTGGAGGCCAGCTGAGGTGACGCGAGCCGCAACTCTACACGGCTGGGAACGGCGTCCAGAAACCGGTTCTTGCGCCAGCGGGGCCGCCGAGCCGACTCGCGGATCGACGGCCCGGCGGACGTTCACGCGACTGGTGGCAGGTGATGGGTTCGAACCATCGTAGGCTGAGCCGGCGGTTTTACAGACCGCTCCCTTTGGCCACTCGGGCAACCTGCCGTGGGGTGCTGCGGGGTACCGTCCCGCAGGACGGCGGATCACAGGATAGCCCAGGAGGTTTTGATGGCCGACTCGTCCTTCGACATCGTGAGCAAGGTCGACCGACAAGAGGTCGACAACGCGCTGAACCAGGCCGTGAAGGAGATCGGACAACGCTATGACTTCAAGGATGTCGGCGCGTCGATCGCCTGGTCGGGCGAAACCGGTGTCGACATCAAGGCGAACAGCGAAGAGCGCGCGAAGGCTGTGCTCGACGTGTTCCAGGAAAAGCTCATCAAGCGCGGGATCTCATTGAAGTCGCTCGAGGCCGGCGAGCCGAAGGCATCCGGCAAGGAGTTCAGACTGGCCGCCACCATCAAGGAAGGCATCGCCCAAGACGACGCGAAGAAGATCGCCAAGATGATTCGCGACGAGGGACCCAAAGGCGTCCAAGCGCAGATTCAGGGCGACCAGTTGCGGGTGACGAGCAAGAAGCGCGACGACCTGCAGGACGTCATCGCGTTGCTCAAGGGCAAGGAACTCACGGTCGCGCTGCAGTTCACGAACTACCGCTGAGCGATGCGGCTCCCCCTTTCCGGAGCCACGCGGGCTGCCCGCGCGCTCGCCAAGCTCGGCGTCGAGCAGTTGCTGTGGACGCGCGCGCGGTTAGCCGTGCGGCGACGCGGCCCGATGCCCATTAATCAGTTGCCCAGCGTCGAGCCCACCGCTGTGCTGCAAGACGACGCCGAATGGCGGGACGCCGTCGGGCAGGCGCGCATCCGCGGCCTGCCGCTGCACCGCGACCTGCCGAAAAACTGGGACACCCTCGGCGCTGCGTCGACCGTGCTCGAGCGAGTCGGGTCGTCCGGCCGGGTGCTCGATGCGGGCGCGGCGCGCTACCCCACGATGCTCGTCTGGCTCTACCTCTACGGGCTGCGTGAGCTGGTCGGAATCAACCTCGAGTTTCGGCGTCCGGTAAGGCACGGAAGCGTTTCGTTCGAACCGGGCGACGCGACGGCGACCAGGTTCGGCGCCGGCTCGTTCGACGCGGTGACCTGCCTGTCGGTGATCGAGCACGGCGTGCCGGTGCCCGAGTTCTTCGCCGAGGCGGCTCGACTGCTGCGGCCGGGCGGGGTGCTCGTCGTCTCGACCGACTACGACGCCGAGCCGCCGGACACCAGCGGGCTGGTCGCGTACGGCGCAGCGGTGCACGTGTTCTCGCCGGCCGAGATACGCGGGCTCGTCAAGCTGGCCGACGACGCGGGGTTCGATCTCGACGGCACGTTCGAACCCTCGCACAGCCAACGCCCGGTGCTCTGGAAGCGGCACGGTCTGCGCTACACGTTCGTCCGTCTGACGTTTACGAGACGCCCCGCGTGATCCTCGGGCTGATCTTCGCCTTCGGCGTCGCGCTAACCACCGGCGTGGGATCGGTGCTCCAGGCAATGGCCGCACGTCGGGCGCCCCGGCCCGTCGCCGGAGCGGGCGATGTCGCGGTCGCCGGCTCTGTCGGCAGACTCGTCACGTCGCCGCTCTATCTCGCGGGGATCGGGCTCGACGGCATGGGGTTCTTGTGCACCGTCGCCTCGCTGCACTGGCTGCCGCTCTTCCTCGTGCAATGCGCGACGGCGTCGAGTGTGGGTGTCACGGCGGTGGTCGGACGCCGCCTGCTCGGCACCGTTCTCGATCGGCGGTCCTTCGTGGCGCTGGCCGGACTTGGCGTCGGCCTTGTGCTGCTCGCGTCAGGCGCCAAACCGGAAGCTGCCATCGCCGTCAACCACGGCGCACAGTGGTGGCTAGTGATAGCCGCCGCGCCAGTCATCGCCGTCGGAGTGGTTGCGCTGCGAAGGAGCGGTGCACGGTCCGGCGGCGCGCTGGCGATCATCGCCGGCTTCGCGTTCGCCGGGACCGGAATTGCGTCGCGAATACTCTCCAACGCGCGCTCGACCCACGATGTGGTCGTCGCGCCCGCGTCCTACGCCCTCGTCGTGTTCGGGATCGCCGGCACGGCGTTCTTCGCCGCAGCGCTGCAGCGCATCGCGGTGACGACGGCGACCGCGGCGTTGTTCGGAGTGGAGACGCTGGCCGCCTCAGCGGTCGGGCTCGCCGTGCTCGGCGACTCCACCAGGCCCGGCTTCGTCGCCCCGACCGCGATCGGCTTCGTGATCACGCTCGGGTGTGCGCTGGGGCTGGCCCTCACTGACGACCTCGAGGCCCCACCACCGGTCCAAGAGATCACGCCCGCCACCATTACCGGCCACCAGGACACGCCCTAGGCGCAAGTTCGCCGCCCGACACGCCGTACGATGGAGGTGCGCGCCGGCCATCCAGCGGAAGTTGTCGACGCCGTCCGAGGAGGTTCGACACCCGGTGTCACCCGCACCATCAGTACGACCACCGTCCCCGTCGTCGTCAGCAGCCTCCCGGCCGGCCTCCCGCAAACAGGTTCAGCAACTCGACCGCGTCATCATCCGGCTGGCCGGTGACTCAGGCGACGGCATGCAGCTCACCGGCGACCGCTTCACCACCGAGACGGCGGCCTTCGGCAACGACCTGTCAACACTGCCCAACTTCCCCGCCGAAATCCGGGCGCCGGCGGGAACGTTGCCAGGCGTGTCGTCCTTCCAGGTGCACTTCGCCGATCACGACATCATGACCCCGGGCGACGCGCCGAACGTGCTCGTCGCCATGAACCCGGCCGCCATGAAGGCCAACGTCGCCGACCTGCCGCTGGGCGCCGACATCATCGCGAACTCCGACGAGTTCACCACGCGGGCCTGCCAGCGCATCGGGTACACGGGCAATCCGCTCGAAGACGGCACGTTGGCCGACTACCGGGTCTCCGCTGTGCCGCTGACGTCAATGACCGTCGAGGCGCTGAAGGACAGCGACGTCTCGAAAAAGGAAGCCGAACGCGCGAAGAATATGTTCGCGCTGGGCCTGCTGTCGTGGATGTACAACCGCCCGACCGCGGCGACGCTCGAGTTCCTCGAACGCAAGTTCGCCAAGGTGCCGCACGTCGCTAAGGCCAACGTGACCGCATTCCAGGCCGGCTACAACTTCGGCGAGACGACCGAGGTGTTCTCGGTGTCGTACGAAGTGAAACCGGCGCCGATGAAGCCGGGCACCTACCGCAACATCTCTGGCAACCTCGCGCTGTCGTACGGGCTGATCGCGGCGTCGAAGGCCACCGGCTTGCCGCTGTTCCTCGGGTCGTACCCGATCACGCCGGCGTCCGACATCCTGCACGAACTGTCGAAACACAAGGCGTTCGGCGTCCGGACCTTTCAGGCCGAAGACGAGATCGCCGGCGTGACCGCAGCGCTCGGTGCGGCATTCGGCGGCGGCCTCGGCGTCACCACCACATCAGGTCCTGGCGTGGCGCTGAAGAGTGAGGCGATCGGCCTCGGCGTCATGCTCGAACTTCCGCTCATCGTCGTCGACGTGCAACGCGGCGGCCCGTCGACCGGGCTCCCGACGAAGACCGAGCAGGCCGACCTCCTGCAAGCGATGTTCGGGCGTAACGGCGAAGCTCCCGTGGCAATCGTGGCGCCTCACTCGCCGTCCGACTGCTTCGCGGCGGCGATCGAGGCGGCCCGCATCGCGACGAAGTACCGCACGCCGGTGTTCCTGCTGTCTGACGGCTACTTGGCAAACGGTTCGGAGCCGTGGCTGTTACCCGACGCCGATTCGCTCCCCGACCTGCGGGTCACGTTCGCCTCCGGGCCCAACCACGTCGACGGCGCGGGCGAGCCCGAGTTCTGGCCCTACCTGCGCGACGAGGAGACGCTCGCGCGGGCTTGGGCGATCCCGGGTACCGCAGGTCTCGAACATCGGGTCGGCGGTCTCGAGAAGGCCAACGGCTCCGGTGACATCTCGTACGACCCGGCCAACCATGACCTGATGGTGCGGCTGCGTCAGGCGAAGATCGATGGCATCGCCCGCGACATAGCGCCACTCGAAGTCGACGATCCTTCGGGCAGCGCCAACGTGCTGGTGCTCGGTTGGGGGTCGACGTACGGGCCGATCGGAGCGGCCTGCCGCCAGGTTCGCGCGCGCGGTCTGAAGATTGCGCAGGCACACCTTCGCCACCTGAATCCGTTCCCTGCGAACACCGGCGAGGTGCTGAGTGGTTACTCGAAGGTTCTGATCCCGGAGATGAACCTCGGCCAGCTCGCGCTGCTCGTGCGCGCGAAGTACCTCGTCGACGCGGTGCCCTACGACCGGGTCAACGGAATGCCTTTCAAAGCCGCGGAGTTGGCAGACGTCATCACCGCGACGATCAACTCCGCCGAGGGCGTGACCAAGTGAGCACCGACCAGACCAATCTGGCTAACGGGCACCGGCACAGCTTCGACCTGGTGCCGGTCGCCGAGCAGCCGCAGACCGCGAAGGAGTTCAAGTCCGACCAGGAGGTCCGGTGGTGCCCGGGTTGCGGTGACTACGCGATTCTGGCCGCGGTTCAGGGTTTCCTTCCCGAACTCGGGCTGCGCCGCGAGAACGTAGTGTTCGTGTCGGGCATCGGATGCTCGTCACGCTTTCCCTATTACCTCGAGACCTACGGGATGCACTCCATCCACGGACGCGCCCCCGCGGTCGCGACCGGCTTGGCCGTCTCGCGTCCCGACCTCGCGGTGTTCGTCGTCACGGGCGACGGCGACGCGCTCTCGATCGGCGGCAACCACCTCATCCATGCGCTTCGACGCAACGTCAACCTGACGATCCTGCTGTTCAACAACCGGA
>PLBM01000116.1:0-19470 GCA_003134515.1 Acidimicrobiaceae bacterium | reverse complement strand
AGAACTGCAACATCTTCAACGACAACGCCTTCGAGGTCTTGAAGGCCCCTGAGACCCGCGACGACTTCCTGATCCGGCTCGAGCACGGACAGCCGATCACGTTCGGCGCCGATGGTTCGCGGGGCGTGCGCCGATCGGCGTCCGGGTCGCTCGAGGTCTGCGCCGGCGACGATCCCGGCGTGATCGTCCACGACAGCCACGGCGACGATCCGTCACTGGCGTTTGCGCTCTCCCGGGTGGCTCGGCCCGACCTGTCGATGACGNNTTCCGCGACGTCGAGCGCCCGGTGTACGACGACCTCATGACCGGCCAACTCGACAAGGCGGTCGCCAAACAGGGTGCCGGCGATCTGACCGCGCTGCTCGCGGGCGGCGACACCTGGACGATCGCCGCGTCGGCCGAGCAGAACTAGCGCCCGCCTCCCCATGACCGATGGTCCGGGCAGCTGGCAGCAGCCCGCCGATCAGCCGCCACCACCACGCGATCCGTGGGCGGTGCCCGGCGGCACACCGACGGGATATGGCGGTGGGTTCGGTGAGTACCCGCCCCCACGGTCGCGGTTCTCGCATCGGACTGCATGGATCGGCGGCCTTGTCGTGCTCGCCCTCGTGCTGGCCGGCACAGGAGCTGCCGTCGTGGGTGTGCGCTCGAGCCACTCGAGCCACTCGCCGACAGCGGCACAGACCGCGCCTGCAGCAGGCCCGCAATCGTCGACATCATCGGCGTCGTCNNGTCGGGCCGGGCACGCTGATGTTCCTGCAGGACGGCGGCCGCAGCACCACCGATCAGGCCACCCTCGACTTCTGCAACTTCGCCTACACCAGCGAGAAGCTGCGGGCCGAGCGCGTCCAGGTGCAGTACTTCTCGCGATCGGCGAACCCAGCGGGCAACGAGTTCGTGCATTACAAGCCGGGCGGCGCGGCAACAGCGTTCGCCGAGATCGAGCAGGCCGTGAAGGGCTGCCCGCCAACGTCGACGACGGGCAACATCTCACAAAGCCTCGTCCAGCGGGCCAGCGCCAACCGCGCACTCGCGCCGCGTCAGCTCGTGATCACGTTCCAGGTGAACGACGCGACCGGCGCGACGCCGTTCCAGTGGCAGGCGGTCGCCTACCAGTTCAACGGCGACTACTTCTCCGGCGTCTACGCGTATGGAGCCACCCGCGCAGTCGTGCTCGCGCAGGCGCAGCGCCTCGGCGCCGCNNCCGGCGGCGATCAGCGCCTCGGCGCCGCGGCCGCGCGACATCTGGCCGAGGCTGTTTCCCGCCGGCCAGGCACCGGTGGCGGCCCGTTCGAAGCGCCCGCATCGCCGAGCCCCGACGCCGGCGTGCAGGCCTAGTGGTGCGGGCGAGCGAAACACGGCAAGGCATCGGGTACGGCCTCGCCGCATACACGATTTGGGGACTCTTCCCGCTGTTCTGGCCGCTGCTCGAACCAACACCCGCGACCCAGATTCTGGCCCACCGCATGCTGTGGTCGCTCGTGTTCATCGCGGGTGTGCTCGCCGTCCGCAGGCGGTGGGCGTTCGTGCTCGCGTTGCGCAGCGACCCCCGACGGGTCGGCCTGCTCGCGCTGGCCGCGGTGCTGATCAGCGTCAACTGGGGCGTCTACATCTGGGCGGTCAACTCGGGCCACGTCCTCGAGTCGTCGCTCGGTTACTTCGTCACTCCGCTCGTGAGCATCGCGCTCGGCATCATCGTGTTCAAGGAAAGCCTGCGCCGGGTTCAGTGGATTGCGGTCGCGATCGGCGTCGTCGCCGTCGTCGTCATCTCGGTGGGCTACGGCCGGCTGCCGTGGATCGCTTTGACCTTGGCCGCCAGTTTCGGCAGCTATGGCCTGGTCAAGAAACTCGCACACGCCCCGGCGGTCGAGAGTCTGGCGGTCGAAACGTCGGTGCTTGCCATACCCGCGCTTGCCTACCTCGTCATCGTGCAGGTACGCGGGTCGGGCTCCTTCGGCCATGTCGCAGTCGGCACCGACCTGCTGCTTGCATCAACCGGCATCGTCACCGCCGTACCGTTGCTCTTCTTTGCGGCGGCAACCCGACGGGTCCCACTCACCATCATCGGGCTGCTTCAATATCTGACGCCCGTGCTGCAGTTCACCCTCGGCATCGTCGTCCGGCACGAAAAGCTGCCAGGATCCGAACTGGCCGGCTTCACGCTCGTCTGGGTCGCACTCGCGATCCTCGGCGTGAACGAACTGCTCGAGTGGCGGCGGGCCCGGACCCAGCCGTCACCTCTCGACGAACTGGCGGGCTATCCCTTGACCGACCCCGCGAGCAGCCCTCGAACGAAGTAGCGCTGCAGCGAGAAGAAGACAACGAGTGGGAGCAGCATCGAGACGAACGCCCCCGCTGTCAGCAGCTCAGGGTGTGCCCCGAACTGCCCGTTCAACTGGGCGAGCCGTCCAGTGAGCGGCAACACCTTGTTTTGGCCGCCGGCAAACGTGATGGCCACCAGCAGGTCGTTCCACACCCAGAGGAACTGGAAGATAGCCAACGAAGCCAGCGCCGGCGTCGACAACGGCAAGACGATGGTGCGAAAGATCCTGAAGTGACTCGCGCCGTCGATCTTCGCGGCCTCCATCAGGTCGGCTGGCAACCGTGAGATGAAGTTGTGCAGCAGGAAGATCGCCAGCGGCAATCCGAACATCGTGTGCGAAATCCACACCGGGTAGTAGCTGCCCTTCGGTAGCGAGGGCAAGAACTGCACGCCGCCAATGTGCGCACCGTGCGTGTAGAGGCGCAGCAGCGGAATCAACGCCATCTGCAGCGGCACGACCTGCAACGCGAACACGGTGAAGAAGATCGCGTCGCTGCCCCTGAAGCGAACCCATGCCAACGAATACGCGGCCATGGCCGCGATGGTGATCGGGATAAGCGTGCCGGGGATGGTGATGGCGAGCGAGTTCACCACGAATGGGAACAGCCCGCCCGTGCCACCGAACCCGCTCTTGAACAGCACGTCGTGATAGTTCGCCAACGTGAAATGCGGATGCGCGAAGAAGGTCCACCAGCCGGTGTTCACGACGTCTCTCGCCGGCCTGAGCGAGCTGATGAGCAGGCCGAACGTGGGGATGGTCCACAGCACCGCCAACGCGACGACCGCAGCCGTAATCAACGGGTTGCTCAGCGATTTCCGGACTGCTTTGACGGGGCGTTCAGGTGCAACTGCCGTCGCAGTATCGGCACTCAGCGCTTCAGCGCTCATCGCGTTGCACGCTCCTTACGTAGCTGAATGACGTTGTACGCGACGAGCGGTGTAACGCCGAGGAACAAGATAACCGCGAGCGCGCTGCCGTGGCCGTTGTTGAATTGGACGAAGGTCTGGTTATACATCTCGTTCGCCACGACCGACGTCTTGAAGTTGCCGCCGGTCATGGTTCTGACGATGTCGAAGACTTTCAGCGTGGCGATCATGATGGTCGTCAGCACCACGACGAGCGTGCTGCGGATCATCGGGATCTGCACGCTGCTAAAGAGCCTGAAGCCGTGGGCGCCGTCGACGCGAGCGGCTTCGATGATCTCGTCCGGCACCGACTTGAGTGCGGCCGACAGCACCACCATCGCGAACCCGGTCTGGATCCAGATCATGATGACCATCAGCAGGAAGTTGTTCAACGGCGAGCTGAGAATCCAGTTCGGCGGATGCTTCCAGCCGAGGGTAATGACGACCTTGCTGAGCAGGCCGATCTGCGGCTGCGATGAGTCGCGGTAGTTGTAGACGAAGTTCCAGATGATGCTGGCGCCGACGAACGAGATCACCATCGGCATGAAGATGAGCGACTTCACGACCGCCTGCCGCTTCATGCGGTCGACCATCAGCGCGATCGTCAGGCCAAGCGCGGTCGCCAGGACCGGCGCGATGACGATCCACAGCAGAGTGTTCTTCAAAACGGTTTGGATGGCGGGAGTCTTGAACGCCCACTTGTAGTTGTCGAGCCCGACAGACTTCGCGCTCGTCGCGCCGTAGAAGCTGTAGTAGAACGTGCGGATGGCCGGAATGACCAGGCCGATCAGCAACAGCAACACAGCAGGCACCAGAAACACCACGATCGCGACAGGCTTTTCCAACTTGCCGCTGGCTTTGCCGGCCACGTAGAAGACGAGGAGCACAACCGCGAAGAAGACCGCGACGACCTCCAGCACATTGCCGATCTTCGCTGCCGAATCCGAGAATGTGGACGCTGGGACCAACATGCTGGATGCCAAACCTTGCAAGGCTGCCTCCATCAGACGAATGAGACTGCGACCCAGACCTCTACGGCAAGAGAGCGTCGCGGCCCGGACGTTACTCGCTCCGGGCCGCGACGTCTTTACTTACTGCGGACGAACTTTGCTCAGCCAGTCGGCCAAGCGCCGTCGATGTCCTTGGCTACCTGCGCTATTGACTGACCTTCGGCGAACCACGCGGTGAAGGACTTCCACTCCTGACCCGAGCCGACAGCCGCCGGCATCAGGTCGGAAGCGTCGAACCGGAAGGTCGCCTTCGGGTCGGTCAGGTACTTCGCCGAAAGCGCGTCAACTGGGTCGGTGTACACGCTCGGGTCAACACCCTGATTGGCGGAGACCCAGCCCGACGCGGCCTTGATCCGGTTCGTGGCCCACAGCGGGGTGGACAGGTAGGTCTGGACTTCCTGCACCTCGGGCGCGTCGCGGAAGGCGGTCGCGAACTCGCCGCCGCCCTCGACCGGAACCTCGGACACTGTCGGGTCCATGGCCGGCAGGAAGAACGCGAACACGTCGCCGTCAGGGCCGACCTTGGTGCCCTTCGGGAACTGGGCGCCGTAGAACGACGCCTGCTGCAGCATCCAGCACTTGCCGGTGAGGATCGGCTTGCCGGCGTCCTGGAAGGTCGTCGTCGCGATCGACTTGACGTCACCGAAGCCGGCGTTGACCCATGCCGGGTTCTGGTACCAACCGGCAACGGTCTTCATCGCGGCCTGGATCTGCGGGTCGCTGAACTTGACCTTGTGGCTGACCCAGTCAGTGTAAACCTGTCCGCCAAACTGCCGCAGCACGACCTCTTCGAGCCAGTCGGTGGACGGCCAGCCAGTCGCCGTGCCGGAGCCGATGCCGCCACACCAGACCTTTCCCTTGGTGTCAGTGGCGATCTTGGCAGACAGCGTCATCATGTCCGCCCAGGTGGTCGGAACTGTGTAGCCGGCCTTCTTGAACGCGCCCGGCGAGTACCACACCAGCGACTTCATGTTGGCGCTTAGCGGCGCGGCGTAGAACGTGCCGTTCACGCTGCCGTAGGTCTTCCAGTCCTTGTTCCAGTACTTGTCCTCGTTGGCCACGACAGCCGCAGGCGGGGCCTTGACGGCACCCAGCTGGACCATCTTCTGGAGCAGGCCCGGCTGCGGGATCATCGCGATGTCAGGCGCGTTACCGCCCTGCACGCGGACGCCGAGCTGGGCCTCGAAGTCGTTCGAGCCCTCATACGCCAGCTTGATGCCGGTGCAGTTCTGGAAGTCGGCCCAAGACTTGTTCAGCGAGTCGGACTCGGGCGGCAGGATCGATCCGAAGAGCGTGACGGTCTTGCCGGTGAGCTTCGGGTAGTCCTTGTACGCGTCGCAGCCCGCCGCGGCCGGCGCGGTCGAACCGCCGGCGGAAGCACTCGTCGAGCCGGCAGGGGCGGGCGCCGATGAACTGGTGCCGGCAGCAGTGGAGCTGGCTCCGGCGGTTGACTTCTTGCTGCTCGAACACCCGGCGAGCAGCGTGATCGCGGCGATGGTCGGCGCAATGACCATCAGGCGGCGACGGCGCCTGCCGGTTGGCAAGCTGAAACTCATGGTTTCTCCTCTTGCGACTTGGCCCGGGAGGCGGAACCGCTCCCGGATGCAAACGCTGACATCGTGTCCCGCCCACGCAGCGAGATCAAGACATCCGCGCGACGAAAGCCATGTACACGGTTACGGTTTGGCATCGTTCCCATGGCGAGGCAGCGAAACGGGGTGTGCGGCGCCTCGGATGGCCGTCGAGCCGCGGACGTAGAGCTGGGTCGGAAGCCGCTTTGCCTGAGGCTCGATGCTGGGATCGTCGAGCAGGTCGAGGAGGCATCGCGCTGCCAGTGCGCCGAGGTCTTCCGCCGGCTGGCAGACCGTCGTCAGATCGAGCAGGTCAGCCATCTCGTGGCCGTCGAAACCGACGATCGACACGTCACGGCCAGGCTGCAGACCGTGCCGGCGCAGCGCCCGCAGCGCCCCGAAGGCCATCTCGTCGGACATCGCAAACACGGCCGTCGGCGGCTTGGGTTGTGCCAGCTGTGCCGTCATGGCGTGTTCGCCGCCCTCGATGGTGAAGAAGCCCGGCACCTGCAACTGCTGATCGACCACCAGGCCGGACGCCGATAGTGCCTGCTGGTAGCCCGACAACCGGTCGTTCTCTGGAAAGAACGGAGTCGGGAGCGGTCGGCCCGATATGAGCCCGATGCGCTCGTGCCCGAGATTGACGAGGTGTTGGGTGGCCATCCGGCCGCCCTCGACGTCGTCGATCGACACGCTCGAGACGCCGGCGCTATGTGCGCCGATCAAGGTGACCGGCAGGTCGAGCTCGAACAGTTCCTGGAGATCGGGACTGTCGACAGGCAAGCCGATCACGAGGACGGCGTCGACGCGGCGCCGCAGCCTGCGGTGCGGCGGAACGCGGTGCACCTCGCTCGGATCGCCGGTGCTGTAGAGCAGCAGGTCAAGGTCCGACCTCTGCAGGATGCGTTCGACACCGTGCAGGACTTTGGAGAAGTACCACCGAGCCAGGAACGGGGTGATCACAGCGATGCTCCCGGCCCGGCCGCTTGCGAGTCGGGACGCGGCCGGCGAAATCACGTAGTCGAGCCGGTCGGCGACCCGCTTGACATGTTCGCGGGTGACCGGGTCGACGTTCGGCAGACCACGCAGCGCGCGCGAAACCGTCGCCGTCGAGACGCCCGCCTCGCGAGCAACGTCGCGGATGGTGATGCCGATCACCGCGGTCGCATCGCTGGTTGCCACTTGCCGGGCGTCCTCTCGTTACATGAAACGCCACCCCCGGCCGCGAAGGCGACGACGAGAGGCGACCGTCCAGGCTGGCGCGGGTAAGCGTTCGTGCAAGCGGAACAATAGCCCCTTTGTAAGCGCTGTCATCCCCTCCGGCAGATCAGTTTTCCGGTCAGCGGGTACGTGCAACCACGAAGTCGCACAGCGCCTCGAGCGCTCGCCGCGCCGGGATATCGGGAAGCGGTTGCAGGGTCTGGCGGGCATCGAAGGCCCATTGCTTGAGGTCGGTCCTGGCCGCCTGAATCGCCGGATGGGACCGTAACAGCACGAGCGCCTCGTGGTGCTTTGCTTCATCGGTGAGGTCGCCCGCCAGGAGTTCGAGCAACCGCCGGTCGGCCGGATCTCCGGACCTCCTCGCGTGCAACACCGGCAGGGTGATGACGCCTTCACGCAGGTCGGTGCCCGGAGTCTTGCCGAATTCGACCGTGTCGCTCGTGATGTCGAGCAGGTCGTCTGACAGCTGGAAGGCGACGCCGATCCGCTCGCCGTAACGGATCATGATCTCGACGACCGATTCGGGGGCACCCGCGAACATCGCACCGAACCGCGCGGAGGTGGCGATGAGCGAGCCGGTCTTGTCGGCGAGGACCTGGAGGTAGAAGTCGAGCGGGTCGACGCCGTCACCAGGCCCGGTCGTCTCCCGGATCTGCCCTTGGACGAGCCGCTCGAAGGTGCGCGCCTGGATCCGCACCGCCTCGGGGCCGAGGTCGGCCAGCAGATCGGACGCCCGCGAGAAGAGGAAGTCGCCGGTCAGAATCGCGATCGTGTTCGACCACCGCGCGTTCGCACTCACCGTGCCGCGCCGCACGAGAGCTTCGTCCATGACGTCGTCGTGATAGAGCGAGGCGAGGTGCATCAACTCGAGCGACACTCCGCCGAGGAGATCCTCGCGTGTGGCCGTGCGTTCGCCACAGGTGGCCGAAGCGACCGCGAGCAGGGGGCGAAGCCGTTTGCCGCCCGCGCGGATGAGATGGGAGGTGACCGAATCGAGAAAGGTGTCGCCAAAGGTCACCGATTCGCCGAGCAGCGCCTCAAGACGAACGAGATCGTCCTCAACCGACGCAAGCCCAAGTCGTTCGTGGGGATTCACGCCACTACCTTAGAGCGGCATTCTCGGTGGTCCGGGGGCGTCGGTCTATTGGCCATCATTGGCCATTACACTTTTACTCAAATGAACAAAAGGACGACCATTGTTTGAGCGCTTTACCGACCGTGCCCGGCGAGTTCTCGTGCTCGCTCAGGAAGAAGCACGCGACCTCAACCACGCCTTCATCGGCACCGAGCACATTCTGCTGGGCCTGATTCGTGAGGGCGAGGGCGTCGCGGCCAAGGCTCTCGACGCCCTGGGAGTCACCTTTGACGTCGTGCGCGAGAAGGTGGAAGAGGCGATCGGGGCCAACACCAACCCCTCGCCCGGCTCGCCCCCGTTTACCCCTCGCGCGAAGAAGGTCCTTGAGCTCTCCTTGCGCGAAGCCCTCCAGTTGGGGCACTCCTACATCGGGACCGAGCACATGTTGCTGGGCCTGGTCCGCGAGGGCGAAGGCGTCGCCGCGCAGGTGTTGAACGACCTGGGCGCCGACATGGCGCGCGTGCGTACCCAGGTCATCCAAATGATGTCAGGTCAGGCCGGCAAAGAGGCCGGTGTCACCAGTGGCAGCGGCTCGTCCAAGATCGACCCCGAGGGGGCCGGCGGTTCAGCCGTGCTCGATCAGTTTGGTCGCAACCTGACCCAATTTGCCCGCGAGGGCAAGCTCGACCCGCTCGTNNGTCGGCAAGACCGCCATCGTCGAGGGCCTGGCCCAGCGCATCGTCGCCAATCAAGTCCCACTCACCTTGGCCGACAAACAGCTCTACACGTTGGACCTCGGCGCGCTGGTGGCTGGATCGCGCTACCGCGGTGACTTCGAGGAGCGTTTGAAGAAGGTCTTGAAGGAGATTCGCACGCGCGGGGACATCATTCTCTTTATTGACGAGATCCACACCCTGGTGGGCGCGGGCGCGGCCGAGGGCGCGATTGACGCGGCGTCGATTCTAAAGCCGATGTTGGCGCGCGGCGAGCTCCAGACCGTCGGGGCGACCACGATCGACGAGTACCGCAAGCACATCGAAAAGGACGCCGCGCTCGAGCGCCGCTTTCAGCCCGTCAAGGTGGAACAGCCCTCGGTGGCGATGACCATCGAGATCCTGAAGGGACTGCGCGAGGTCTACGAAGAGTTCCATTCGGTGAAGATCACCGACCAGGCGTTGATCGCGGCCGCCAACATGTCGGACCGTTACATCTCGGACCGGTTCCTGCCCGACAAGGCCATCGACCTCATCGACGAAGCCGGGAGTCGACTGCGCATTCGCCGCATGAGCACCCCGCCCGCGGCGAAGAAGTTCGACGAAGATATCGCCCGTCTGCGCAGTGACAAAGAGTCGGCCATGGAGAGCGGCGCGATCGAACAGGCCAAGGCGCTCGAAGAGCAAGAGCGCGAACTCATCACCCAGCGAGACGCCCTGGACGCGGTCGTCGTCGCCGCGGGGGGCGAGAGTTTCGACCTCGTCGACGAAGAGACCATCGCTGAAGTATTGGCGGTGTGGACCGGCATCCCGGTCTATCGACTCACTGAAGAAGAGACGACCAAGCTGTTGCGCATGGAGGAAGAACTCCATAAGCGCGTCATTGGCCAAGAAGAGGCGGTCAACTCACTGAGCCGCGCGATTCGCCGCACCCGCGCGGGCCTGAAGGACCCCAAGCGCCCCGGCGGCTCGTTCATCTTCCTAGGACCCACCGGGGTCGGCAAGACCGAACTCGCCAAGACCTTGGCGGAGTTTCTCTTCGACGACGCCAACGCGCTCATCCAACTCGACATGTCTGAGTACATGGAAAAGCACTCCGTCTCACGCCTGGTCGGTTCGCCCCCGGGCTACATCGGTTACGACGAAGGGGGCCAGCTCACCGAAGCCGTTCGCCGCAAGCCCTTCTCCGTGGTCTTGTTCGACGAAGTAGAAAAAGCTCACCCCGACGTCTTTAACATTTTGTTGCAGATCCTCGAAGACGGCCGTCTCACCGACTCCCAGGGCCGCGCGGTGGACTTTAAGAACACGATTTTGATCATGACTTCGAACTTAGGGACTTCTGACCTGCGCAAGGCCGCGATCGGCTTTGGCAAGGGGTCGGACTCGATCACCCACGAGCGCATGAAGGAAAAGGTCAACCAGGCCTTGAAGGCCCACTTTCGCCCCGAGTTCTTGAACCGTATCGACGACACGATCGTCTTTCACGAGTTGACTCGGATCGAAGTGATCGCGGTGGCCGATCTGTTGATCACGCGCCTGCGCGACCAGCTGGGCAAACAGGGCCTGGGTCTGGAACTCTCCGCCAAGGCGCAGGAGTACTTGGCCGACAAGGGTTACGACCCCGAGTTGGGCGCTCGGCCACTTCGCCGCGCGATCCAACAGTACGTCGAAGACCCGTTGAGCGAAAAGATTCTCTTCAAGGAGTTTCACCCCGGCCAGACGATCGTCGTGGACGCGGGCGAGGGCGACGACGGCATCTTCCTCACCTTCGAGGGCGTCGAGGGGCTGCCCCCGTCGGTCGACTTCGAAGATTCCACGCCGAACGTCTAAGCCTCACGGTCGCGCTCGTCTCGAGTGAGATCGGCGCGTCTCGTCGACCGGCACCGTTGGATTTTTAGGGCCAGCACACGTACCATGAGTGGTGTCTAGTTACGGTGAAAGAAGAGCCCATGACGACACTCGAGAACCGACCGAACAGCGCGCTGCTCGTCGTTGACGTGCAAAACGGTGTCGTGAAGGACGCGTACGAGCGCGACGCAGTCGTCGCCAACATCGCGAGCCTCGTCGACCGGGCGCGGCGCGAGCACGTCCCCGTCATCTGGGTCCGCCATTCCGACGAAGGCCTTGTAAAGGACAGCGACGAGTGGCGAATCGTGCCCGAGCTGGTGCCCGCCGACGTCGAGGCGCTCGTCGAGAAGAACTACGGCGACTCCTTTGAAGACACCATCCTCGAGACGGTGCTCGCCGACCTCGGGATCGGGCGACTGGTCGTGACCGGCGCCCAGACCGATGCCTGTATCCGTTCGACGCTCCACGGTGCGCTCGTGCGCGGCTACGACGCGACGTTGGTGAGCGACGCCCACACGACCGAGGACGGCACAGCATGGGGCGCGCCGCCGCCCGAAGCGGTGATCGCCCACACCAACCTCTATTGGAAGTACCAGACCGCGCCGGGGCGCACCGCCGGAACGGTCGAGACCAGCGACGTCGACTTCGTTGCCGCGCCGACCAACTCATCAAACTGACCCCTGCTCACCGGTCACGTCGTGACCAAAGTCTGGTAAAATGGTAAATCCCCCAAGCGCCCGTTTCGTTGGCGTTTCCCCTGTTGAGGAGAGTCTCAAGTCATGACCGCGCGCAAGTACAAAAAGGGCGATCGCCTCGTCTACCCCCACCACGGCGCCTGCACCGTGGAAAAGATCGAGAAAATGACCGCTTTTGACGTGAAGCAGGATTACCTCAAGCTCAAAGTCGCCTACACCGACCTCGTCTTGATGGTGCCCGTTGCCAACGCCGAGTCGGTGGGGCTGCGCGACGTGATCAACGATGAAGAGGTCGAAGAGGTCTTCGCGGTCTTGAGAAAGAAGGAAGCGCGTATGCCCACCAACTGGTCGCGGCGCTTTAAGAACCACTCGGAGAAGCTCCGTTCCGGTGACATCTACCAGGTCGCCGAAGTCGTTCGCAACCTCTCGATTCGTGACAAGGACAAGGGACTCAGCGCGGGGGAGAAGCGCATGCTTACGCGCGCTCGCCAGATCCTCGTCTCCGAGTTGACCTTTGCTCTCAACGTGGACACGGAAGCGGCGGAAGAAAAGCTCGCCTCGGTCCTTCCCTAGGCATGTCGATCGCGGCCGTCGTCGTGGCCGCGGGCGACGGCCGTCGTTTCGGCGGCCCCAAGCAGTTCACTCTCTTTAACGGCGAGACCATCGCAGCGCGAAGTGTGCGAACGGCCCGCTCAGTGGCTAGTTACGTCGTGCTGGTGGTACCGAAGAACTACGAAGGAAACGGGGAAGGGGCCGACCTCGTCGTTGCGGGTGGCGCCTCGCGCGCATCATCGGTGCGCGCCGGCCTGGCGCACTGTGGTGACGCCGAGATTGTCGTCGTGCACGACGCGGCTCGACCCCTGGCCAGTGCGGCCCTTTTTCACTCCGTCGTTAACGCAGTGCTCGCCGGCGCCGACGCGGCGATTCCCGGTCTCACCCCCACCGACACGGTGAAGCGCGTCAACAAGGACCACGAGGAGACTTTCGTTGTGACGACGCTTTCGCGCGAGGAGTTAGTCGCCGTGCAGACGCCCCAGGCCTTTCGCCGCGACGTGCTCGAGCGCGCCCACGAGAACGAAGCCGACGCGAACGATGACGCGGCGCTCGTTGAAGCCCTGGGCGCTCGTGTCGTCGTGGTCGAGGGCGAGTTGGACAACGTCAAAATCACCCACCTGCGTGATATTGATGTACTCGACATCGTGGAGAGGAGCCGCCCGTGAGAATCGGCCAGGGCATCGACGTGCATCGAGTGAGCGCCTCGAACGATCGCGCCCTCTGGCTTGGACTGGTGCACGTGCCCGACGCACCCGGCCTCGACGGCCACTCCGACGCGGACGTCGCGACGCACGCGCTCTGTGACGCGCTGCTCGGAGCGGCCAATCTGGGCGATCTCGGTCGGTACTTTCCCGACACCGACCCCGCGTTTCGCGACGCGTCGTCGCGCCGACTCTTGGAAGCGACGATGGCCCTCGTGCACGCGGAGGGATATCGCGTCATTTCGGGCGACGTCACGATCATCGCCGAGCGACCCAAGCTGGCGCTCTACATGCCCGCGATGTCGCACGAACTCTCGAGTGTCGTGGGTGCCACCGTCTCGGTGAAAGCGACGACGGCAGAAGGACTGGGCGCGCTCGGCCGCGCCGAGGGAATCGCGGCGAGTGCCGTCGTGTTGCTAGAGGATCAAGCGTGAGCCCTCGCGCCGCGCCGCGCCGGAGGAGCCCCGGCCGCTCGCCTCGTCCCGACACCCGTCGCGCCGCCCCACGTAGCGGTCCCCGTCGAACCCCGAAGATCCGCGAAGGACTCGGCGGTGACCAGGTCGAGGGACGCCGCGCCGTACTCGAACTTTTGTTGGCCAAACGACGAGCAGTGCAACAGATCCTCATCGCCGAGGGCCAAGACGCCTCGGAGGTTCTTGACGCCATTGAGTTTGAGGCGCAGCGCCAACGAATCCCCGTGCACCTGATCGCCAAGGCTCGCCTCGATCGCGAAGCTAAGACCGAGGGCCACCAAGGCGTGATGGCGTTCGCGGCGCCGCTCAGCACGGTGTCACTCGAGGATCTCTTGAGCGTGAAGAGGCCGTTTCTACTGGTCTGTGACGGGGTGACCGACCCGCGCAACCTCGGGGCCATGTTGCGCAGTGCCGACGGGGCCGGCGTGAGCGGCGTGATCGTGCCGCGCCACCGCTCGGCACGAATCTCGCCCACCGTCACCAAGACGGCGGCCGGCGCGATCGAGTACCTGACGTTCTGTGACGTCGGGGGTATCCCCACTACGATCGACCAGCTCAACCGGGCCGGCGTCTTGACGGTCGGCTTGGCCGAAGACGCGAAGAGTTCGCTCTACGGCGTCGATCTTGCTTCTAGTCCAGTTGCACTAGTGGTGGGCGGCGAAGAGAAGGGACTTTCCTCGCTAACACGTAAGCGATGCGCGACCGTTGTGTCAATACCGCAGTTAGGTCGCATCAGTTCGTTGAACGCGGGTGTCGCCGTGTCCGTCGCAGCATTCGAAGTAGCTCGACAACGTCGCAAACCAAAATAGTTATCGTGAACTACGCGAGTTGACAATAAACTGAATGTGGAATTGAGCGAAATTTGCTCATCGTTCACCAAGCGGCGACACGTTGTGAGTATGACGCAGCGTCGCGAGGTATTTTCGCAATCAACTTCGAGTTTCGAACTGTCCATTCAAAGTTGATGCGGCAGTTCGCGCGCCTGATGCTCAGGTGCACGGTTATTCGAATCGGAGTTCCCAATGTATCAATGCTCTTATCCGTTCAAACTCTCGCCGCGTCGGGTTGCGCAATTATGAGGACTCAATTTCAGTCAAGAGTGAGTCTGGTCTTTCGAGCATTCATTCTGGTTCTCGTTTGTCTCTTCATGCTTTCGATGGGCATACCTGCCTTCGCTGGTCCACCAACGACTTACACGGTGACATTCTCTGAAAACGACAGCGTTTCCGATCCAGTCGGTAGTTTTCAAATTGGTACCGCGGCGCAAGACTTGACGTTGTTTTCTAATTTGGAAGTGCCGTTCTCAGATCCTGGACACACGTTCACCGGCTGGACTACCAACGCGGACGGAAGCGGAACGTCCTACGGCAACGGTGCGATCTATTCGTTTTCAGCTGATATAGATCTCTACGCACAATGGGCAGCTATTCCGATGATGACGGCCTCGTTCGCCGACAACGGAGGTGTCGGCTCAATTTTGTCAATAACCGACCCAGTCGACACGACAGTGTCGCTCCCTTTCAGTGGTGGTTTCTCCAATCCTGGCTATACCTTCTCCACTTGGAACACCGTTGCCGACGGGGGCGGAACTTCGTATTCCGAAGGTGCATCGTTTGTACTCAATGCCAATCAGGTCTTCTATGCCCAGTGGACGCCAAATCAATATGTCGTGACCTTTGAGCCTGACGGTGGTTCCGTTAATTCGAATTCTTCAACCTACTTTTACGGCGGCGCCGCGCTCACGCTACCGACATCTACCAAAGCAGACTTCATTTTCGATGGTTGGTACACGGCTTCCTCTGGGGGCACGTTGGTTGGAACTCCTGGCGCGCCCTACGAACCCCGACAGTCCCTTTCGCTGTACGCCCAGTGGACTCCGGTACCGGTACCGGTTCCCGTAATTACGCTGAGCTTCGAACTTAACGGCGGAAATGGTTCGCCGACTCCGTTCACCGGATATTCCGGATCCACCGTCGCGTTGCCCGGCTCATCCAGTGTGATGCAACCCGGTTACACCATGACGTCGTGGAACACTGCTGCAAACGGACAGGGTGCTTCGTACTTTCCGGGTCAGAGCGTGACGCTATCTCAGTCGCTGACCCTCTATGCCCAATGGACGCCAGTACCGAAAATTTCATTGAATTTCGATGCGAACGGCGGAAATGGCTCGCTCACGTCGTTAAGCGGACTTCCCGGTGCTTCGGTGACCGTGCCGGGCACGTCATCGTTGGTGCGGTCTGGCTACACGATGGCGTCGTGGAACAGCGCGGCCAATGGGTCGGGAACTTCGTACGCTTTCGATCAAAGCGTGACGCTCTCCACGTCATTGACGCTCTACGCCCAGTGGAACTCAGTACCTTCAATCGTGCTGCACTTTGTCAGCGATGGCGGAAGCGGATCGCTCACGTCGATGAGTGGGCTTGCCGGTAGCACGGTCGCGTTGCCCGGCTCGTCAAGTTTGGTGAAGTCCGGCTACACCTTGAGGTCGTGGAATACGGCGGCCAACGGATCGGGAACGTCGTACGCTCTCGGCCAGAACGTGACGCTAACCACATCGCTGACGCTGTACGCGCGCTGGACCGGCACGCCTAGCGCGGTGCTGTATGGGGCAGTAGGACTCTTCGCCAAGAACTCAACACAGTTGACGGCCCCAATGAAGGCGAAAGTTCGCCGGTTGGCTACGACCATAAAGGCGAAGAAGTATACGAAAGTCACCCTTTATGGTTATACCGCCGAGACGGGCTTGGCTTCTTTTGACCTGTCGGTCAGTAGCGCGAGAGCGACGAACGTGGCCAACTACTTGCGAGAGCAATTGAGTGCGCTCAAGGTGAAGGGTGTCACAATTTCGGCCGCCGGTGAGGGAGCTATCGCGAGCTTGACAGCGCTTCAATATTCACGCGTCGAAGTCTTCGTTCTCTAGATCGCTCGGCGACCGGACTTTTGAGATCTCAAGCAATTGGAGCCGGTGGAGGGATTTGAACCCCCGACCTGACGATTACAAATCGCCTGCGCTGCCAGACTGCGCCACACCGGCTGGAACTACTTAGATTAGTGAATGGCGTCCAGTCGCCCTAGAGTTGGCGAAATGAGCGACTCATCTCCACCGCGCGACACCCACGTCTCAGGATCTCACTTTCAGCCCTCATTGAGTGTCGTGTTGATTATCGTGGTGCTGTTCATTGGCTCGACGTTCTTGATGGTGCGCGCGGTGTCGCCGTCAACGGCCTCGCCCACCACTACCAACCCGTCGAGCACGACCACGACGTCGCGCGTCATCGCCAAGTCGAGAGTTCGCGTGCAGGTGGCCAACGGAACGAACACGACCGGTCTCGCGGCGTCGTTTACCCAAAAGCTGATGCTCCAAGGTTGGGACACGTTGTCGCCCGGCAACAGTGCCCACGTCGCGGCCACCATCATTTACTACAACCCGCCTTTCCGCAAAGAGGCGCTTGAGATCGCGGCGACCGTGCGGGTGAGCAGTTCGGTGGTGCATCCATTAGGCGGAGCGAATCCGATCGCGGGATCTAATAGTGATGACGTCATCGTCGTGCTCGGTCCTAACTCCGCAATCAGCTAGTCCTCAACTCTGGCTCGGTAGGTCGACTTTGTAGCGTTCGAGCGCGGCGCGCAGTACGTCCACGGCCATCGGGCGGAGTTCCTCGAGGGGCCGATTGCGATGACGACGTACGCCGAGGTCAACCTGGGCCAGCGCGCGCACGCCAAATAGCTGAGCGACGTCAATCAGTAGGGCGATCTCCACGCTGTAGTCGGGCTCGAGGACAATCGCGTCCAGCGCCGCGCGTCGAAGCGCCGTTTCACCGGCGAGGGGCTGGCGCATTTCGCCGAGCCCGGGGTAGAGCAGCGAGAGGATGGGTCGCGCCGCGAGTTCGTTCACCCGTCCGCCCCCGGTGGGCATGTCGTGCAGGGGCCGCTCGTAATAACCTTTCACCAGTTGGATGGTGGTCCGCTCGAGGAGTGGTTGGAGCAGTCGGGCGACGTAGTCCGAGGTGGTGTTGAGTACGTCGGCGTCAAGAAAGACGACGAACGTGGACGTGCTGGAGGCGAGACCGAGGCTCATCGCCGCCCCCTTGCCGCTCACTCCTTCGAGATGCACGACGCGCGCGCCGTGATGGGCGGCCACGGTCGCGGTGTCGTCACTCGAGTGATCGTCCACCACCACCAGTTCGTCGACGAAGTGGTCGTGTATCTGCACTACGTCCAGTACGGCGCCAATGGTCGCGGCCTCGTTTCGCGCGGGGATGATCACCGACACCGTCGTGTCACTCTTTAGTTCGCCCACGTGTTCGAGCGTGAAGGGTTCGCGCGCGAGCGTCCAGGGCACTTCAGAACGAATCATGTCGTCGAGGTTAGGTTCTCGCGCCGCGCTCTTGACAAATCGGTGCGTCTCGGTAAGAATTACCAGATCATCCAGAGCGACTGAGGGACGGCCCCGCAGACGTCGCGACAACCAGTGTGAGTCCCGGGATATTCCCTTCACACCAGGTGCCAAAGGCCGAACGATGAAGAGGGAGTTATGAGTTTCGCTACAGGCCTTATATGTCGAGAGTGTGGTACCGGCTACCCCAACGAGGCGTTCTACGTCTGCGAGTACTGCTTTGGTCCCCTCGAGGTCAACTTCGACCTCGCGGCGGCCCATGGGGTGGTGACGCGCCAATCAATCCTGGACGGTCCGCTTTCGATGTGGCGCTACGGCGCCTTGTTGCCCGACCCCGGTGCGGCGCCCGTGGACCTCGGCGCGGGTTGGACGCCACTTCGACGGGCCACGCGGCTCGCCGAGGTGCTCGGCGTTCGCGAACTCTGGCTGAAGGACGACACACGAAATCCCACTGGATCGTTCAAGGACCGCGTGGTGTCCGTGGCGCTCTCGAGCGCGCGTCGCCTCGGCTTCACGACCGCGGCCTGTGCGTCGACGGGCAATCTCGCGACGTCGGTGGCGGCGCACGCGGCCTTCATCGGGTGGCCGAGCGTCACCATTATCCCGGCCGACTTAGAGAAGTCCAAAATTGCGATGACCGCCATCTTTGGGGGCACGGTGCTGGGCGTTACGGGCACCTACGACGACGTGAATCGACTGTGCGTCGAACTGGTGGCCGAACACCCCGACTGGGCCTTTGTGAACATCAATCTCCGTCCCTACTACGCCGAAGGATCGAAGACCCTGGCCTTTGAGATCTGCGAGCAACTCGACTGGCGCACGCCCGACCAGGTCGTGGTGCCCGTGGCGTCGGGCAGCCAGCTCATCAAAGTCGCCAAGGGCTTCAAGGAGTTCGTCGAACTCGGCCTCGTGGACGGCCGCGCGCCCGTGCTCTACGGCGCTCAGGCCGAGGGCTGCTCACCGATTGCCAGCGCCTTTGCCCAAGGCGCGAACGTGATCACCCCGCAACGTCCGAACACCATCGCGCGCTCGCTGGCGATCGGCAATCCTGCTGACGGTCCCTACGTGTTGGACGAACTGCGCGCAAACGGCGGTGACTGCGGCTCGGTACCCGACGACGAGACGCTCGAGTGCATTGAACTGCTCGCCAAAACCGAGGGCATCTTCGCCGAAACCGCCGGGGGCGTCACGATCGCCTCGCTGCGCCAGTTGATCGCGCGGGGCTCGATCGACCCCGACGGCTCCATCGTGGCGATCATTTCGGGCCACGGGCTCAAGACGCTCGACGCCGTCGTGGACACCGCCACGGTCAGCTCGACCATTACGCCCTCGCTCGGCGCGGCCGAAGAGGCCCTTCGCTTTCATCAGTTGGTGGCCGCGTCATGAGCGTGACCGTGCGCTTGCCCAGTCAGCTGCGCTCGCTCGTCGGGGGCGCGGGCGAAGTGCCCGTCGACGCCGCCACGGTGCGCGAAGCGATTCTGGCCGTCGACGCCGAGTACCCGGGGCTCGCCGGGCGAATTCTCGACGACGCGGGCGCGTTGCGTCGTTTCGTCAACGTCTTCGTCGCCGACGAAGACGTCCGGTTTCTCAACGGATTGGACACCGTCCTCGAGTCCGGCCAGACGGTTTCCCTGGTCCCGGCGGTGGCGGGGGGTTAAATTCTTCCGTTAGCACTCTCCACAAGAGACTGCTAATATTGAGGGGCACCAAAAAGGTGTCTGCACTAGGAGGAATCACCGTGGCGAAACTGATCGCATTCGACGAAGAGGCGCGTCGCGCCCTCGAGCGCGGCATGAACAAGTTGGCCGACGCGGTTCGCGTCACGCTGGGACCCAAGGGCCGCAACGTCGTGCTGGACAAGAAGTGGGGCGCGCCCACGATTACGAACGACGGGGTCTCCATCGCCAAGGACATCGACCTCGAGGACCCCTTTGAGCGGATCGGCGCCGAACTCGTCAAAGAGGTCGCGAAGAAGACCGACGA
>PLBM01000014.1 GCA_003134515.1 Acidimicrobiaceae bacterium | reverse complement strand
CCCACGAAGAAGATCTGGATGGACGGCAAGTTCGTGGACTGGCCGGACGCCACCGTGCACGTCCTCAGCCACACTCTGCACTACGGCACCGGCGCCTTCGAAGGTATCCGCGCGTACAAGACGCCCAACGGCGTGGCGATCTTTCGTCTGAGAGATCACATGGACCGGCTGCTGCGCAGTTGCAAGATCTTGAAGATCGACGTGACCTACAGCCTCGCTGAACTCTGTGAGGCGGCCAAAGAGACCGTGCGCGTCAATGAACTGCACGAGGGGTGCTACCTGCGTCCCCTGGTCTACCTGGGCTACGGCGAGATGGGCGTCAATCCCATCGGGGCGCCCGTGAACACCGCCATCGCCGCGTGGCCGTGGGGACCGTACCTGGGTGAAGACGCCGCGGTGAACGGCGCGCGCATGAAGATCTCCTCGTGGTCGCGCCACCACCCCAACGCCATGCCCACCGCCTCCAAGACGGTCGGGGGCTACGTGAACGCGAGTCTGGCCAAGGTCGAGGCGGTCCTCGCCGGCTACGACGAGGCGATCATGTTGGGCCCCGACGGGCGCGTCAGCGAGGCCACCGGCGAGAACCTCTTCATCGTTCGCGACGGTCTCTTGATCAGCCCTCCGCCCTCGGAGGCCGGTGCCCTGCGCGGTATTACTCAGTCCAGCATCGTGAAGATCGCCAACGACCTTGGCTACGAGGTGAGCTTTGAGGCGCTTCGCCGTGACGACCTCTACCTGGCCGACGAAGCCTTCATGACCGGTACCGCGGTAGAGGTCGTGCCGCTCTCGTCGGTGGACGACCGTCTCGTGGGTGATGGCAAACCAGGACCGATCACCAAAGCCATCACCACGACGTACCACCAAGCGGTGCGTGGCGAACGCCCGCAGTACGAAGATTGGCTCACGCGGGTGTGACGCTCCTAGAGCGGTAACCTCAACGCGTGGCCCAACCCTCGTTTACACCTGTGCCAATTGCCGGCGAAGTTCGACCAATGATGGTGACGGCCATCCCCGAAATCGGGCGAGTGAAGAAGCCCGGTCTGGAGCGTTCGTCGCGCGGCGAGGGCGGCATGGGGCGGGGTACTCCGGCGCCCGGGGAGGGATTCGCCCTTACGATCGCTTCGCGCGAGTGCCAAAAGCTCAACTTCGCTCACGCCCACGACCTCGACGACGTGACCATCGGGGTGGCCTCGGTGGCGGCCAAGCGCGCGAGCCTGGTCGGTCGTGGACCGACGTTGGGCGACGTGCGCGTCGCGATGGACCTCTTTGACTTACGAACGACGTCGCCGGTCTCCCGCGACACCACCCAACCGTTTCGCGGTCTCGCGCGCAGTTACGCCGCGCAGCGTCGCTTCGTCGATGCGATCACTTCGGCCCAGTTGACCTCGGGCGCGAACGACGTCGCGTCGCGCCACTAATCCTTCAACGTTGTAAAGGAAACACCATGAGTTTTGACCTCACGAGTGAACAACGAAGTTTTCGTAACGTACTGCATCGTTTCGTCGACGAACGCGTGACACCGCACGCCGCTCGTTACGACCGCGATCAGATCTTCCCCCAAGACAGTTTCGACGCTTGCGTGGAGATGGAACTGCCCTCACTGGGCGTGCCCGAGGAGTACGGCGGGGCTGGAGCGGACATGGTGACCCAGGCCATAATGGCCGAAGAGCTCGCGCGCGGCTGTGCCTCCACGTCGGTGACGATGTTGATCTCGAAGTTGGGGATGCTACCGGTGATGAACTTCGCCTCTGAAGAGATCAAGCGTGCGTACTTGCCACGAATCGCGACGGGTGAGATCCAGGCCAGCTACTGCCTTTCTGAAGCCGACGCCGGCTCGGACGTGGCGTCGATGCGCTGTCGCGCCGAGCGAGACGGCGACGACTACGTCTTGAACGGTTCGAAGTATTGGATCACGAACGCGGGCGTTTCGGAGACCTATACCGTCTTCGCCAAGACCAACCCTGCTGCGGGGAGCCGGGGTATTAGCTGTTTCCTCGTGGAAAAAGGGTGGGGCGTTGAGTTCCCAAAGCACGAGGACAAACTGGGGCTTCGCGCGTCTCCGACCGGTGAAGTGGTCCTTAATGACGTGCGCGTGCCGGCGTCGCATCTAATTGGCAAAGAGGGTGACGGCTTCAAAATTGCTATGCACACGCTGGATCGTTCGCGTCCGACGATCGGCGCGCAAGCGGTTGGCATTGCCCAGAGCGCCATTGACTTTGCCGGCCAGTACATGATGGGCCGTCACGCCTTCGGCGCCCCCATCAGCAAACTCCAGGGTCTTCGCTTCATGTTGGCTGACATGGCCATACACACTGAAGCGGCGCGCGCACTGGTCTACCGCGCGTGCGCCACCATTGACGAAGGCGATCCTGAGGGCAAGTTGAGTTACTTGGGCGCCGCGGCAAAGTCCTTCGCTTCGGACACTGCGATGAGTGTCACGACCGACGCCGTGCAGTTGCTGGGGGGGTATGGCTTCACCAAGGAGTTTCCGGTCGAGCGCTTCATGCGCGA
>PLBM01000081.1:7110-18556 GCA_003134515.1 Acidimicrobiaceae bacterium | reverse complement strand
CCTCGGACCTCAACGGCGTCGTGACCTTCACGGTCAAAGACGCCAAGGCCGAGCAAGTCACCTACACCGCCACCGACGTCACCGACGCGAGCCTGGTCATCACTGCGACCGCGAGCGTCACCTTCCAGGGCGGCCCGGTTGACGTAGGCGTTTCCATGGTCGCGGCGAGTCCGACGAGCCAGATCGACAATGGCGCGACGACTTCTTTGGTGACTGTGACATTGCTCGACTCGGGCGGCAACCCCGTCTCGGGCTCTACCGTCGCACTCGATCAAGGCAGCGGTAGTTCCACGATTGGCACGGCGAGCGGCCCCTCGGACTTGAATGGCCAAGTGACCTTCACGGTGAGTGACGCCTTCGCCGAAGCCGTCACCTACACCGCCTTTGACCTCACGGATTCGGTGATTGTCACTCCGACCGCGACGGTCACCTTCCAGGGTGGCCCGGTCCACCAGGGCACCTCCCAAGTCTCGGCCAGTCCGCCTAGCCAGATCGACGACGGCGCGACGACCTCTTTGGTCACCGTGACGCTGTACGACGCGGTCGGCAACCCCGTCTCGGGCAAGACCGTCACCCTCGCACAGGGCAGCGGTAGCTCCTTGATCTCTAGCGCGTCGGGCCCTTCGGACTTGAATGGCCAAGTGACCTTCACGGTCACTGACACCTTCGCCGAAACTGTGACCTACACCGCCACCGACGTCACCGACTCGGTCATTCTCACCAATACCGCCGCGGTCACCTTCCAGGGTGGCCCGGTCGACGCGGGCAATTCCGGGGCCTCGGCTAGTCCGATCAGCCAGATCGACAACGGCGCGACGACCTCTTTGGTCACCGTGACGCTGCTCGACTCGGGCGGCAACCCCGTCTCGGGCTCTACCGTCGCACTCGATCAAGGCAGCGGTAGTTCCACGATTGGCACGGCGAGTGGCCCCTCGGACTTGAATGGCCAAGTGACCTTCACGGTCAGTGACGCCTTCGCCGAGGCCGTCACCTACACCGCCACCGACGTGACCGACTCGGTCATTGTCACTCCGACCGCTACGGTGACCTTCCAGGGTGGCACGCCCACGGCCGCGCAGTCCACGGTTTTGGCGGCTCCAACCTCGCAGATCAACGACGGTGCGACGACCTCCACAGTCACCGTGACGCTGCTCGACGCGAGCGGCAACCCCGTCTCGGGCTCGGCCGTCACGTTGACGCCCGGTTCAGGTAGCTCAACGATCAGCGCGGCGAGCGGCCTCTCGGACCTCAGTGGCGTGGTGACCTTCACGGTCAGTGACGCCTTGGCCGAGGCCGTCACTTACACCGCCGCCGACACCACCGACTCGGTCACGGTCGCCCAGACCGCTACGGTCACCTTCCAGGGCGGCCCGGTCGACGCGGGCGTTTCCATGGTCTCGGGGGGTCCTACGTCGCAGATCGACGATGGCCTGACGACCTCTTTGGTCACCGTGACGCTGCTCGACTCGGGCGGCAACCCGGTCTCGGGCAAGACGGTCACCCTCGATCAGGGCGGCGGTAGTTCTACGATCGGCGCCGCGAGCGGCCCCTCGGACTTGAATGGTCAAGTGACCTTCTTGGTGAGGGACGCCAAGGCCGAGGCCGTCACATACACCGCCGCTGACACCACCGACTCGGTCACGGTCACCCAGACCAAAACGGTCACCTTCCAGGGCGGCACGGTCACGGCCGCCCAGTCCACGGTCTCGGGCAGTCCCGCGAGCGTGGTTAACGACGGCGTGACGACCTCCACGGTCACCGTTACGTTGAAAGATGCGCTCGGCAATGTGGTCTCGGGTAAGACTGTCACCCTCGCACAGGGCGCCGGTAGTTCCACGATCTCTGCGGCGTCAGGCACCTCGGACTTGAACGGCCAAGTGACCTTCACGGTCAAAGACACCACTGTGGAGACCGTCACCTACACCGCGCACGATGTCACCGACGACGGCCTCCTCATCATTCAGACGGGCAGCGTCATGTTCGTGATGCCGCCTCCTCCGGCGTCGGGCCCCAGCAGCGCGGCACCGCCGGCTGGAATACCCGCGGGTGATCTCGGTCCACCACAGTCAACGACCGCGTCGTCGACCACGACGTCATCGGTGACCGTGGCCTCGAGCACGACGTCGTCCTCGACGATTTCGATTCCCGCGGGCGCGTTGCCCGCCGGTACAACGGTGAGTGCATACCCGATCACCAATACCGCTCCACTGGTCGCCGACGTTCCGCCCGGCCAGAGTTACGTGGTGGCCCTGGCGATCACGTGGCAGGCGCCCGACGGCACGTCACCCGCGGCGTTGCTACCGATCACTCTCACCATCACTGACCCCGCCATCAAGGCTGGCGACGTGATCTACGAAGTGAACGCGGCCGGTGTTCTCACCAATGTCGGCACGGCCACGGCGGACGGTTCGGTAACGATCACGTTCTTCAACGACCCGACGTTCCTCGTGACGGCGCCGCAATTGGTCGCCCAGTCGGCGCTCTCGATCACCTCGCTGAGCGGTACCGTGGGCACGGCGCTGACGCTCGTGACGAGCGGCGGCTCGGGCACCGGGGCGATCAGCTTTTCGGTCACCAACGGCACGGCGAGCGGCTGTGCCCTTAGCGGCGATTCCCTGAGCGCCACCAGTGCGGGTACCTGCGTCGTCACGGCTGCCAAGGCCGCTGACGCGACTCACCTAGGTGTCTCGTCGGGCGCGAGTAACGTCTCCTTCGTCAAGGCGGTCCAGGCCAATCCGGCGTCGGCGTTCCGTCCCGTGATTGGGACCTTCGGTTTCCAGGCGAGTGCGCTGACCAACGCCACCAAGAACGCGCTGATCAACCTGTCGAGGAAACTAAAGCGCGGAGCCTCGGTGACCATCACGGGTTACGCCTTGAAGGACGTCCCGCTGGCCCACGCTCGGGCCACGGCCGCCCAGGTGTACCTCGTTCACCTGGTGAGGGTCCACGTGACAATAAAGGTCGTGACCAACCAGCCGATCCGCAAGGTGAAGGTCGTCGTCACCGCGGTATAGGATGCCCCTAACGAGTTAGTCGTGCGAGGTCGTTACCATTTCGGTGGTAGCGACCTCGTCGTTGGTGGCCTCGACCGCGACGTGGGGCACGACGCGATCGAGCCATTTGGGCATCCACCAGTTGGCCCGGCCGATGAAGTGCATGAGGGCTGGCACGAGCACTGTTCGTAGCACGAAGGCGTCGATCAAGACCGCGCCGCCTAAGCCGATGCCGAACTCGGCGATGACGCGCTGGCCACCGAACGAAAAAGAGAAGAAGACACAGATCATCACCAGCGCGGCCGCGGTGATGACGCGTCCGGTGTTGGCGTGGCCGCGAATGATCGCCTGTTCATTGTCGTTGGTGTTGAGCCACTCTTCGTGCATCCGCGAGACCAAGAAGACCTGGTAGTCCATGGAGAGCCCAAAGAGGATGGCGATCATGATGATGGGTAGGAACGACTCAATCGGTCCGGTGCCCGCCCTAATCAAGTTGCTGCCCCAGCCCCACTGAAAAACCGCCACCACCAGGCCAAAGGACGCGCCGACGGCGAGCAGGTTCATGACCGCGGCGACCAGAGGCACCAAGACGCTGCGAAAGGCCACCATCAACAACAAACAGCCGAGGAACACGATCACGCCCACGAAGAGCGGGAGCTTGCTCGTCAGCACGCTCGCGAAGTCCACGAAGATCGCGGTGATCCCGCCGACGTAGATGGTGGCGTGCGACGTCGCCGTGGCCGAGGGGATGTAGGTGTCGCGGATCGAGGCGAGAAGCGTCGCGGTCTTCGCGTCCTGGGGACTCGAGGCGGGCACGACATTGATGATGCCCACGGTGCCCGCGCGATTCGTGATGAGGGGCGTCACGGCCGCGACGTCGGGCTTCGTTGCGAGCGAGCGATCGAGGTTCTCCATCGAGGCTCGGTCGCTGGGGTTGTTGATCGCACCGACGAGAGCGAGTGGCCCGTTAAAGCCTGGGCCGAAGCCCTGGGCCAACAAGTCATAGGCCTGGCGCGTGGTGGAGCCGGGCGGGTCCGATCCCTGGTCGGAGCTACCGAGGTGCAGTGAGAAAAAGGGCGCGATGAAGACGATGATGACCAAGAACGCGCCGAGCGAGAGTAGGCGGGGGCGTCGCGAGACATAGAGGGCCCAACGCTGCCAGGGCCCACCGACCATGACCGGGCCCGGACCGTGTTCTTTCATCGCGCGCCGCTCGCGCCGACTGAGCACGCGACGCTTTTGAAAGGCCAACAGCGAAGGCAGAAGCGTCACCGACGCGAGCATCGTGATGAGCACCGTGATCGACGCCGTGATGGCGACGCCGTTCAGGAACGAGAGATGAAGGATCAACATGCCCAGCAGCGCGATGCACACCGTCGTGCCGGCGAAGAGGACGGCGCGCCCGGACGTGTTCATTGCCGTCGTGACCGCCTCTTCGACGTCGGCGCCACGTTTCAGCTCTTGGCGCGCTCGAGTGACAATAAAGAGGGCGTAGTCGATCCCTACGCCGAGCCCGATCAGCGAACCCAGGATCGGCGCGAACTGCGCGATAGCCAGCACGTGGCTCAAGAGAATGCCCATCGCGAGCGCGATTCCCAGGGCAAAAAGGGCTACACCCAATGGCAACAACATCGCAAAGAACGACCCAAAGGCCAATATCAACACAATGGCCGTGGCGAGGAGGCCGAAGATCTCCCCGGGGCTGCCACTGGGCGAGTTCGCTTGGCCAAAGGCGTTACCGCCGAACTGGACGTCGAGTGCGTTCGAGCGAATGCTCGCGCCCACCGTCTCGACGGCCTTGATCTGGGCGACCTTCAGGTGAAAGGCGATCGAGGAGAAGTGCACGATGGCGTAGGCGATCGATCCGCCCTTGGAGAGCTGCGCCGTGCCAAGACAGGTGCCGTTGGGTAGGGTCTCACTCGCGGCGAAGGGTCCCGTGCAAAACGGTGAGGTGACGGTGGCGACTTTGGCCAGGCCCTCGACCTTGGCGAGCATCGCTTGAATGGCGACTTCGTAAGACGTAATGGAGCCGTGGGTCGCTCGAAAGACGATCTGGTCGGCGTCCCCGGACTCGCCCGAGAATCCTTTAGCCAGTAGCGCCTCGGCCCTCGTCGAGTTGGTGCCGGGCAGGCTGAACTGGTTCGAGTAGGCCGAGCCCACCGACTGGGAGATTGCGATGATGAGAATGAAGAGCGCTAGCCACGCCCCCAGTACGTACCAACGGTGCCGGACACAGTAGCGGGCGAGAGATTTCAAGGAGGCTTTTTCTGATGGAGGGGGCCGTTGACGCTACGGTGAGAAGGTCAAAAGCACGATCAGTCTAGAGGAACGACGATGACGCCTACGAGCGAGCGCCCGAAACGTTTCGAGGGTCATCGCTTTGCCCAGGTCATCCCCGAGCCCGACGACGTGCAAGCCGGTGCGCCCGCGCCCTGGGCTGCGTTACCCGACGCCAAGAGATCAAGTCTCACCCTTCAAATGGTGACGTCGAGTCTGCGCGCCGCCCACCGTCTCGTGGCGACAAATCCACCGCCCGATCAGCCAGAAGAGCTCTTGATCGTCGCTGACTCCCAGCCCGTGCCAATCACGCTTCGCTCCGCCGTGCTGGTGGCGCTCTTTGAAGAAGAAGGTGAAGCGCACGTGATTCTTACCCGACGCGCGTTGTCGCTGCGCCATCACCGCGGTGAGATCGCCCTGCCTGGGGGTCGCAGTGAAGGGAACGAAACTGCGACGGCAACCGCGCTGCGCGAGGCGAAAGAGGAGATTGGTCTCGATCCGAATCTCGTCGCGCCGATTGGCTGGCTTAGCCCTATCGTGACCTTCGCGTCGGGCTCTTCGATCTGGCCGATCGTCGGGTTGATAGCCGAGCGACCGCAACTGCGCATCGACCCCGCCGAGGTGGACCGGGTCTTCGCCGTCACGTTGAAGGAACTCGCCTCCGAGGGCGCCTTCGTGGAAGAGCGGTGGCGTCGGAGCGCGCCGCGTCTGGGCGCGGACGAGGACGGCTACTTTCCGATCCAGTTCTTTCGAGTTCCCGATGACGTCATCTGGGGAGCGACGGCTCGAGTGCTGACGGAGTTGCTCTGTCTCGTGACGGGCGTTCCTCGACCCGGGGTTCGTGGGCTTTCGGGCGACCCGTCCTAGTAGATTGATAGAAACACACTTTCACTTTGTGCGGTGTTTCATCGGAGGACTTCATGGCGGAAGTTGAGATCGGCATCTTCAAATCGGCTCGTCAGGCCTACGGCTTTGACGACATCGCGATCGTCCCCTCGCGGCGTACGCGTGACCCCGAGGACGTCGACATCTCGTGGCAGATTGACGCCTACAAGTTCGAATTGCCAGTGCTGGGTTCGGCTATGGACGGCGCCATGTCGCCCCTGACCGCGATCGAGCTCGGACGCCTCGGGGGCCTGGGCGTGCTCAACCTCGAAGGTCTGTGGACCCGTTACGAAGACCCGATGCCCCTCTTTGATGAGATTCGAGAACTCGACGACGACAAGTCCACGGCCCGGATGCAACAGATGTACCTAGAGCCCATCAAGCTTGAACTGGTCGCCGAGCGAATCAAACAGATGAAGGACGCCGGTGTGACGACTTCGGCGTCAGTGACACCCGCCAGAACGACGTGGATGAGCAAAACTATCGTCGACTCGGGCCTCGACATCCTGGTCATCCAGGGCACCGTCGTCTCGGCCGAGCACGTCTCGAAGACAGCCGAGCCTTTGAACTTAAAGCGCTTTATCCGGGACTTCGAAGTACCGGTCATCGTCGGGGGCTGCGCGAGTTACCAAGCGGCGCTGCACCTCATGCGTACCGGCGCCGCGGGGGTGCTCGTCGGGGTCGGACCGGGCAACGCCTGCACGTCGCGTGGCGTACTGGGCATCGGGGTGCCCCAGGCGACGGCGATCGCCGACGTCGCGGGCGCGCGCATGCGCCACCTCGACGAGACCGGCGTCTACGTGCACGTCGTCGCCGACGGCGGGATGAGCCGCGGCGGCGACATCGCCAAGGCCATCGCCTGTGGCGCGGACGCGGTAATGATCGGCTCGCCGCTCACCAGCGCGGTCGAGGCACCGGCGCGGGGCTTTCACTGGGGGATGGCGACCTTTCACCCGACATTGCCGCGCGGGACGCGCGTGCGCACCGAGGTTCGTGGCACCTTGAAAGAGATCCTCCTCGGCCCAGCCCACGAGAACGACGGACGACTGAATCTCTTTGGCGCGCTGCGAACTTCAATGGCCACGTGTGGCTACGAGACGTTAAAGGAGTTCCAAAAGGCTGAGATCATGTTGGCGCCGTCAATCCAGACCGAAGGCAAGCAGATGCAACGCTCCCAGGGCGTGGGCATGGGACATTGAACGATACCGTTCTCGTCGTTGACTTCGGCGCGCAGTACGCCCAACTCATCGCCCGTCGGGTCAGAGAAGCGCGCGTTTACTCCGAGATCGTGCCGAGCACGATCAGCGCCGCTGAAGTGCGAGATATAGCGCCGGGCGCGATCATTCTCTCGGGCGGGCCCAAGTCGGTCTACGCGGTGCCGGCGCCCACGCTCGATCCCGCCATCTACGAACTCGGTATTCCGATTCTCGGCATCTGTTATGGCGCCCAACTCATGGCCCAACAACTTGGCGGCGAGGTCGCCAATACCGGCGTCGGCGAATACGGACGTACCGAACTGACGCGCCGTGGCGCGACGGTCTTGATGACCGAGTGGCCCGTGACGGGAATCGTGTGGATGAGCCACGGCGACGCCATCGCCGTGGCGCCCGAAGGATTTGTCGTCACCGCATCGTCACCCGAGGGCCCCATCGCAGTGATGGAAGATGTCGCACGACGCCTGCATGCGGTGCAGTTTCACCCCGAGGTCGCCCACACCGAGCGGGGCCAGGAACTGTTGACGAACTTTCTGCACCACGTCGCGGTCATCCCTCCGACCTGGACCAATTCCTCGATCATCGAAGATCAGGTGGCCGCCATTCGCGCCCAGGTTGGCACCGAGCGGGTGCTCTGTGCCCTGTCGGGCGGCGTCGACTCGGCCGTCGCGGCCGCGCTCGTCACTAAGGCCGTCGGCAACCAGTTGACCTGCGTCTTCGTCGACACCGGTCTCATGCGTAAAGACGAGGGCGAGCAGATCGAAGAGACCTTCACCCGTCAGTTCGGCGTCGAGCTGATCCACGTAAAAGCCCAAGACCGGTTCTTTGACGCCCTGGCCGGCGTGACCGATCCCGAGCAGAAACGCAAGATCATTGGCGAACTGTTCATAAGAGAGTTCGAGGCGGTGGCGCGCGACCTCGCCAATGACGACAAGGGGCCACGCTTTTTGGTCCAAGGCACCCTCTACCCCGACGTCATCGAGTCCGGTTCGGGCCACGCCGCGAACATCAAAAGCCACCACAACGTCGGAGGACTGCCCGAGGACCTCTCTTTTGACCTCGTGGAGCCACTGCGCACGCTCTTTAAAGACGAGGTTCGCCGCGTCGGCGAAGAGTTGGGACTGCCCGCGGAGATCGTGTGGCGCCAACCGTTCCCGGGTCCGGGCCTCGGTGTGCGCATCGTGGGCGAAGTGACGAGAGAGCGGGCGGAAATTCTTCGCAACGCCGACTTCGTCGTGGTGGACGAGATCAAAAGGGCCGGGCTGTACCGCGAGCTCTGGCAGAGCTTCGCCGTCTTACCGGTGGTGCGTACTGTGGGCGTGATGGGAGATGGACGAACGTACGCGTACCCGATTATCATCCGCGCGGTCACGAGCGACGACGCCATGACCGCCGACTGGGCCCGTCTGCCCTACGAGGTGATTGAACGTATCGCGAATCGGTTGATCCGTGAAGTCGAGGGCGTCAATCGCGTCGCGCTCGACGTCACGAGTAAGCCGCCGGGCACCATTGAGTGGGAGTGACGCGCAACTCGTTCTCGGACGAGTCGCTGTGGGGTAACGGAGCGCCAGCGTCACTCACCCGACTCGATCCCTCATCCCTGCTCGAAGGTCTCACCGTTCCCCAACGCGAAGCCGTCACCCAGCGCGGCGGACCACTGCTCGTCATCGCCGGCGCCGGATCGGGTAAGACGCGGGTCCTCACCCGGCGCATCGCGCACCTGCTCGCGACCGGCGACGCGAGGCCCTTTGAAATCATGGCCATCACCTTTACCAACAAAGCCGCCGACGAGATGCGCCGGCGCGTCGTCGATCTCGTGGGCGCCGAAACCGATCAGATGTGGGTGTCGACCTTTCACTCGGCCTGTCTGCGGATGTTGCGCAGCCACGCCCACGTGCTCGGCTACGAGCGGGGCTTTACCATCTACGACGCCAGCGACGCCGAGACGGCGGTCGAGCGGCTCATGAAAGAGCAGAACCTCGACACCAAGCGCCTCAGCCCGCGCAGTGTCGCCGCCGCGATCTCGGCCGCCAAGAACGAGATGCTCTCGCCGGGGCTCTACATGGACGCCTACGGCGAGGACCCTCAGCGCCGTCGTATCGCCGAGATCTACTTGCTCTACGCGAAGCGCCTGCGTACTGCCAACGCGATGGACTTTGACGACCTGTTGGTCAACGCGGTGGCGATGATGAAGGCCGACGAACACGTGTTGCGCTCGTACCAGGAACGTTTCAAATATCTGCTGGTGGATGAGTTTCAAGACACCAACGGCGTGCAGAACGAGCTGGTCATGATGCTCGCGGCCGAGCACCGCAACCTGTGCGTGGTGGGCGACTCGGACCAGTCGATCTACCGCTTTCGAGCGGCCGACGTGCGCAACATCCTGCAGTTCGAACTGCGCTTTCCCGACGCGCAGGTCATCTTGCTCGAGCAGAACTTTCGCTCCACCCAGACGATCCTCGACGCCGCCAACGCCGTCATCGCCAAGAACGCCAGTCGCCACGCGAAGAACCTCTTCACCGACGGCGATCAGGGCGAGAAGATCCGCCTCTATCGCGCGGGCGACGAGTACGACGAGGGTCGCTGGGTCGCGAGTGAGCTGCGACGCCTGCGCAGCGAACACGGTCTCAGTTGGAATGAAATGGCGGTCTTTTATCGCACCAACGCCCAGAGCCGGGTGTTGGAAGAAGAGATGCTGCGCGCCAACGTGCCCTATCGGGTCATCTCGGGCATGCGCTTTTACGACCGCAAGGAGATAAAGAACGCCCTCGCCTACGCGCGGCTCATCGTGAACCCCCGTGACGAAGCCTCGGCCCGGCGGGTTATCAATGAACCCAAGCGCGGGGTGGGCGAATCGGCCCAGGCCAAGCTCGGCGCCTACGCCGCCGAAAACGGTCTCTCCTTTGCCGAAGCGGCGCACTACGGCGCCGCCGCGGGGTTGAGTGGACGGGCGCTCAGTGGGACGGCGAAGTTCTCCTTCATGCTCGATGAACTGCGCGCGTTGTCGAACGATCTCAGCCCGAGAGAGTTGATCGACGCCATCGTGCGCGAGTCGGGCATGGGCGACGCGCTGCGCGCCGAGGACTCCGACGAGGCGTACTCGCGACTAGAGAACCTGGGCGAGCTCGCGTCGGCCGCCGCGCAGTACGACACGTTGCTCGATTTCGTGGAACGAATGGCCCTAGTTGCCGACTCCGATCAACTGAATAGTGGCGAAGGGGCGATCTCGCTGATGACCTTGCACGTCGCCAAGGGCCTCGAGTATCCCGCGGTCGTGGTGACCGGACTCGAAGAGACCATCTTTCCGCATCGGCGCGCGCTCGCCGACGACGCCGAACTGGAAGAAGAACGGCGACTGTGCTACGTGGGCATCACGCGCGCGATGCGTTATCTCGTGCTGACCCACGCCTGGAGTCGCACGATGTGGGGCCACCGGGTCGAGGCGATCGCCAGCCGGTTCCTCCAGGAGGTTCCACCCGAACTGGTGACCGATCTCTCATCCACGTTGCCGACGCGCCGCTCGAGTTTCTCGCTCGAGGACGACGGCTTTGTCGGACGCGCGACCGAGTTCACTGAGGGCCGCGCCTTTGGCACCGGCGCCGCGCCGCCCGTTCGCTCGACGGGAGCCGAGAAGTTAGGTCTCGCGGTCGGTGATCGCGTGGTGCACGATCGCTTCGGTGAGGGCGTGGTCGAACGCGTCGAGGGCGAGGGCTCGCACGCCCGAGCGGCCGTCCACTTTGACGAGCACGGCACTAAACAGCTGGTGCTCGCCATGACCCCCCTGCAGCGAGTAAATCGTTCTTAAGAATCCACGACACCTCTAAGGGGTGCTGCCAGCGAAGTGCGAGACTGGTACTCCATGGTTCCCGCTCGGCACGCCTACCGACCCCCCGCCGCGCCGCGCGTCGCGCGCCATCCGATGTTCGTCTACTGGCGTCGACGGGTACTAGTGGCGTTACTGACGACCTTCATCGTGGTGGTGGGCTATCTCGGGATCACGCTCGGCTTCGCGTTGACGAATCAGTCCTACGGCGTGTCGTTTCAAGCCCGGTTTGCCGAGTGGGGGCGCCAGCACGG
>PLBM01000081.1:0-7104 GCA_003134515.1 Acidimicrobiaceae bacterium | reverse complement strand
CTGCCCGGCGAGGGCGTCTGGCACGTCATCGGTCGCCAGACGGCCTCGGGTCTGCCCACCGCCTACGAAGCCTTCGTGCGACCCGACGCGGTGCACACGAGCTACGTGGTGGGTGTGGTGTGGATGGACCCCACGCTCTTACAGGCCCAGCTCTACTCGGGTTCGTCGATTCCCGGCGGCGGTCCGTATCCGTACACCGCCCCGATCAGCGCGAAGAGTTCGGAGAGTCTCGTCGCCGCCTTCAACGCCGGATTCTTGATGCCCGACGCCAACGGTGGCTACTACACCGCCGGCAAAACGGTGATGCCACTAAGAAACGGGGCGGCGTCGGTCGTGATCTTCAAAGACGGCACAATGACCGTGGCGAAGTGGGGACGTGACGCGACGATGTCGAACCAAGTCGCCTCGGTTCGCCAGAACCTCGACCTCATCGTCGACAACGGTCGGCCGGTTCCGGGACTGGCCAACGCCAGCCTCGCGCAGTGGGGCTTTACCCTCGGGGGCGCATTCAACGTCTGGCGATCGGGTCTGGGCGTCACGAAGGACGGCGCGCTGGTCTACGTGGGGGGGCCGAGTCTTTCGATTAGCGCTCTCGCCAACGTCTTGGTGCGCGCCGGCGCGGTGCGCGCCATGGAACTCGACATCAACACCGACTGGGTGCAGTATTCGTACTTCAACGGCGCGCTGAATACACCCATCAACGGCGCCAGCGGGACCCCTCTGATGAGTTCGATGATCGGGCCGCCGACGCGCTACTTCGAGTCGTGGTGGACGCGCGACTTCTTTACGATGTCGCTACGTCCCAGTGAGACCGGAACGTCATCGAGCACGACCACGAAACCGAAGGGTTGACGAGGCTTTAGCGGTCGGCGAGCTTTCGCCAAATCGCCGTCGGCAGATGGCGCACGAGGAAAAAAACGTAGCGCAGGATGGGCGGGCTCCAGATGACCAGGTCGTTGCTCACGAGCCCGCGCATGACGTTCTCGGCCACCTCGTTGGCCCCGGTCGTAAAGGGTGCTTCGGCCACGCCGGCGGTCATCTTGGTGCGTACGGGGCCCGGGCGAAGCAACTGCAGTCGCACGCCGGTGCCTTCTAAGGATTGGGCCAGACCAATACACAGCCGGTCCAAGCCGGCCTTGGCCCCCCCGTAGAGGTAAGCGTTCGCCCGTACGCGCACCGCCGCGGCCGAACTCATCACGAGAATGCGACCGCTGCCCTGGGCGACGAGGCGCCGGCGAATCTCGGCCAGTGCGGCGACGGGCCAGGTGAAGTTCACGTTCATCATTCGCGCCGCCGCGACGGAGTCGTCTTCATAGGCCTCTTGATCGCCGAGCAGGCCCACGGCAATGATCACCAGATCGATCTGATCGCCGACTTTATCGAACGCGTCGGTGACGGTGCGAGCGGCGCTCGAGGGATCTTCAGCGTCAAAGAGCACGGTGTCGGTCTTGGTGGCGCCGTACTCGTGCGCTTCAGATGCTGCGACGTCCAAGAGTGTTTGAGAGCGCCCGGCTAAAATCACCGTGTGGGCGCGCGCCGCGCAGAGCCGCTTGGTGAGCGCTCGGGCGATGTCGGAACTGCCGCCGAGAACGACGACGCTCTGGGGCTGTCCGAAGGAGTTCTCCATGGGTGCAAAATCCAATCAGTGAGAGACGCCGAACAGAATCGACCCCTCAANNAGGTCGCTCGTCAGTTGGCCCTTGGGATCGACACGCGACTTGATCTGAAGGAACTCGCCCAGACGCGGGTACATCGGGCCGACCTTGGCGGCGCTGAGGCGCGCGTCCTTGGCGAAGTAGACCCGCCCGCGCGCGGTCACCACCAGCTCGTCGAGATCGTCCAGCACACCGGGCAGGGCCAGCGAGCCCACGGGCAGATCGAGCGCCAAAGTCCATCCCGCGAGTGGAAACGACAACGGCGCGGGGTTGCCCGGCCCGAATCGTTTCAACACGGCGACAAAGCTCGCGAGGCGAGACTTGGCGAGTCGCTCGATGACGTCCTCGATCGTGCCATTCGCGTCATCAGGTACGCAGAACTGGTACTGCACGAAGCCCCGGGGTCCGTACAGTCGGTTCCAGTTACCGACGCCGTCGAGGGGATGAAAGAAGGTGGCGAGGGACTGCGTCTCGCCTACTCCGTGTCGAGAGGCCGAGCGATACCAGAATTCACCAAAGGCCTTCGCACTCCAGCGGTTCAAGAGGCCGCGAGGCGCCACCACGGGAATCGAGATCGATCGGGTTCGGGGTCCTTTGAGCGAGGCGCGCTCGACGTCGGCGCGCTTGGCGTGGTTGGCTCGGGTCAAGATGGCTCGGCCCCGATGGGCGCCGCGGGCCATGCAGTCGACCCAGGCCACCGAGTAGCGATAGCCGGCGTCGCCCACGACCATCGCCTTCATCACACTCGCCAAATCGCCGAAACGTTCCGTGTCGACGAGCATTTGATTGGTCTCAATTGGCAACATCTGGAGGGTCAAGGACGTCACGACGCCGGTGAGGCCCATCGCGCCCATCGTTGCCCAGAAAAGCTCTGGGTCCTGCACGGGAGAGACCGTGAACGCTCCCACCGGCGTCACGAGACGCATCGAAAGAACATGACTCGCGAAGGATCCGTCGACGTGATGGTTCTTGCCGTGCACGTCCGCGGCGATCGCGCCACCCATCGTGACCTGACGGGTGCCCGGTGTCACGGGAATAAACCAACCTTGCGGTATTGACACCGCGAGCAACTCATCTACCGAGACCCCCGCGCCGACGCTCACCGTCCCGTCAGCGTCGATGGTGCTGATCCCGGCGAACTTTTGATTGTTCAGCACGACGCCGCCGCTCAGCTGGGCGGCGTCGCCGTAGCTTCGCCCGAGTCCGCGCGCGATGACGCGCTCGCCCGTAGCGAACTCGTCCAGGAGCTCCTCTTCACTCTCGGGGGTTCGCACGGTCGCGATGGACTTGGTCGTTCGTCCCCAGCCCGTGAGTACCGTCTGGCTCATAAGTACACGCCAAAGAGCATCAAGATCGCCCACACCACGATCAGCACCTGGACCGTGCGGTCGTGCAGTACCAAATCTTCGGGCGCGGCACCGTTACCGGCCTCGACCGACCGCAGAATAAATAACATCGCGAACACGACGGGAATCACGCTCAGTCGCACGGGTAGTACACCGTCGTGATTTTTGGACAGACCGGTGGACGAGGCGTCAAAAGCCCATAGGCAGTAGCCGGTGACGACGACACTGGCGGTCATGGTGAGCGCCGAGTCGAGGAAGTTGCTGGTGTACTCCGCCAGCACCTTTCTCGTCGTACCGGCGCCAATCTGTTTGAGCTCACCGTCGCGTTTACCCACGACCAGGAAAAGAGCGCCAAAGGAGACGACGACCAAGAACCAGGTGGAGACCGAGATGTGCGACGCGGCCGCCCCGGCGATCGCGCGCAGGAAGTAGCCGCTCGCCACGGCGCCCAGTTCGATGATGGCGACGGTCTTTAGCCAGAAGATGTAGGCCAACGTGATGGCCGCGTAGAGCCCGAGGACCACGTAGAGATCCTGCGGGCGAGGAACCGCCAACGGCAGCAAGAACCCCCCGACGACCAGCACGGCGGCGGCAGTCCGCGCGCTCGAGGCACCTAGTTGGCCCGACGCGACGGCTCGAAAGCGCTTGGTCGGGTGTTCGCGGTCGGCGGCGACGTCGCGCAGGTCGTTTAGTAAGTACCCCGCCGAAGCCACGAAGCAAAAGGCGACAAAGGCGATCGCGGTGTGACGGGCCACGTTGGCGTGCAGCAATGTGCCGGCCGCCGCCGGCGCCACAATGATCAGCCCGTTCTTGACCCACTGCCAGGGTCGCATCGCCGAGGCCAGGGCGCGGAGCGTTCCTCGCTCGATGGGGGCCTCAATCGTCACGTCTACAAACGCTACTCGCGGGTCGCACGACGCTCGGGCGCGATCGACGTTCAAAAATGGGCACTTTGGAGCGGCCCTATGCTGAACTGCTGATGAAGCGCACGTATCGAGTCGTAGTGGCTAAACCCGGTCTCGACGGTCACGATCGGGGGGCGAAAGTCATCGCGCGTACCCTTCGTGACGCCGGCTTTGAAGTTGTCTACACCGGGCTGCATCAGACGCCCGAGCAAATCGTCCAGGCCGTCATCCAAGAAGACGCCGACGTGCTCGGTCTCTCGTTGCTCTCGGGCGCGCATCTGGTGCTCGTGCCACGCGTGGTGGATCTGCTGAAGAGCAAGGTTCGAGACGACGTGCTGCTCGTGGTAGGCGGCATCATTCCCGACGGCGACATCAACTCACTGGAAGCGGCTGGCGTGGCGCGCGTCTTTACCCCGGGCGCCTCGCTGGACGAGATCGGCACGTGGCTCGAATCCACGCTCGACGCGCGCGAACCGTCACGCGGCTGAGGCCCGGTAGAACTCCCGATTGGTCGAATCGAACTGATGGGTGACCACCCCTCGTACCAAGCGTCGCGTACTGGCGCTTCATCGTCGTTCTTCGTACTCACGTTGGCGGGACTCATGATCGTCGAGGCGATTCGCGACGGGGGTTTTTGGAAACCGGACGCATTGGTCGTCACGCTCGTGGCGCTGACTTTTCTCGCCGTTCTACTGGCAGGCCAGACCCGAAATCGACAGAACTGGACGATGGTCGCGAGTTTTTCGTTGCTTGCGCTGTGGTGGCTCGTGCGCGCCGCACTTGCCGGCACGCCGAGCAGTTTCTTGCCCCTGGGCGCGAGCACCCTTGGATTCACCGTCGCCTTCGTGACGGTTCGCCCGCTTACTCGAACCCAACGTGAGGTAGCCGGGCTTGGTGTCGCGGCCCTGGGCGGCGTTGGTGCGTTGGTTGGATTTGCCGGCTTGACGTGGCGCTGGTACCCCATGGCGATGCCAGCCCAACACCTCTGGCGTCTCTCGACGACTCTCACCTACGCCGACGCCGCGGGCGCGTTTCTCGCCATGAGCCTGCTGGTGGCGCTGGCCGGTGGACCCCGGCCCTGGATCGCGCGCGCCAGTGTGTGTCTCTGCGCGGGAGGACTGCTCGCGACACAGAGTCGCGGGGCCCTGGTGGCCTTTGTCGTAGCGTGCGCGTTGGTTCCCTGGCGACAGTACGTGTTGTTTCTGGTACCGCTGGCGGCCGGCATCGCGTTGGGCGTCGCGGCCGTGGCGACGTCACCCTCATCGGGCTCTGTCGCGTGGCTGGGCGTCGCGACGCTCGGGGCTATCGGGATTTCTCTGGCCTGGGTGCCCGCGCCACGAAAGTGGCAGTGGCGACGTCGCCACGTCGTTCTGCTCGCGGTCCTGGCGCTCGGTGTGCTGGGTGCCACCGGTCTATTGGTGCACTCCGAGATTGCCCTGCGCTCCTTGGCCCCTAGTGACCAAGACCGCGCCGTCGAGTGGAGTGCGGCCTGGCACCAGTTCGAGTCCAACCCCTTGATCGGCGTCGGCCCCGATCGCCTCTTGCATTTTTATGCAGCGGACGGCACCACGGCGCACTTCGTGCACAACGAGTACCTCCAGATCTTGGCCGACGGCGGACTCGTGGGCGTTGCCCTTTTGCTCTTCGCGGGTACCGCACTTGTTCGCATGGTGCGACGAGTGGACACGCTCAGTTTGTGCGCCGTGGGCGCTCTGGTGTGTCTGGCCGTCGCGGGCGCCTTTGATTTCGATTGGCATTTTTCGTTCCTCGGCCTTTTGGGTGGATGGGTGGCGGGACTCGCCACAAGGACCGTTGCACCACGTCGAGAGGTCCGGTGATCGCGACGACTTTGTGCAAATACTGATGGGTAGACTGATGAAGACTTGGTGGCGCTAGCCACAAGTGCGGGGGAGCCGCAGATGAAGTTCAACGTTCGCGTCAAAGCCGCGTCAATCGTGGCCGGCGCGGTACTCACATTCGGTGTGGCGCTGCCACTGGTGAGTGGCGAAGCGAACTCGGGCGCCGCGGGCAACCGGAGTGTCGTGGGTGGTCAGAGTAACGTGTCCAAGCCGCCCGTGAAAAAGCCGGTGGTGAAAAAGCCAGTAAAGAAGGTGGTAACGACGACGACGGTCCACACCTTGACCGTCGCGGTGACCTTCGCGGCGCCGAGCGCTACCTTGAGCGCGAGCGCCAAGAGTCAACTTACGGCGCTGGCGAAGAAGCTCGTCAACGGAGCGGTGGTCACAATTTACGGATACGCCAAGCACAGCTTTAGCCTTTCGCAACGTCGCGCGTTGGCCGTTGAGCAGTACCTTAAATCCAAGACTCGGGTCAAGTTAAGTGTGAAGCTGGTCCCCACTTTCACCTCGAAGAACGCGGCCAAAGTACTCGTAAAGCAGGCTTAAGTCGGGCCCCGAGTAGAAGCACGGTTCTCGATTTCGACTGATCTTGTCTCACCTACGATGGTGACTTGCGCACCAACGCGCTTCCGCGTTGCAACCCCACCTAACAAGGGATGAAGTGAATGGACCTCTTTGAGTACCAGGGCAAGCAGTACTTTGCGCGTTACGGCATCGCCGTGTCACCGGGCGACGTCGCCGACACCGTGGACGCGGCCGTCGCCGTCGCTACGCGTGTCGGTTACCCCGTCGTCGTGAAGGCCCAAGTGAAGGTCGGGGGTCGAGGCAAGGCCGGCGGCGTCAAGCTCGCCAACAACGTCGACGAGCTGAAGACCCACGCCGGCAACATTCTTGGACTCGACATCAAAGGGCACGTCGTCAAACGCTTGTGGATCGAACGATCGAGCGAGATCGCCAAGGAGTACTACGCCTCGTTCACGCTGGATCGCGCGAACAAGACGCATCTGGGGATGCTGAGTGCGCAGGGGGGCGTGGAGATCGAGATCGTGGCCGAGGAGAATCCCGAGGCGATTGCCTTTCTGTCAATCGATCCGGTGCGCGGACTCGACCTCGCGACGTCCAGGCGATGGGTCGCCGAGGCCGAACTCGACGAGGTCGCGCGCGAACAGACCGCGGAGCTCCTCGTGAAGCTCTACAGCTGTTACACGCAGGGCGACTGTGACTTGGCCGAGATCAATCCGTTGATCCTCACGCCCGACCATGTGGTGCACGCCCTCGACGCCAAGGTGACCTTGGACGAGAACGCGTCGTTTCGCCACCCCGAGTGGGAAGCGTTCCG
>PLBM01000124.1 GCA_003134515.1 Acidimicrobiaceae bacterium | reverse complement strand
TCCACGGTGTAGCCGTAGCCGCCGCTCGTGACGCGTCCCACACTTCGCCCGTCGACGCGCACCGGCTCTGATCCAAGCGCGATCGCCCGGGGGTCGTCGAGCACCAGTCCGACGAGACGACGCGAGGGCTCCCCGGCCGCTTCGAGAGCGTCGCGACCGATGAAGTCCCCCTTGTCCATGCGCACCGCGAACCCGAGACCGGCCTCGAAGGGCGTGTCGATGGAGGTGACGTCGCTGCCCCACACCCGGTACCCCTTTTCTAAACGCAGCGACTCTATGGCTTTGTAGCCGCCGGGTGTAAGGCCGTGAGGTCGTCCCGAGGTCATCAACGTGTCCCAGAGCGCAATGGCGTACTCGGCGGGGGCGTAAAGCTCCCAGCCCAACTCACCGACGAAGGTGACGCGTTGGGCGAGACAGGGCACCGCCCCGACGTTGAGTTCCCGGGCCTGCAGATAGCCAAAGGCCTCGTTTGAGCAGTCGGTATCGGAGACCGCTTGGAGTATCTCGCGCGCCCGTGGACCCCACAGGGCAAAGCACGCGAACTGCGACGTCACGTCGTCGATCACTACCCGCTCGAGCTCGCCCACTTGGGACTGGATCCACGCGCGGTCGTGATTGCCAAAGGCGGTGCCCGTGACGAGACGAAAGCGTTCCTCGTCGAGTCTCGTCACGGTCAGATCACACTCGACGCCGCCGTGGCTGTTGAGCAGCTGGGTATAGGTGACCGAACCCGGGGCTCTCGCGACCCGATTGGCGCAGATCCGTTCTAAGAATTTCGCGGCGCCCTCACCCCTCACATCGAGTTTGGAGAATGACGTCTCGTCAAACAGCGCGGCGCGATCGCGACAGGCCCGGTGCTCTGCGCCAATAGCGGGCGACCAGAGGCGACCGGCCCATCCGTCGGGTCGTAGCGACTCATCGCCTTCAGCGACGTTGGTTTCAAACCAGTTGACCCGCTCCCAGCCGCCTTTCTCACCAAAGATGGCCCCGAGCGATCGGAGGCGCTCGTACGCCGGGGGAATACGAAGGGGCCGTCCGGCTTGGCGTTCGTGACCCGGATACTTCACGTCGTAGTACGTGGCGTACACCTCGTAAGTACGCGCCAGCGCGTAGTCGCGGCTGCGGTACTGGGGTCCGAAGCGACGCGAGTCCATCTCCCAGGTGTCCAGGCCGGGCGATCCGTTGATGATCCACTCGGCCATGAGCTGGCCCATCCCCCCCGAGCCCGCGACCCCGTGCGCGCAGAACCCCGCCGCGACCCAAAATCCGCCCACCGAGGTGGGGCCCAGGATGAACTCACCGTCGGGCGTAAAGGCCTCGGGGCCGTTGATGAGCGTGACGATCTCGGCGTTGGCCAACGTCGGTACTCGTAAAGTGGCCGCCTCATAGAGGTCGGCGAAGCGATCCCAGTCTTCCGCCAGGAGCTGATTGTTGAAATCGCTAGCGATCCCCGATAAGCCCCAAGGGGCGGGGTTTCGCTCGTAGCCCCCAGCCACGAGCCCGCCGCTCTCGCCGCGAAAGTAGACCAGTCGCGACGGGTCACGCATCGTGGGCATGTCGCGAGGCAGTCCCGCGTCCTTGGTGATGACGTATTGGTGGGCCATCGGAATGATCGGCACGTGCACGCCCGCGAGACGACCGATCTCGTGGGCGTAGATGCCTCCCGCGTTCACGACCACTTCACATTCAATGAGCCCTCGGCTGGTCTCCACGCCGGTGACGCGGCCCCGTTCGACGCGTATCCCGGTCACTCGGGTGTCAGTGAGGATCGACGCCCCGTGCTGGCGGGCGCCCTTCGCCAGAGCCAGCGTGACCTGACTCGGGTCCAAGAAGCCATCGGTCGGCAACAGGGCCGCCCCGTGGACACCGTCGGTCGTCATGATCGGAAAGCGCTCTTGCGCCTCACGGGCCGAGATCAAGTGAAAGGGCAGACCGAAGGTCTCGGCCCAGTCCGCTTGGCGCTGGAGCTCTTCCATGTGCTCGACTGACGACGCCAGGCGCAGCGAACCGACCTCTCGCCACCCGGTCTCAAGGTCTACTTCTTTACCGAGCGTTCGATAAAGATCAACCGAGTTCATCATCATGCGGGTCAGACTCAGCGAGCCGCGCAACTGTCCGACCAATCCGGCCGAGTGAAAAGTGGAGCCACTCGTCAGCTGGGATCGTTCCACCAGCACCGCGTCGCTCAGCCCGAGACGCGCGAGCCAGTACAGGATCGAACAGCCGCCGATGCCCCCGCCGATCACCACGACGCGAGCTCGATCCCTCAATGTTTCTTGAGACACCTTGGTCGGTACCGACACCGTTACCCCAAATTTCTTGATGAGGAGGGACGTGTCACCCCCTCGCACAAGAGAGAGTACACCGAGGCGACACGCGAGACCTCGACCTACAACACCTTCACAACCCTTTAGAAAGGAGTAGATGACAAGTGATCGGGCCGGGGCTAACTTAAGTCGCTAGGACAACTCCCCGGAACGAAGAGTTGCCAAGCTTCAATGTCCAAAGATCCAACGCTCGATGAACCACGAGCGGTGCCTTGTCGTCGGATCAGCGTGCCCACGACGAGGCATCTTCCAGTTCTAAGCAGCCGCTAGTCCGAGGTGTCGCTCCGTACTAGCCGCTACACCTAACTCTTTTCAATGCGGTGAGCGGCAATCTTGCGGTCTGGGCGCATGATGCCCTCATACACTCCTCCAATAATCACAATGATCGCCATGACGATCAGGGTAATCCATCCGTAGTTGAAGAGCGCGCGACCGCTCGCCAGGGAACTCGGCCAACAAATGTTGACGAGCATCACCACCAGGTACACCATGCCCGCGACCGTGACGGGCACGCCCCATTTGCCAAGTGTGAAGGATCCGCTGGGCTTCCAGCCGCGGCGGCGGGCGATGAATGATCCCAAGACCGTGAGGAAGAACGAGAGATAGATCCCCGACACCGCAAACGACACCAGCGCGTACAGGGCGTTGACGTTGGCCGGGTAATAGAACCAGAGGATGTGGATGGGCTTGGACGGGTTGACCAGAACCAGCAGCATGAAGAGGAACGGAACAATGACTCCTAGTAGGACCGCGTTCGCTGGCGTCTTGAACTTCGGCGACACCTTCTTCACCCAGTTACTCGCGGGCAGTGCTCCGTCACGAGCCAACGCGTAGGCGACGCGCGCTCCCGCTCCTTGAACCGCCGTGCCACAACTGAAGAAGGCAATGACGACCATGACGAGGAAGAAGTCGGTGATATAACTCGGCAACTGCGCGAGGACCACCGGAATACCTCCCGAGACCACGCCCGCGATGCCGGCTTTCGGCGTCGCGAGCAGCAGGCCCATTACCAGGACGAACGAAGCTATCCCCCCGTACAGCAGGGCACTTCGCATGGCGCGCGGCACGCTGCGATGCGCGTTCATGGTCTCTTCTGAGATGTCACCGGCTGACTCGAAGCCATAGAAGATATACGCGTTGGCCAGCACGGCAACGAGCGCGGCTCCTAGCCACCAGTTGCCCCCCAAGTTGACGCCGAACGCATTTTGAGAGGCGACCTGTACGTGCTGGGTCGTAAAGAGAAAACCAAGTCCCTGGTGGAATCCGTGAATCGCGAGAGCAAGAAATACGCCAAACGTGCCGATTGTTTCGACGTAGACACCGAGATTTGCGACCCGGCCCATGATCTTCGCGCCC
>PLBM01000123.1 GCA_003134515.1 Acidimicrobiaceae bacterium | reverse complement strand
TCGATGCGGCTCTGTTTGCGGGTCTGATCCATGGTCGAGAGCGACTCGCGGGTGACGCCCTTCGCGTCGCCCTCGACGGCGAAGAGCGAGAGGCCCTTAGCGGTCATGGCCGGAACGAGCAGCAACGACGCGGTGGAGCCGTCGGTGACGTAGTTGCGAACGCCATCAAGAACAAAACCGTCGCCCGAAGGAGATGCCGTCGTCGAGGTCATGGTGAGGTCCCACTGACCGGCGTCGTCGGTGACGGCGAGCGTGGCGATCGTCTCGCCCGAAGCCAGACCCGGCAAGTACGCCGCCTTGTCGGCGTCGTTCCCCACGAAGAGCAGCGCGTTCGCCGCCAGCGCGACGGTGGAGAAATACGGTGAGCAGAACAGGGCGGCGCCCATCTCTTCAAAGACCACGTAGAGCTCGACCGGACCAAAGCCCTGTCCCCCAAACTCTTCGGGTATGCCAAGACCCTGCAGGGCGAGTTCGTTGGCCATCTGGGTCCATACAGCCGGGTCGTAGCCCTCCGCGGTCGCCATCAGACGGCGAACTTCGCTCTCGGGCGACTTCTCCTCTAAGAAGCGACGCACCATTTTGCGGAGTTCGTCTTGTTCTTCGCTAAAGCCAAAGTTCATCGCGAGCCCTCATCTTCTCTAGCGCATTGCGCGTCCAGGTCGAGAATAGCCAATCTGGGCGGGACAAATTTTCGTGCCATTCTGGGAGGGTGGACAACGTGGAGCTGGTCTGGTCTGACGCCTCGGCCGAGGTCCACCGCTTCGTGGTCGGGCCCATTGCGAATAACGTCTACGTTGTTCGGTGCCGACGCACTGGCGTCTCGACGTTGCTCGACGCGGCCAACGAACACGACCGTTTGCTGCGCGTCGCGACACGCCTTGGGGTGACGTCGGTTCTCGAAACACACGGTCACTGGGACCACATCGGCGCCGTCGAACAGGTACGCGACGCGGGCATTGGTGTGTGGGTACGCAGCGAAGACGCGGGCATGCTGCCGAGTTACGACCACCTCTTAGAAGACGACACAGTGCACGCCGTGGGCGATCTGCGCCTACGAACGGTGCACACTCCGGGCCACACCCCGGGCAGCATCTGCTTCTCACTCGAGAACACGCCCATGCTTTTTACCGGCGACACGTTATTTCCCGGTGGCCCGGGCAACACCACGTTCGAAGGCGGTGACTTCGCCACCATCATCACGTCAATTGAGGAACGACTCTTACGCGTCTTCGACCAAGACACGACGATCTGGCCCGGACACGGCGCGCCCTCGACGATTGGCGCGGAGCGTCCTCACCTGGACGAATGGGTGCAACGCGGCTGGTAGGAAGGGTCGATGATGCAGACCTCACCAGTAGGCTCGCTTCGTGCCACAAACGCTGCTCGAACTACGTAACCTGCACGCCGAAGCCGACGGGGCGCCCATCCTTCGTGGGGTCGATTTAACCGTCAACGAAGGAGAGGTCCACGCGCTGATGGGCCCCAACGGCGCGGGCAAGTCCACGCTGGCGAACGTGATCATGGGCCACCCCGGCTACAAAGTGACCAGTGGCGAGATCTTGCTGCGGGGCGAAAATATAGCGACCTGGACGCCCGACGTACGGGCCCGCGCGGGCATCTTCCTCGCATTTCAGTACCCCGAGGCAATCAGCGGCGTGTCCGTGATTCAGTTCTTACGTCAGGCGATCGCTGCGCGCAAGGGCCTCGAGGAGCTCAGCGTGCTCGAAGTTCGTCTTGACCTGGCGGAGTGGATGGATCGACTCGGCATCGACCGCGCCTTCGCCGAGCGTCACTTAAACGACGGTTTCTCCGGTGGCGAGAGAAAGCGCAACGAGGTCTTGCAGATGGCCCTACTCGAACCCGTCGTGGCGCTGCTCGACGAGACCGACTCGGGTCTCGACATTGACGCCCTTCGCGTCGTCGCCAAAGGCGTTCGAACGGTGCGCGAGCAAAACCCCACCATGGGCGCGATCGTCGTGACGCACTACGTCAAACTGCTCGACGAGATCCGTCCCAACTACGTCCACGTCCTCTTCGATGGGCAGATCGTGCACTCGGCAGGACCCGAACTGGCGACTGAAATCGACCACAACGGCTACGACGCGTGGCGACCGGTCAACGCGTGACCAGTTTCAGCGCCCGGCGAGTTCGCGCGGACGTGCCCCAACTCACGCGCGTCGTGAACGGCCGGACGATCACCTATCTCGACACCGCGTCGAGTTCGCTCCAGCCGCGCGCGGTGATTGAGGCCATGAGCCGCTACTACGAACTGCGCCACGCCAACGTTCACCGCGGGGTCTACCAGACCGCCAACGAAGCGACCGAGGCCTACGAGGGTTCTCGCGCCAGCGTTGCTGGTTTCATTCACGCACCCGGCGGCGCCCAGGAAGTCGTCTTCACCAAGAACACCACCGAATCGTTCAACCTCATCGCCAAGTCCTGGGGGGCGGCCAACCTCGGACCGGGCGACGTGGTGTTGCTGAGCGAGATGGAGCATCACGCCAATATCGTCCCCTGGTTCCAACTTCGTGAGACCACGGGTATCGAAGTCCGTTTTATTCCGGTCTCGGACGACTATCGGCTCGACCTGAACCACCTCGATGAACTCTTACAAGGAGTGCGACTGCTCTCGATCACGGGCATGTCCAATGTGCTCGGCACGAAGAACCCCTTAAAGGAGCTGGCAAGCGCCGCGCATGACGTGGGCGCGCTGATCGCCGTCGACGGGGCCCAGTCCGTCGCCCACGGCATCACGAACGTTACCGAACTCGACCTCGACTTTCTGACGTTCTCCGCACACAAGATGCTCGGTCCCACTGGGATCGGCGTGCTCTGGGCCCGCGAAGCGATCTTGGACGCCATGCCGCCCTTTCTCGGCGGCGGTGGCATGATCGCCGACGTGCGGACTGACGGCTACACCCCCGCCCGGGGTGTCACTCGCTTTGAAGCCGGGACGCCGCCCATCGCCGAAGCGGTCGGCCTCAACGCCGCGGTGCGCTACCTCGAAGGACTGGGGATGTCCGACGTGGTCGCTCATGAACGCGATCTCACCGACGACGCACTCACTCGCTTGGAGTTGACCTTCGACGGACGAGTCCGAGTGATCGGACCCTTGGACACAGTCGAACGGGGCGGGGTGATCAGTCTGGACGTCGAAGGCGTGCATCCCCACGACGTCGCGCAAGTGCTCGACCAGTTCGGCGTGTGCGTGCGACCGGGCCATCACTGTGCCAAGCCGCTCATGCGGCGATTTGGTCTCGCCGCCACGGCGCGAGCGTCGTTCGGGCCCTACTCATTGAAAAGGGACACCGACGTACTCCTCGAGGCGTTAGAACACACCCTCAAGATGTTTGGCTAGTCGTGTCTAACCTCGAAGACCTCTACCGCGAAATCATCCTCGATCACTACCGCTCACCGCGCAATCGAGGTGAGTTGCCCACCCCGCCCGCCCATCGGGTCGAGGGCTTCAATCCTCTGTGCGGCGACGACGTCGTGATCTATCTCAACGTTCGTGACGGCGTGCTCGAGGACATCAAGTGCACCGGACGCGGCTGCTCGATCTCACAGTCGTCCTGTTCACTGATGAGTACGGCCGTTAAGGGCAAACCGCTCGATCAGGTTCAACGCACCATTGACACGTTCAAAGAGCTGATGACGGGACACGAATCATCGCTGTCACAAGATGGCGAGCGCGACGACGAGCGCGACCTCAGAACGCTCGGTGAACTGGCCGCGCTGCAGGGCGTCGTAAAATTCCCGGTTCGAATAAAGTGCGCGACGCTGGCGTGGATCACGTTGCGCCAGGGACTCGAGGAGCTGGCCTAGCCCTACTTGGGCGTGCAAGGCGTTGGATCGTACGACGGCACGACCAGCGTCGGGTTCACGGCGGGTTTGATCGCGGGGGGCTTCTTCTGGCCAGACGTCGTCGTCGCCACGGTCGTCGTGGTCGTCGCCACCACGGGCGGCAGCGGGGTCTGCAGCGGCTGGTTTGGCGGGGGGTTCGAGGGAGTCAAGAGTTGACTGCCAAAGATGCTCACGAGCAGTTGTTGCGCGGCCGGTTGATCCACGAAGAGCACGTCACCGAGATTGGGTGTCGTGGCCGCCAGCCAGGGCAAGGTGTACGTGAAAAGACTGTTGGAATTCAGGCCGTGAAAGCGAAGCGCCAGACCGATCAACTCGTTCAAAGTGAAGTTGCTATCGAGGGTGATGCCTTGGGGAAGTTTTGAGAGAAAGGAGTTGATCGTCAAAGGGTTGTAGAGCTTCTTCGCTTGATTGACCGTCGCTCGGAGAAAGGCGCTCTGGCGATTGATGCGACCGAAGTCGCTCGTGCCGTCATAGACCCATCCGAGGTTCGCCAACTGGGTGGAAGTGGCGTTGTTGCCGGGCCATGTGCTGATCCCTTTGACGTTGTAGTAGAAGTGACGACTTCGCGTCACCTGCAGCGCCTCAGATCCTTGAATTAACTGACATCCCGGGTGGGTGATGACGAGGTCTGAATAGGGATCCCTCGAGGGATATGGGAAGTCGAGGTAGACCCCGCCCAGCGCGTCGGCCGCGTTGATGAGACCGGCAAAACTCACGATGATCGTGTCGTGGATCGGAATGCCAAAGTTCGCGGTAATGGTTTGAGCGAGCAGCGAGGGCCCTCTACCAAAGTTGACGTTGATGCGATTGAATTGGCCGTAGAGCGAGTGATTCGCCAATAACGTAACCATCGTGTCACGGGGAATCGACAAAATCGAAATGGTCCCCGCCGTGGGATCCACGTGCACAATTTTCACGCTGTCACTTCGCTGGCCGGCTACGGAACTGGTTGACGCGCCGGTCTGGCGAGCCAGGAGTCCCGAGAGGCCGGTGCGTGAGTCCGAGCCAATCATCAAGATGTTAAAGGGCTGACCCGAGATGGCCTTGACTTCACCCTTGACCGTAATCTTCGGGATCTGGCCGAATCGCCAGTCGGCGTAGAGGTAGCCGTAGCCGACGACACCGACCAACAGTCCGATAAGAACAATGGCTGAAATTATGATATTTCGTCGAACGTGTCCACGACGGCCCCCGCGACGTTTTCTCTTAACACCGCTCCGTTCGTCGACCGCGTCACCCAACGCCATGAGGCGTTGTTGATTGGCGAGATCGCGCTTGGTGTACGCCCGACGATTTGGTGTTGACTCGTCAGGAGTGCGGTCACGTCCTCTAGCCATTGGCGAAGTTTACCGGTCTCGTTTACCGAGCTCGGATCACGTTGGCGTAGTACGAAAAATGTCGTAGCCATCGCGCTCGAGTGTTACCGCGAGTTCGGGGCCACCGGTCGCCACGATCCGCCCGTCGCTCACCACGTGAATCATGGTCGGCGTCAACTGAAGCAGTAGTCGACGAAAGTGCGTGATCGCCAGCACGCCGCAGTTCCATTCCGTCGTCGCGGCCACCAAGCGTTGGGCGACCACGTCGAGCGCGTCGACGTCGAGTCCGGAATCAATTTCGTCGAGCAGGGCGAACTTCGGGCGAAGCACGCCGAGCTGTACCATCTCGGCGCGCTTGCGCTCGCCGCCCGAGAGATCGACATTGACAAAACGATCGAGCAGTTCAGGCGCCAATTCAATACGGCGAGCCTCGTCGAGCATGCGCGAGCGCAGCGTGGCGGGGTCGGCGCCGGCGGCGACGAGTAGATCAAAGGACCGAACTCCCGGAATCTCAAATGGCTGTTGGAGCACCAGCATCAGGCCCTCGCGAGCTCGCTCGGTGGGCGACATGGTTAAAAGTTCGACGTCGTCAATCGTCACCGATCCCTCAAGCACGCGATAGCCCGGGTGTCCGGTCAACGCGTGCGCCAAAGTAGATTTTCCCGAGCCGTTGGGGCCCATGATCGCGTGAACCTCGCCCGAGTGCATGGTCAGACTTAGGCCCTTTAAGACCTCTTTGCCCGCGACTTCGACCCGCAGTCCTTCAATCTTCAGCGTTGAACTCACGGTATCAATACCTCGAGGCGACCGTTGTTGTTCGTCACGTCGTAATGGGCCACGGGACGGGTCGCGGGAAGGGACATTGCGGCGCCGTCAGAAAGGCGAAACATCGCTCCGTGGCGCGCGCATTCGATCTCGGCGGTCTCCACATCCACTTCACCTTCGGACAAGCTGAACTCTTCGTGGCTACAGCGGTCGTCCAAGACGTAGACCGTCTCGTCGATGCGCACCGCCACCAGGACCCGGCCTTCGACGTGCAGCTGGCGCGGAATGCCCTGGTCGAAGTCGTTCAAAGTACCAATATCAGTCATCGTCACGAGGTCACCACGGCCACGCTGGCTAAGACCGAAGTCACGTCGCTTTCGACCAACCCAGCCAGTTCACTGGGCAACGCCGACAGCATCTCGTAAAAGAAACCCTGAATCAAAAGTCGCTGCGCGTCCTCGCGGCTCACGCCCCGTGACTCCAAGTACCAACGTTGAAGTTCATCCAGCGGCCCCACGCTGGATGCGTGCGCGCACATCACGTCATTTTCCCTGATATCGAGGTTGGGCACGCTGTCGGCGTGCGCCGTGGGTGACAGGAGAAGATTGTGATTGGTCTGGCGAGCGTCGGTACGCTTCGCACCCTTTTCGATCTCGATCAAACCGGTGTAGACCGACCGAGAGTGGTCAGCGACCGCGCCCTTGGACAACAGCGTCGACGTCGTCCTCGGCGCCACGTGATACTGGCGAGTTCGAAAATCGTGAATCTGATCGCCCGATCCGAGGAACGTCGTGCGCAGCTCATTGGACGCCCCGGCACCGAGTAGCTCGGCGTCGTTGCGCGATCGGTCATAGTGGGCGCCCAGCCCGACGATTGCTTGATGCAGTCGGGCATCACGCGCTATGAAGCCGGTCGTGCGCGCGATGTGCCACGCGCTCGCGTCCAATCGCTGGTAAGTAATCAGCCGCAATGACGCATTGTCGTCCAGGCGATACTCACTCACCGGAACAACGAGGGCGTCGGCGCCACCCTCGAAATACTCCACGATCGTCACACTCGCGCCTCGACCAACGACGATCTGCGTGCGCGGGAACGAGGCGCCGGCCGTCGACTCGTTCAACACGATGACCGGTTCGGCGACGTTAACTCCTGCCGCGACGCGAATGACCGTCGCGCTCGGGGCCAAGGCAGCGTTCAACATCGCGAAAGTGTCGCTCTCGTAGCGACGAAGCAGCGACTCCCCGGCCAAGGACTCGTTGGACTCATCAATTTCAACGCTCACGCCATCCACCAGCTCGCCGGTACTGACACAGAATCCGTCCACCACTCGTACGACGAGGCCCGCCCGCTCACTAAGTTGCGTGGCGAACGCCGAGTCCGAGGTTGGCGCGGGCGCGATCGGCACCTCAAAACGCTCGAGGCCGAGATCGCCGAGGGGGGCGTAGCGCCACACTTCGTCACTGGTCGTGGGCAGACCGGTTGACTCAAAGACCGACCAAGCCTGACGTCGAGCGGCCGCGTCAGGTTGGTCTGCAATGAAAGTGGAGGCTGACTCAGCGAAGGCGTTCATAGGGTTTGAGGACTCAGGCAGTGTACCGGCCGGTCGTCCTCTTCCCGCCGGAGCGACATAGGCTGAGCCATCGTACGAAAGGGGCCGCATGGAGTTTTCATCAGACGTCATCACGATCGACGTTGAAGGTCATGTCGCCACACTCTGGCTTGATCGCCCCGAAGCTCGCAACGCCCTCGGAAGCGCCTTCTGGCGTGACTTGCCACGGGCCACGACAGCAGTCGCGAGCGTACGATCAATTCGAGTGCTGATCATTGCAGCGAAGGGACCACACTTCACCGTCGGGCTCGATCTCAAAGAGTACGGTGGCAACTTCGCGGGCGGCGACTCGTCCACAACCACGTCCAACACCCAGCCCAACGATGGACTTCAAAGGATGCAGCAAGCCATCACCTCGATCGCCGAGCTAGAGATTCCCGTCATCGCCGCGGTGCACGGTTACTGCATCGGCGGCGGTGTTGACCTCATATGTGCTTGCGACGTGCGACTGTGCTCGAGCGACGCGATCTTCTCGGTTCGAGAGACGAAGATCGCTATCGTCGCCGATCTCGGAACCCTCCAACGCCTACCACGCATCGTGAACGCCGGCCACGTGGCCGAGCTGGCCTTGACCGGCAAAGACATTGACGCAAGCCGAGCGGCCAACATCGGTCTGGTGAATTCAGTCTCCGGGCGAAACGCCGAAGAGGTGTGGGGGGCCGCTCACGAGCTGGCCCTAGAGATCGCGGGGAACTCTCCAGCGGCGGTACGCGGGACGAAGGCTGTCCTCGCCGCGAATGACGGACACACCGTGGCCGAGGGCCTCGACTTTGTCGCGCGATGGAACACGACGCACTTGTACAGCAATGATCTTCGTGAAGCGATGACCGCGTTCGTCGAACGGCGTCCGCCGGTTTTTACCGACGACTAGCGGCGCCAGAACTTCCGACCGCGCCTACTCTTCTTCGCTTTTTCTTCGAGTTGACGGCGACGCTCTTCGAACATCGCCGGCGCGACGGCGCCGACAATCTCACTCGCCGACTCCAAGAGCTCTCGGCGCTCTTCAATGGGCACGTCAGTGCCGGGTGCTTCGACGGGACGATCCACGAGGGTGCCGTGTGACCAGCCAATATCCACGTAGCGGCGCTCGTATGTCAAACAGTTCTCTGGGCAGGACCATGGTTGGTCGGGGGCATGGCCCAGCACACAAAATCTGGCCACCTCACCCGACTTATACGTTCGACTTTGAAAGTGCTTGCACTCTTCACGCATTCCCATAGGGACATTGTTCCACGTCGTGCGCGGTCGTAGGCTGCATGCCCATGGTGTCAGACCTCAGGCTCGATGAGCGAGCATTAACAAGAAGCGCCCTCACGGACGCCTCACTTGTGGCAATGCGAGCCTTCTTCAACGACCCCTTTTTCCGCTTTCTTTCTCCGAGCGAGCGCCTGCGCACACGTGGTCTCACGCTCTACTTTGGCGCCAGCCTCGCCCACTTTGGCGAAGGCGGACGGATCGTCACCGTGCGCCAACCCGACGACACCATCGTGGGCCTTGCGGCGTGGCTCCCCACTGGGCGCTACCCGCAGTCGGTGAGAACGCAACTGACCCAGATCCCCGGCACGTTTCGCGCGCTCTATCGCCGACCGCGTTCGCTGATCGACGGGAACAGGTACCTCACCGCCTTAGCCAAGTCTCACCCCAAGGAAGCCCACTGGTATCTCTTCTTACTCGTCGCCGATCCTTCGATTCAACGAAGCGGTGTGGGCACAATGTTGATGCATCACGGGTTAGCTCTCGCCGACGCCGAAGGCGTCGGCAGCTACTTAGAGACTCAGAACGAAGACAACCTCGCCTACTACCGCCGATTTGGCTACGAGCTTCGTGAGACGCTGAAACCCGTCAAAGAGGGGCCACCGCTGTACACGATGTGGCGTCGTCCTCGCTAGCCGATCGAGCCTTCCATCTGCAGTTCAATGAGGCGCGACCACTCCACGGCGTACTCCATGGGTAGCGTGCGCGTCACGGGTTCGATGAAACCGTTCACGATCATGCCCATGGCCTGGCTCTCGGTAAGCCCCCGACTCATCAGGTAGAAGAGCTGATCGTCGCCGATCTTAGAGACCGTCGCTTCGTGGCCAATGGAGGCGTCTTGTTCGCCCACTTCCATGTAGGGCCGGGTTTCAGAGGTCGACTTCTCGTCGAGTATCAACGCGTCGCAGCGCACGAAGCTCTTCGCGCCGGTGGCGCCCTCTTCAACCTTGACGAGGCCCCGATACGCCGTCAGACCACCGTCTTTCGAGATGGACTTCGAGATGATGGTCGAGGTCGTCTCGGGTGCACAGTGCACCATCTTCGCGCCCGCGTCTTGCACCTGACCAGATCCGGCGTAAGCCACCGAGAGCACCTCGCCTGAGGCCTTGGGGCCCATCAGATAGACCGAGGGGTACTTCATCGTCAAGCGCGAACCGATGTTGCCGTCAATCCACTCGACGTGCGCNNTAGACGTTGTTCGACCAGTTCTGAATCGTCGTGTAGGTAATGCGCGATCCGGGCAGCGCGACAAGTTCCACCACGGCCGAGTGCAAAGAGTCCGTCGAGTAGACCGGTGCCGAACAGCCTTCAACGTAGTGAACTTGTGATCCCTCGTCGGCGATGATCAACGTGCGCTCGAACTGGCCCATATTTTCGGTGTTGATACGAAAGTACGCCTGCAGGGGCTGATCGACCTTCACGCCCGGGGGCACGTAAATGAATGATCCCCCGCTCCACACCGCGGAGTTCAAAGCGGCGAATTTATTGTCGTTGGGCGGAATGATGGTGCCGAAGTACTTTCGCACGAGATCGGGGTACTCACGCACCGCGGTATCCATGTCACAGAACAGCACGCCGAGACGCTCTAAGTCCTCGCGGTTGCGGTGAAAGACCACTTCTGATTCGTACTGGGCCGTGACCCCGGCCAGGTACTTGCGCTCCGCTTCGGGAATGCCCAGTTTCTCGTAGGTGTTTTTGATCGCGTCGGGCAGATCTTCCCAACTGTTCACTTGGTGATCGGTAGGCTTGACGTAGTAGTAGATGTTGTCAAAGTCGAGATCGGGCATCCGGTCGGCAAACCACGGCAGCATGGGCTTTCTTTCAAATCGCTTCAACGCGTCCAAGCGAAACTTCAGCATCCAGGGCTCTTCGTTCTTCATCGCCGACATCTCTCGAACGATGGATTCGTTAAGGCCCTTCTTCGGCTTGAAGACCGGCAACTGGTCGTCCGACCAGCCCAGCTGGTAACGACTGAAGTCCAGGTTGTCAATCGCCATCGCGCTCCTTCGAATATTCCCTATGGACATAGTACTAACTCACCGGTCGGCCATGCCAGTATTTACTGGCAAAATGGTGTGATGCCCACCCCTCCGGTCGCCCCAAAACGTCCCCACCGCATGGTCCGCCACGGCGATACCCGGGTCGATCCCTACTACTGGATCATGGACCGCGACAGCGAAGAGGTCCTCTCGCACCTACGCGCCGAGAACGAATTCCTCACCCAAGAGTTGGCACCTCTCAAGGCGCTCGAGGATGAACTCTTCGACGAGATCAAAAATCGCATCGAAGAGACCGACATCTCCGTGCCAGTGCGCAAAGGCTTGTGGTGGTACTTCGAGCGCACTCGCGAAGGACTCAACTACCCCATCAGCGCCCGTGTGCCGGCGCTCGGTGGCGACCTGACGCCACCCTTAATCGATCCGTCCACCTCGCTCGAAGGCGAGCAAGTGATTCTCGATGAAAACGTCGAGGCCGAGGGCCACGACTTCCTCTCGGTGGGTGTGCTCGCGCTCAGTCCCGACGACACCTGGGTCGCGGTCGGCACTGACTTTGAGGGCAACGAGCGTCACCACGTGACCGTACGCCCTCTCGCCGACCAGCCACCGATCGACGACGAGCTCGACGACGTGTCCTACGGATTCGCATGGGCCAGCGACAGTCGTCACTTCTTTTACACTCGCGTCGACGACGCGATGCGCCCGTGGCAACTCTGGCGACACGAACTGGGCTCGAACGCTGCGGCCGACATCTTGGTATATCAAGAAGACGACGCGCAGTACACCGTGTCGGTGGGACGAAGTCGCGACGACGCGATGATTGTCGTCATGCTCAGCTCGTCAATGACGAGCGAAGTGCGATACCTGCGCGCCGAGCAGCCGACGGACGACCTCGCGGTGCTCGAAGTTCGCCGACACGGCATTGAGTACGGCGTCGAGCACTTTACCGACGCCCAGGGTCGCGGTTGGTGGCTCAAGATCACCAACGAGGACGCGAGCGATTTTCGCCTGCTGGCCCGACGGGTCGACGCCGACCAGTGGCGCGAAATTGTCCCGGAGCGCCCCGGGAGTCGCTTGGACGGCGTGGACGCCTTTCGGAACTTTCTCGCTCTCAGCGAACGTGACAACGGATGCGCCGCGGTTCGCCTCGTGCCCGTACTCGACGGTGACGACCCATTCGGCGATGAGTTATTGGCACGCTCCGCATTGGTGGAGGGCCGCGCCTTTCCCAACACCGTGGGAATATCGTCGAACCCGAACTTTGACACCACCCAACTTCGCGTGTTGATGACCTCACTGATCACGCCGCGACTTATCGCCGACGTCGTCGTCACCAGCGGTGAGTTGATCGTGCGCAAACAACAACAGGTGCTGGGCGGCTACGACGAATCGAACTACGTGACGGGCCGACTCTGGGTGTCGACCAGTGACGAGCTACGAGTGCCCGTTTCGGTAGTGGCGCGCCGTGACCTCGTTGAAGTCAACGAGGACGGGACACTTCAAGCGCGCCACGCGTCGCCGATGGTGTTGTATGGCTATGGCAGTTACGAGATCGCGATCGATCCCTCGTTCTCCTCACTTCGACTCTCACTTTTAGAGCGGGGCGTGATCTATGCCATCGCCCATATTCGCGGCGGTGGCGAAATGGGGCGCTCGTGGTACGAGATGGGTCGCCTCGCGCAAAAACCCACCACCTTTAGTGACTTCGTGACGGTCGCGCGCTGGCTCATCAACGAGGGTTGGACCTCGCCGACTCAGCTCGCCGCGCGCGGCGCGTCGGCCGGGGGGCTTTTGATGGGGGCGGTGATGAACGACGCGCCCGAACTCTTTCGCGCCGTCGTCGCCGAAGTACCTTTCGTTGACGTCGTGACCACGATGCTCGACGTTTCGCTTCCTTTGACGGTGGGTGAGTGGGAGGAGTGGGGCGACCCCGACGCCAGCGCGACGGCCTATCGCACCATGAAAAGTTATTCGCCTTACGACAACGTGCGCGAGCACCGCGAGGACGCGACTGCGCTGGTCTACCCCCATCTCTTCGCCTCGGGCGGTCTAAACGACCCGCGAGTGGGTTTCTGGGAGCCGGCGAAGTGGGTCTTAAGGTTGCGTGACGCGAACCCGGCCAACTACTGCGTGCAAAAGACCGATATGGGTGCCGGTCACCGCGGGCCGTCGGGGCGCTACGACGCTTGGCGCGACGAGGCCCAGGTGCTCGCGTGGCTCTTGAACGAGATCACCCCGAGTTCGTAGTTCCCGCGCTCGTAGCGCGAAACACGAGGTTCAACGTGGCCGGCAAAGCAGCGGGAAAGACAACGGGGCGGCCCGCGACGCTCACCGTGGCGCTAGAGGGCGAACCGATGGTGATACGAGAGTTACCGGTCATCGTTAACGACTCGTCGTGGCCCAAAGCGACTCGGCCCTGCCACTCCAACGTGTTCTTCGGTCCCATCTCGTAAACCGCCCACGTCGCTCCGCGAGCACCGGTCACGGCAACCTGATAGCTCCTTGCGGGAACGTTGTAGAACGCGTTGTTGCCACTGGTCGAGGTCGATTGAAACGACGAAGGGAAGGGCAGCGTCGTGGTGGTCGTGCTCG
>PLBM01000066.1:7520-12692 GCA_003134515.1 Acidimicrobiaceae bacterium | reverse complement strand
GTTTGACGTTGGCCTGGCCCGTCGCTAAGGCCGCCCCCGACACCGACGTCGCCCCGGTCACCCAGTGCGAGGTCGCCATCAAAGTGATGAGCCCCGCGACCGTGATCACGACGCCCGCGCCGGCGAAGGCGCGTTGACCCACCAGTGGCTCGACGCTCACGTTCATGTTGCGATCGACCCCTAGGAACATGATGACGAACAAGAACAGCACGACGATCGCCCCGGCGTAGACGATGATCTGGACCGCGGCCAAAAAATCCGCCTGCTGCGCCACGAAGGCGACCGCGACGCCAAAGAGCGTCATGATGAGACAGAGGGCCGCGTGCACCGGGTTCTTCGTCGAAATGACCCCGAGGGCACCGACCAGGATGAGCAACGCCGCGGTGACAAAGACCAAAATGCTCGGGACTGCGTAGGCACTGGCGCTCACGAGCGGCCCTTTCGAAAACGCCGCGGCATCTTCGCACGAACCTCGTTCGCCATTCCCGCGAGACCCCGTTGGTCGGCGTTCACGTCCTCGGGCTGGAGATGCTTGAAGAACGCGCGGCGTAGCTGCTTGGAACCGGTGGCTTCGTCGTCGCGCACGCCCGATTGACCGGCTTCGGGCGCACGCACGCCCACGCCTAGGTCGCCGGTCCACTGCACGACGCCCTCGTAGGCGGCGTCGCCTGCGGGCGAGGTCGCCCTCATCCACCCGCCGGTCATCTCGGCTTCGCCCTCTCGCCAGTCCTCCCAGGGCAGGTGCTTGGGGAATCCCTGGTCGTCCACGAGTAGTTCGGCCTTGGTGTAGATCGCGTCGGCGCGATTGGTGAAGGAGAATTCGAACATCTTGGACTCGGTGATCGCCTGGGTCGGACAGGCCTCGACGCACAGGTCACAGTGAATGCAGCGCAAGTAGTTGATCTCATAGACGTAGCCGTAGCGCTCGCCGGGACTGACCGGGTGATCGGGCGGATTGTCCAGCCCGCGTACGTAAATACAGTTGGCCGGACAGACCCCCGCGCACAACTCACAGCCGATGCACTTCTCCATGCCGTCTTCATAACGGCTCAACACGTGACGGCCGTGTTGGCGCGGCTGCTTGGGCCGCTTTTCTTGGGGGTAACTCATCGTGACCCGAGGACGGCTCAGGTGCTGGAAGGTGAGTTTGAAGCCGCCAAAGAAGTCGAGGGGTTTGGTCACTACTCCTCCTCACCATCGCTAAAGGAGCGAAAGACCTCACTGGGGAGGGCACGCTCACTCACGTCGGGCAAGATCGTTTCCGGCTCGGAAGATCGCGGGGCATCTTCACCATCGCTCAAGGAGCGAAAGGCTTCAGCGCGCAGTGGACGTTCGCCCACGACGGGCAGGATCGAATCGGTGCCGCTTGATCGCGAGGAACCGAGCTCGAACGCTCGAGAAAGCACGACCGAGGCGAACAGCACCGCCGCCGCCATCACCAAGCCCCAGGCCGGCGCGATGAGAAAGCCCGCCACCACGATCATCCAGCCGAGGCTCAGGGGAATGAGCCGCTTCCAGCCGAGGTCCATGACCTGGTCGTAGCGAAAGCGCGGCAGCGCCGCGCGGACCCACACGTAGCAAAAGCAAAAGGCGACGGTCTTGATCAAGAACCACGCGATGGGAAAGAGCCACTTCAAATGCCCGACGTTGGGCACCCAGCCCGCCGGTCCTCCGAAGAACAGCGTCACGATGATCGCCGACATCGTGATGGTGTTCATGAATTCAGCCAAATAGAAGATCGCGAAGCGAAACGAGGCGTACTCGGTGTTAAAGCCACCCACCAGTTCACTATCAGCTTCTACGACGTCAAAGGGCGGTCGGTTGAGCTCGGCCGTGATCGCCGTCCAAAAAATAACGAAGGGCACCACGCCCAGGCGGATGACGTTCCAGTGCCAGATGCCGTGGGCCTGGGAGGTGACGATGTCGTGGGTGGAGAGCGAGCCCGTGACGAGCACGATCGTCACGATCGTGATGCCGAGCGCCGCTTCGTAACTGATCATCTGGGCGCTCGCTCGCACCGAGGAGAGGAGCGGGTACTTCGAGCCCGACGACCAGCCCGCGAGCATCACGCCGTAGACCGAGATCCCCGACATCGCGAGCAGCACCAGAATGCCCACGGGCGGGTTGGCGACCTGGAGCATCACCTGATGGCCCGCGATCGTCAGCGTCCCGCCGATCGGCACGATGGAAAAAGTGACGAGCGCGGGGATCAAGACGAGGTAGGGCGCCAACTTAAAGACGACGCGATCGGCTTCAGTGGGGATCAGATCTTCTTTGAAGATCAACTTGATGCCGTCGGCCACGGTCTGTAGGAGGCCAAAGGGGCCCCAACGTTGGGGCCCGATACGGCTCTGCATGTCCGAGATCGCCTTGCGCTCGAACCAGATCATCAAGATGACCGCGCCCATCAGCACCGAGAATCCCACCACGATCTTGATGAGCACGATCAAGATCACGACGCCCGTGACGCCGTGCGCGAAGAGCGGATCGACCGTCGAGAGCCAGTTCACCGGGTCTCCAACTTCACTTGGGTGATGACACTCGTGGGATCAAAGAGCGAACGGGCCGCCCCGTCGTCACCATTGTCGTCAATCGATCCAAAGACCAGATCGAGTGTGCCGCGCGGCGTCTGGTCGCTCAAGGTGACGGGCAGGCTCAGCTTGCCCTTCGCTCCGTTGACATCCACCACGTCGCCCGTCGCGAGGCCGAGGCGATCGAGATCGGCGTGATGCAGATACGCCGTCGAGCGGGCCACGAGGTTGGCGAGCGCCGGCGAACCCTGCACCGCGACGCCGTGGTCGTAGAGCCGGCGCGAGACGTTGAGCGCGAGCGCGTACGCGTCGTAGTGCGGCACGTCGACGCCGCGTCCGGCCGCGACCTCACTCAGTGTCGCCCCCGTACGCGCTGAGGCGGTCGCCGCCGCCGAGCTCACCATCGCACCCGAGAGCTCCGCGAGTCCGACGGTGTTGATCGAGCGAATGCCGGGAGTGGCGATCGGGTCGAGCGCTCGACGCGCCACGCGCTCTTGTTCGCGCCCGACCAACGCGCCTTCATCGGTGACGTCGTTGAGCACACTCAAGGCGGGATAGCCCGTTGTCTCTTCAATGACTTTCGCCGTTTGATCCACTGAGCCGAGTCCTAGGCTCTGGCCGCACTGCTCAGCGAGTTCGCTCGCGATGGCGACGTCGGGCCAGGCCGAACCCGGAGCCACGATCTTGGCCGCGACGGCCGTGACCCGACCTTCAATATTGGTGACCGTGCCGAGGCGCTCGTGCTGCACCGCGGCGGGCAACACCACGTCGGCGTAAGCCAAGGTCTTGCCGCCGTGTCCGGTCACGACGACGACGTCGGCAGATTCCAACGCCGCCGACGCGCCCGCAACGTCCAGCACGTTGCCCAACAGACACCCGAGCAACAAGACGGCCTTCTGCTCGCCCTCGCGCAGCGCCGCGAGCTGTTCGAGCGTGTCGCGACCACTGTCGTTCACCTCGTAGCCCCGTCCGGGGCGAAGCATTGGACCGAAACCCATGTCGAGCGCGCCCATCACGTTCGCCCGACAAAGGGCGGGCAGGAACGTGGCGGAAGTAAAGTGCTCGGCCAACGTGCGAATGGCGCTCTCGATAACCGCGGGGTCCTCGGCCATGTTGGGCCGTCCCACCACAAACACGACGCCGTCGCCGTCGCCGAGCAGACGGCGGGTTTCGTCTAGCTCACTCTCGGTGACGAGAGAACCCTTGGGCACCTGTCCGTCGGCGCGCGTCAACGCCTCGGCGACGAGGTGCGCTTCCCCAGGGCGCACCGGCAGGGCCACGTTCGCCAGTGACCGCAGCGCACTCTGGCCAAAAGCGAACTCGACCAGGGCATTATGGCGCTTAATGAAGTTCTCGCGCAGTCGCAAGAAAAGTACGGGCAACTCCTCGCGCAGATCACCACTGAGGGACACGACGACGCGCGCGTGGGCCGCGTCGTCAATGGTGGCCCGAGGTAGAGCCTGCAGCAACGCGCCGTTCAGCCCGTCGCCAAACTGCGCGTCGAGATGGTCGCTCGAGAGCACGCCTCGCATGAACCGCTCCCAGGCGAAAGCGCCCTCGTTGGTCAGTGCCGCGCCGCCAATGGCCCCGACGCCGTTCGGGCTCTTCGCCGCGCTAAGAAGCAGCGTCGCGGCACGTTCGAGGGCGACACCCCACGTCGTGGACGTCAATACGCCCTCACTACGAATGAGGGGCTCTCGAATACGCGTCAACACACTCAATGGATCGCTCAATTCCGGGTTGCCGTCGATCGAGTCGAGGGTGAAGCGGCCCTTGTCGCAGAGCCAACCGTGATTCACCGGCTCGCTGTCGACGCCCAGCACGCGCGTCAGTCGATTGCCCGATGACTGCACCGCGACGCGACACCCGAGCGCGCAAGTCGTGCACGTGCTCTCGACCTGTTCTAAGTCCCAGGGGCGAGCGGTGAAACGGTAGGGCTTGGCGGTCAGGGCACCGACCGGACAGATCTGCACGGTATTGCCCGAGAACGTCGAATCGAAGGGTTCGCTCGGCGACGACGCGACCTCAATGAGGTCACCGCGCCCGGCGAAAGCGATCTGGGTGTCGCCGGAGACCTCAGCGCTAAAGCGAGTGCACCGCGCGCACTGGATGCAACGTTCACGATCGAGCAGTACCAGTTCGCCGATCTCAATGGGTTTGATGAAGTGACGCTTCTCCTCGATGAAACGAGATTCGCCCGAGCCGTGCGCCAGCGTCTGGTCTTGGAGGGGGCACTCGCCGCCCTTGTCACAGACCGGNNTTCACTTTGATGTAGCAGGCCGGTTGCAAGGTCGCGCCGCGAGGACTGTCGACCTCAACTAGGCACATCCGACACATCCCTACCGGCTCCATGCGGGGGTGGTAACAAAAACGCGGAATGTAGTTGCCCGCGCGCTCGGCGACTTCAATCAAGAGCTCGCCGGGCACGGCTTCGACGCTTCGCCCATCTAATGAGATCGTCACGGTGGTCTTGAGGTCAGTCAAGGGGACACCCCTGGAGTCGAACGTGCTGGGCGAACTCATCGCGAAACATCGAAATCGCCGAGTGGATGGGCGAAGGGATGGAGGGACCCAGCGGGCAGATCGTCGTCTGTTGAGGGGGCCAAGTGAGACCCGGCGCGATGTTGTCGCAGAGATCGAG
>PLBM01000066.1:0-7454 GCA_003134515.1 Acidimicrobiaceae bacterium | reverse complement strand
GTGGTCTGGTCGAACACCACGACCGAACCCGATCCGAGCATCGACTTCTTCTCGGCGACCTCGTCTTGACCGAGCGGGACGTCGAGCAGCTCCGGCCCGAACCACGGCGCCGACGCGCCGCCGGGCATGAACGCCTTGATCTGGTTGTCGCCGATCAGTCCGCCACCGAGCGCCGGGTCGTAGATCAGGTCGCGAAAGGTGTTCTTCACCATCTCCACCTCGTAGACGCCCGGGTTCTTCACCCGACCCGCCAGCGCGAAGAGTCGCGTGCCGGTAGAGCGTCCCGCGCCGAGCGCCGCGAAGGCCGCCCCGCCATTCAAGATGATCCAGGGAATGTTCGACATCGTCTCGACGTTGTTCACCACCGTCGGTTCGCCGTAGAGTCCGTTGACCGCGGGAAAGAACGGGGGCTTGATGCGAGGAAAGCCCCGCTTTCCCTCGAGCGCCTCCAGCAACGCGGTCTCGTCACCGCAGATGTACGCGCCCGCGCCCGGGTGCACGACGATATCGAGTGAGAACTTCGAGCCAAAGATCTTCGAGCCGAGCGCGCCGTGCTCGTAGGCGTCGTTGACGGCCTGCTGGACTCGTTCGAGTCCGAGCGCGAACTCGCCTCGAACGAAGAAGAAGACTTGGTTTACTTGCAGGGCGTAGGCCGAAATGACGATGCCCTCGATGATCTGATGGGGATCGCGCTCGATGAGTAAGTGGTCCTTAAACGTGGCCGGCTCGGATTCGTCGCCGTTCACCACGAGATACGAGAATTCAGCCTTTCGCAACATTGACCACTTGCGCCCCGCGGGAAAGCCCGCGCCGCCGCGTCCGAGCAACGACGCCTCGTCCACTTGCGCCGCGACCTCTTCGGGAAACATGGTGAGGGCCTTACGAAGTCCCCTATAGCCACCTGTTGCAAGAAAGCGGGCCAGCGTATACGAGTCGTCATGGTCAAGACGAGAGGTCACGATGCGCGGAGCGTCAAGGACCGCCATTAGGCCGTCTTCTTCTCGCGCGCGGCGCGCGCGTCCTTGGCTTTGGCCCGTTCGCTCACGACCTCGGTCTTGGGGGCGTGCAGTCCGCCACTACGACGAACACGGATCAACGTGCCCTGAGGGGGAATGTCGTGGTCGCGTCGCCCGTCTTTGAGTTCTTCGACCAATGCGTCAAAGGACGCGGGCGATGTCGTACGAACGAAGCGGTGATTCACCTGCACGCACGGCGCAAAGTCACAGTCGGCCAGGCACTCGGTCTCTTCTAAGGTAAATAGTCCATCGTCGGACGTCGCGCCGACGCTACAGCCCAGAGTCGTACTGGCGTGTTCGAGGAGCTCTTCGCCTCCGGCCAGGAGGCACGCGATGTTGGTACACACCCCGACCACGTACTTTCCCACCGGCTCTAAGTGAAACATGTCGTAGAAGAGCGCCGTGCCGCGAACATCCGCGGGCGTCGTCACGGTCAACGCGGCCACTTCGGCGATGCCCTCGTCGCTGACGTACCCGTCTTGTTCTTGAGCGAGGTGCAACAAGGGCAACATCGCCGAGCGCGGATGCGGGTACAGCGCGACGAGCTCGTCGGCCCGCTGGCGAATGTCCACTCGAAAGTGACTCATCGGTCGACCTCGCCCATGATCGGGTCCACCGTGGAGATCACCGTGACGGCATCTGAGACCGAGCCGCCTCGCATCAAAAGCGGCACCGCTTGCAGATTCACGAAACTCGGCGCACGCACGTGCAGCCGATACGGCTTCGGTCCCCCGTCAGCGACGAGGTAACAACCGAGTTCGCCTCGCGGAGATTCAATGGCGCTGTAGACCTCGCCGGCCGGTACGTGAAAGCCCTCGGTAAAGAGCTTGAAGTGATGGATCAACGCCTCCATCGACTCGTCGATGCGCGCGCGCGGCGGCGGGGTGACCTTAGGGTCTTGGCTGCGGTAGTCGCCACTCGGCATCTTTTCGAGGCACTGGCGAATAATGCGCACCGACTCGCGAATCTCGTTGAGGCGGATCGCGTAACGATCGAAGTTGTCGCCGTAAGTGCCCACGATCACGTCGAACTCCACCTGGTCGTAGGCGAGGTAAGGCATCGATCGTCGCAAGTCCCACGCGACGCCCGTCGAGCGAAGCACCGGCCCCGTCACGCCCAGCGCCAGCGCCTCTTCGGCGCTGATCGGCGCGACCCCGATCATGCGACCACGAAAGATCGGCTGGCCGGTCAAGAGCTCGTCGTACTCAAAGGTTCGTTCGTAGATCGTGTCGCAGATCACCAACACGTCGTCTTCCCACCCGTCGGGCAGGTCCGCCGCGACGCCGCCCGGGCGCACGTAATTGAGGTTCAGTCGAAGCCCGGCTGTCTTTTCAAAGAAGGCCAGGATCAGTTCGCGCTCTCTAAAGCCGTAGATCATCATCGACGTCGCACCGAGGTCCATGCCGTTGGTGGCCATCCACACCAGGTGCGAGGCGACGCGATTGAGCTCGGACATCATCATGCGTATCCATATCGCGCGCTCGGGCACTTCAATAGCGAGCAGTTTCTCCACGGCCATCGAGTAGCTGAGTTCGTTCGCGATCGGACTCAGATAGTCCATGCGCGTCACGTTCGTGCCGCCCTGGACGTAGTTCAGTACCTCGCCGGTCTTTTCCATCCCGGTATGCAAGTAGCCAATGACCGGCTTGGTGCGCAGCACGAACTCCCCGTCGAGTTCGAGCATGAGACGCAAAACTCCGTGGGTCGAGGGGTGCGCCGGACCCATGTTGATGATCATCGTCTCATCGTCGCGACGCTCATAGTCGACGTCGTTGGGGTCAAGGGTGAGACCACTTTGGCGCAACACCGCGCCGACCTCGCGGCCGAGTTCGTCTTTGTTGGTGGACCGACGCGACTGGAGGCCCTGCGCACCTTCAGAGGTTTCAGCCGCTAGAAGCTCAACGCGCTCGGCGACGCGTACGGTCGGATCACTCATCGGGGACCCGGCGCTTCCTTGAACTGTACGGGCACTCTGCCGACGGCGTAGTCCTTACGGAGCGGGTGGCCCTCCCACTCCTCGGGCATCAAAATACGCGTCAAGTCCGGATGAGCGCGAAAGAGCACACCGAAGAGATCAAAGGCCTCGCGCTCCATCGCTTCGGTGCCGGGATAGAGGTCGAACAGTGAGTCGACCTCGGGATCCGCGTCACCGGCCTGTACGCGCACGCGCACGCGCTGGCGCTTCGAAAGACTGAGCAGGTTGACGACCACCTCAAAGCGCGTGCCCACGACCCCGTCGGGCAACGGGCGATTCAAATGTTCGAGGTAATCAACGGCGCAAAGGTCGACGCACATCTCAAACCCGTCGTCTTTGAAACTGCGCACCAACGCCAGGTACTGCGCGCGCGTGGGAAAACATCCCACGTCGCTCGCCAGCGCGTCACTCGTCACCACGCCCGGGGGGGCCGTCGGGGAAAGGGGGATCACTTCGGCGTGCCCACCCTCACCGCGACGGGAACCTCGGGCGTCCAGACGTTCGACTGGCCTTCGACGTGCGTGGGGCGACCTTCACTACGACGCTTCAGGATCTCGCCAGTGCGGATCTGCTCGTGCAGGGTCAAAATGGCGTGCATCAACGTTTCGGGACTGGGCGGACAGCCCGGCGCGTAAACGTCGACCGGCACAATCTGGTCGACGCCCTGGACGATNNATGGCGTAGTTGTTGAACATCCCCCCGGTCGAAGCGCACACCCCCATCGAGATGACCCACTTAGGCTCCATCATCTGGTCGTAGACCTGGCGAAGGACCGGCGCCATCTTCTGTGAAACCCGTCCCGCCACGATCATGAGGTCGGCCTGGCGCGGGGAGTTACGAAAGACCTCCATGCCGTAACGCGCGAGGTCGTAGTCGGCGGCGCCGGTCGCCATCATCTCAATGGCGCAACACGCGAGACCAAAGGTCGCGGGCCACACCGACGCGCGGCGCGCCCAGCGCACTAAGTCCTCTACCTGACCGGTGAGAAAGTTGTGGTGCAGATCTTCGAGCGCCACTACGCCGCCTGATCGGGGTCGGCACCGATGCGCAGAATCGTCGAAGAACTCGTTCGTGAGGGCATACCGGGTACCAGATGCTTCACCGGTCCCCACGTGAGCGCGCCTTCACTCACCAAAAAGAGCAACGCGCCAAAGACGGTCACCGAAAAGACCAATATTTCGACCAGCCCGAAGGCGCCGAGTTGGCGAAACACGACGGCGAAGGGGTACATGAAGACAACCTCGATGTCAAAGATGATGAATATCATCGCGACGAGATAAAAGCGCACCGGAAAACGTTGGGGCGGCTCAACTTCCGGGACAATACCGCACTCGTACGGCGCCAACTTCGCGTCCGTTGGACGCTTGTGGGGCGCGAGCTTCGATGACGCCACCAATGAACCTGCCGCAAACAAAACTCCGAGGATGAGGAGCCCAAGTATTGATAAGTACTGGTCCACGTTCATCATTTCTACCAGACGACGCGGGGCCCACTCGCCGGTTCGGACCTCTCTCGCACGACGTAGGCTGGGCGCGTGAAAAGCCTCGACGAAGTTCTCGCCACGAAGACGGTTTACGACGTCGTGATCGTCGGCGGCGGTCCCAGCGGCTCGGCGTGCGCCTACTGGCTGGCTCAGGCGGGCTGGTCGGTCTGCCTGATTGAAAAGAAGCACTTTCCCAGAGAAAAGACGTGTGGCGACGGTCTGACGCCACGCTCAGTCCATCAGCTTTCCGAAATGGGACTCGAGGGCATCGTGGCCGCGAATGGCCATAAATTCCAGGGACTGCGCGCCTTTGGTTTCGGGGCGTCGCTCGAGATGAACTGGCCCGAGCACCCCGTATTTCCGAACTACGGCTACACCATCACGCGCTTTAATCTCGACGGACTGGTCGCCGAGCATGCAGAGAAATATGGCGCCGACGTCTTAAATGGCGTCGAGGCGCTCGATCTCATCGAGCTTACGCCCACCGAGCACGGACTCAGCGGCGCTTCGGGCGTCGTCGTCAAAGACAAGGACACCGGCGTAACCGCAGAGATTCGCGGGCGGTACCTCGTCGTCGGTGACGGACAGAACTCGCGGCTCGGACGAGAGCTCGGTGTCACACGCAATCGCGACTGGCCCATGGGCATGGCACTACGTGGCTACTACACCAGTGATCGCTCCAACGAGCCGTGGATCGACTCGCACTTAGACATTCGCGACACCAACGGCGAGGTCGTGCCCGGCTACGGGTGGATCTTTCCTCTCGGCGACGGACGCGTGAACGTGGGGGTCGGACTGCTCTCCAATAGTGGCGCCGGCAGGGGCGTCAATACGACCAAACTCCAGGAGTACTTCGTCGCCCAAGTGGGCGAGGCGTGGGGCTTAAACGACGAGACCTGTCTCGGACCCCCGACCGGCGGACGACTGCCGATGGGTCTTTCCATCGGGCCACGGGTCGGGCCCAACACGCTCACTATCGGCGACGCCACCGGCATGGTCAATCCTTTTAACGGCGAGGGCATCGCCTACGCCTACGAGTCGGGCCGTCTTGCCGCGGCCGTACTCGGCGAGGCGTTGCTCGCGAACGACCCCTCGGCGCTCATCCTCTACGACGAACGACTCGACGCCGCCTACGGTGATTACTTCAAGGTGGCGCGCGCGTTCGTGCGCGTCATCTCCGAGCCCCGGATCCTCTCGGTCTGTGTGGGCACCGGTCTGCGAGTGCCGCCGCTCATGAAAGAGTTGCTCACGATCATGGCCAATTTGATGAGTAACGACGACAAGGGCCCGGCCGAGCTGGGCTACCGCGCCCTACGACGCCTCGCCGACGTCGTGCCCGAGCGGGCCTATCAGTTGCTGCTTCACGAGTCCCCCGCTTAAGGCGCCTACGCGGCCTTGGACGTCGAAGAGGTCATTCGCGAAAGCAGCGTACTGACGAGATTCGAAAGAAAACTCTGCGCCTTGGTGAACGATCCAACGAGTGCATTCAAGGTGACCTCGTAGTGGCCATTGGTCACGACGGCCATAACCAGTTGCAGATTCTTCGTCACGCCGGGCACCGAGAGGGCCACCACACCGCCGCTCGACCATCCTTTGAGAAAAGTGACCGGGCGCCAGTTCGACGCGACGTTCGCCGCGGGGTTCGTTAGGCCGTAGCCCGAGAGAATGATCGCCGCACTCGAGGCGACGAAGCACGAGCCGAACTTCGTCATCTTCATCTCAACGGTGTCGCGGCGCACCATGGTGGTGGTGTGGTAGTACTGCGCCGTCGAGGCGAGTTCAATCCCGCCGAGTGAGTTGGAGTTGAAGATCGACGAGGACACCTGGTAGTCAGGCACCTGGCCGGCCGCGCCGTAGACGCGGTCCTTGGCGTTAGAGATGCCGATGCAGCTTTGAAAGATCGCCGCTGCTTTATCGAAGCTGGAATTCTTCGGGGGCGCGGTCGTGGTCGTGGAGGTGTAGACCTGGCCGCCGGGCGGTACGAGATAGGAAAGAATCGAGGTCGACGACGTGTACCACCCGCTCGGTAGGTCGTTCAACGTCAGATTCACCGACTTGACGTCGGCCAACTCCGTCGCGTTCGGATTACCTCGAGTAAACCAGGCGGCGATCCCGCCGGCGAACGAGGCCAAGACCACCGCGCCCACCACCACGAAGATGCCCAGTCGGCGCTTTCGATGGGTCACGACCCCGCCGTGGTCGAGGACCACCGTACGCATCGACTCATAGTCCGTGAGCTCGCGATGACGCCAGCAGTATCGAACGTCCCCGACCGTGGCGAAGAGGGCCATTTGGCTCGAGAAGCGAACGAGCTCGATATTCGTCAGTTCGCTCCACGGCGTCTGCCACGCGACAGGTGGAATGCCGGCCAATTGGGTGAGGGTCGACTCGTCGATCAAGAGCGCCACTGGCGAGGTGGGACCGTTGGGCACGAAGCTCGGCTTCACCGACCAGTCCTCGCTTCGAAGGTTGGTCACTTCGTCACCGCCTTCGCGGCGTCCGCAGCGATAGCGACGGTTCGTTCGAGGTCGGCGCGGGTGTGCGCCAAAGAGACGAAGAGAATCTCGTACGGGCCCGGGGCGAGGGCGACGCCGCGCTCGAGCATCGCGTGAAAGAACGGGGCGTAGAGACCGTTCTCGCAGAGCACCTTCGCCTCGTCGAAGTTCGTGGGGGCGCTCACCTCGTCGCTCGACAGATAAAGACCCATGAGCGCCCCGACACTCGGCGCGAGTGCGAAGAGTCCGGCGTCACGAATCGCCACTTGCAGTTCGCCGGCGAAATTAGTGACCCGTTCGCTCAGTATCGCCAGGTCGTCGGCTTTTACGGCGTTGAGTACCGCCAAGCCCGCGGCGGTGGCCAGAGGATTACCCGAGAGTGTGCCCGCTTGGTAGACGGGGCCTTCGGGCGCGAGCGAGGCGAGAATCGCCCGTGATCCGCCAAAGGCGCCCACGGGCAGTCCCCCACCGATGACCTTGCCGAA
>PLBM01000044.1 GCA_003134515.1 Acidimicrobiaceae bacterium | reverse complement strand
ACGAGCGTCTTTCGCCCGTCACCTTGAATCTCCGAGTAGTGAACAAAAACGTCCGGTTGGCCATCGACAGCGATGAATCCCCAACCCTTCTCGTCGTTGAACCACTTGACGGTTCCTGCAGCCACTATGGGCCTCCTTATTACTTTTACTTCCGGAACTCCGGTTTTGGGAGGGAACCACAACGGCAACCTCACCATCAAGGTTACTTGGTATTTGTCTTAGAGAATATGAAGTCTTAGGGGCGCCGAATGACGGTTCCCAGGGCGCCGTCCTCCACAATCCAGCCCCTAGCCACCAGTTCGTCACGAAGCCGGTCGGCGTCGGCCCAGTTCCTTGCCAGCCGGGCGGCGTCGCGTTCGAGCACGAGCTTCTCGGCGACCTCGTCGAGCACATAACTACCGGCCAAAAGCGTGAGGCCCATCGCGCCAAAGAGCGAGTTGATCGCCTCGGCCAGGCGACGAGCTGCCGCGACACGCCCTTCGTCAGCACTGGCGTTGGCAACACTAAGGGCTTCAAAGAGCTCGGCCACCGCGAGCGGCGTGTTGAGGTCGTCGTTCATAAAGGCCACCACCCGCTCGTAGAGTTCGAGCGACTCTTCGGCCCACGGTTGGCTCGAGGCGAGTTCGAAGCGCTCACCGCCCAGCTCGGGCAGATCAAAGCGTCGCGCCAGCGCGTCCAAACGACCGAGGGCGCGCTCGGCGTCGGCGATCGTTGCCGGCGAAATTTCAATCGGCGAGCGGTAGTGCGAGCGCAGCACCAAGAGTCGATAGGCGCGAGGGTCGGTCTTTTCGAGAAGATCTGTCAATGACGTAAAGTTGCCGAGCGATTTGCTCATCTTGTCGTCGCCCACCATCACCCAGCCGTTATGGGCCCAGTGGCGCGCGAAGGCCCTATGCGCGGCCTCGGCCTGGGCCCGTTCGTTCTCGTGGTGGGGAAACTTTAGGTCAAGCCCGCCACAGTGCAGATCGAAGTCCTCGCCGAGCAGGCCGAGCGCCATCACCACGCACTCGGTGTGCCAGCCCGGGCGGCCCTCGCCAAAGGACGCCGGCCAACTCGGCTCGTCCGGCTTCGCGTTCTTCCACAGGGCAAAGTCGAGCGGCGAACGCTTCTCGTTATTCTCTTCAACGCGCGCGCCGGCGCGAAGGCTCTCCAAGGGCTGTCCGGCGAGCAGTCCGTAGTCCGGCACCGTGGAGACGTCAAAGTAGACCCCGTCGCTCGTCACGTAGGCGACGTCGCGCTCTAAGAACGAGGCGATCAGTTCGATCATCTCGGGAATGTAACGCGTCGCGTGCGGCGAGTCGTCGGGTCGAATGACGCCGAGGCGATCCATCGCGTCCCACCACTCCGCCTCAAACTGTGCCGCGACCTCGGTCTCGCTTCTCGATTCACGTCTCGCGCGCGTGATGATCTTGTCTTCGACGTCGGTGATGTTCGAGACGTAGTGCACGCTCAAGCCTTGAAAGGTGAACCAGCGGCGCGCGACGTCCCAGACCAGCGTGAATCGGCCGTGTCCCAGATGCGGCAGATTATCCACCGTTGGTCCACAGACGTACATCGAAACCCGCCCGGGACGTCGCAAACTGAGGTCGCGCACCTCAGCGCGGGCCGTGTCATAGAGGCGAATCACTGTTCTAAACTACGCCAACCATGCCTGACGCTTCCACGCCCTCGCCCTACGCGGTGCCCGAAAAGCCGACCGTCGACGGCCTCGAGACGACGTGGCTGGCGCGCTGGGACGACGAGGGCACCTACCGCTTTGACCGGGCGGCCCATCGTGCGACGGTGTACAGCATCGACACACCTCCCCCGACCGTCTCGGGCGAACTGCACATCGGCCACGTCTTTAGCTACACCCAAGGCGACCTCATGGCGCGCTTTTGGCGCATGCGCGGTAAGGACGTCTTTTACCCCATGGGCTGGGACGACAACGGACTGCCCACCGAGCGGCGCGTCGAGAACTTCTACGGGGTTCGCTGCGACCCCGCGCTGCCTTACGACCCCGATTTCGAGCCGCCGACCGAGCCCGCGGAACAGAAAATCTCGATCTCGCGCAAGAACTTCGTCGAGCTCTGTCACGGGCTCACCGCCGTCGACGAAGAGGCCTTCAAGACGCTGTGGCGCTTCTTAGGCATCAGCGTCGACTGGAGCCTCGAGTACACGACCATCTCCACCGAGGCCCAGGCCGTCTCCCAGCGCGGCTTTCTTGAGATGCTGGCGCGGAACGAGGTCTACTCGAGCGTGGCGCCCACGCTCTGGGACGTGGACTATCGAACTGCCGTCTCCCAGGCCGAGCTCGAGGACCGTGAACGTCCCGGCACCTATCACCGCGTCGCCTTTGCTCGCGCGAGCGGCACCGGGACCCTCGAGATCGAGACGACGCGCCCCGAGATGTTGGCGAGCTGTGTCGCGCTCGTGGCGCACCCCGACGACGAGCGCTTTAAGGAGCTGTTCAACACCTTGGTCGTGACGCCGCTCTTTAAGGTCGAGGTGCCGATTCTCGCGCACGAGCTGGCCGACCCCGAGAAGGGCTCGGGCGTGGCGATGATCTGCACCTTCGGCGACACCACCGACGTGGTGTGGTGGCGCGACTTAAAACTCCCCACGCGCGCGCTGATCGGCCGTGACGGTCGGTTCTTGCCGGCCGAATTCGGCACCGACGCGTTCCCCTCACGCGACGCCGCCCGCGCCAACGCGCTCTACCGCGAAATTGAAGGTAAGACCGTCAACCAGGCCCGCGCCACCGTCGTCGAGGCGCTGCGCGCCTCGGGCGCGCTCGTGGGCGAGCCGCGCGCCATCACCCACCCGGTCAAGTTCTACGAACGGGGCGAACGGCCCCTCGAGATCGTCACGTCGCGACAGTGGTTCGTGAAGACCCTCGAGCACCGCGAGGAGCTCTTGCGCCGGGGTGAGGAGTTGGCGTTCTACCCCGACTACATGCGACACCGCTACCGCTCCTGGGTCGAGGGGCTGAACCTGGACTGGAACATCTCACGCCAGCGCTTCTTCGGGGTGCCCCTGCCGGTGTGGTACCCCCTTGACGCGAGCGGCGAGACCGACTTCGACCAACCGTTGGTGCCGTCGCTGAACCAACTGCCCATCGACCCCTCGAGCGACGTGCCCGCTGGCTACCAAGAGTCCCAGCGCCTCCAGCCCGAGGGCTTCGTGGGTGACGCCGACGTCATGGACACCTGGGCCACGAGTTCGCTCTCCCCCCAGATCGCCGGGCGCTGGGGCACCGAGCTCTTCGAGCACGTCTTTCCCATGGACCTTCGCCTCCAGGCCCACGAGATCATTCGCACGTGGCTCTTCGCCACGATCGTACGCAGCGACTTCCAACACCACTGCCTGCCCTTTAAGAACGCGCTGATCTCGGGCTGGGTGCTCGACCCCAATCGCAAGAAGATGAGTAAGTCCAAGGGCAACGTGGTGACCCCCCTGCCGCTGCTCGAACAACACGGCGCCGACGCGCTGCGCTA
>PLBM01000026.1 GCA_003134515.1 Acidimicrobiaceae bacterium | reverse complement strand
GGTCGGGTATCGCCAATTCGAGGATTAGACGATGAGGGTAAGGGTTGGGTGGATTCGTCGCTCACGACGGGTACTCCTTGCGTTTTTAGTGGATAGGGCGTGGCGAGTGGCGCCACGGGTAGTGACCGCGCGTGGCGAATGGCTCACGACGTCGGCGGGATGAAAAAAGGCAAAGGCTCGTTGGGCCGTGACGAAGAGAATCGACAAGATAATCAGCAATCTGATCTCACTAGCGTGTACCACGTATCGTCCTCGAGGCTGTGCGTAACGGAGTGATGACACTGCGCTACAGCGGCGTACTTTTTGCGTCAGACACGCGGTGTGTCAAAACGCCCAACCCTCAAAGGTTACTCTACGGTCACCTCAACTTGACCCTTTTGTCGTGGTCGTGGTGCTCGAGTTCTTCTTCGCCTTTGTGGGTGTGGTCAACTGCGCCTTCAGTTTGAGAGGTGCCACCGGATGCGCCACGAGATAGTTGAAGGTCTCGGCTACAACCGGGGCGGCCGCGTCGGCGCCGTAGCCGCCCTCGTCGACCACGCAGAGCACGACGTACTTGGGATGCGTCGTGGGACCAAAGCCCACGAACCACGAGGTCGGCTCGAGGAGTTTGGACGTGGTGGCCGTGCCGGTCTTACCCGCAATGGGGAACGACGAGAGTGAGAAGTTAGTGATGCTGTGAAAGGGCCCATAGGCCGTTCCTCGGGGGTCGTTGACCACGCCGGTGAGGCCCTGAAGTATCGGGTTACGCACGCCGGGCGGCAGGCTGACGTGTCCGAGCACGCGCGGCTGGTAACGGATGACGACTTTGCCGTGGGGATTGATAATGGCGGCGGCCACTTCGGGCGCGTAGCGGGTGCCGCCGTTGGCGAACGTGGCGTAGGCGTTGGCCAGTCCGATCGGCGTGACGGCGGTCGTACCTTGACCGAAGGCCATCTCAATGTTGTCGCCGGTGTACCAGCTCGCGTGCGGAAAGGCCTTCGGCGCTTCGGCGTGCAGTTCTTTACGAACGGTCGGTGAGTCCACGCGACCCTGCGCCTCATAGGGCAAGTCCACATTGGTGGTCTGACTTAGCCCGTACTCGGCGGCGACGTTTTGAATTGGGGTCTGACCGAACTTGGCGGTCTGGGACCAGAAGAGGTAGCCCAAGTTGTAGAAGTAGTAGTCCGACGAGACAGTTAACGCCAGGGGAAGATTGATGAAACCAGCGGCGGAGTTGTCGTCGTCGTGGAACACGCAGCCAGAATTGACACTCTTAAGACAGCCCGGAACCGTGAAGGTTCCGGTGTCGTCGATGTACTTACTGGCTGGAAGGATGCCCGTTTGTAATTCGGCCGTGGCACTGATGAGTTTGAAGGTGCTGCCCGGAATGTAGAGACCTTGAATCGCGTAGTTGTTGAACGCGCCCTCTCCTCTTAGTTGCTGGTACTGACTATTCGACAGTCCCGTGATGAATGAACTGAGGTCGAACGACGGGTAGCTCGACATCGCGAGCACTTGGCCGTTGTTCGGGTCGAGCACGATAGCCGCACCGTTCAGGGCCCTGGGAACTTTGTGCGATACCGGGTCGACCGTGTGTCGCAACGCCAGGATGTCACTGGCCAAGTAACCGTCCAACGCCTTTTGAAGAGGTGTGTCGATGTTGAGCACGACCGAGTCACCCACCGTGGGCGCGGTCGTCTTGACGGCGTTCAGTATCTGATTGTTCGCGGTGACCTCAAAAGTGCTCGTTCCGTCTTTTCCGCGCAGATACTGCTCGTAGTACGACTCGACGCCGGTCTTACCTATGGTGGAGTCGGTCTGGTAACCCTGGTTAGGGTGCTGGGTTATTTCATTTCCGGTAATGGGTCCCACGTAGCCCAGTATCTGCGCGCCGACGTTACCGCCATTGGGGTATGAACGCTTCGAGACGTCCAGGACCGTCACGCCGGGGAACTCATTGGGATGGAGTTTGATGAACTCGACATCCTTCGCGGGGGCGTTACTCATAATGGGCGCGGGCTGGTACGGGTCGTACTGCTTATTGGCGAGGTCACTGCTGATCTGGCGAACCGAGAGACCGGTCAACGAGGCGAGCGAGCCCTTGATCGTGGGGTGCAACGCCGCTTCGGCCCGTGAGAGTCGAATCTCGGTGGTCGTGATGTTGGTCACCAAAGGGTTGCCCGCGCGATCAACAATGGCGCCACGGCTCGCGGGAATCGTGGTGGCGCGAAGCGAGTTGAACTGGACCGCGGCGACCGAGGCCTTGTAGTCGATCACCTGCAAGAAGAAGAGTCGTACCAGCAGCGCGATGAAGAGGACCAAGAAAAAGCCGCCAATGACGAGCCAGCGTCGTTCGGGACGCGATCGCACCTCGTCGGGCGAGGCCATGAGATCGCGTATGCCGACGGGCTTGGGTTCATTAATCGTGCGACCTCTGCCACGAAAGGGGTGCAGTGAGACCCAAGGGCGCCAGAGCCGCGAAAACCACGAACCACTGGAACGGTCGCGCCACGAACTCTTCATCGACGCGCCCCGCCGAGAGTACCCACCCAGCGCGCCAGTCGTGCCATTGGTCGAGCCAACACGAAGAACGCGAGGGCGTTCACTACCATCGCGGCCAAGAGACTGTCACGCCACAAAGAAAAGTTGAACGAAAGAAAACTGGCGCCCACGAAGAGCAGCGGCGCGAAGAAACCCGCCGTGGCGGCGAGCAACGGCGTGACCCACCACGCCGCGGAGTCGAGATCGCCCACTCCCTCGCGCCCGAGGCGCGAGGCACCATAGGCCAAGAGGAGCGCGACGAGCGCGGTGAGTCCAAAGGGCGTCGTGGCGTGCGTGTCGAAAAAGACCCCCGCCACCAACGCGCACCACAGCGACAGCGCCGTCAGTCCCGCGAGGCCCATCACCAAGGGCCAGAGCCATACGACCATCACGACCACGCCGGCAAAACGGAGGCCGGAAAAGATTGAGAGTTGGAGTGCGACGAAGCCGAGCGTCACCAGCGTCGCCGGTACGAGGACCCGTCTCACGCAGCGGGCTCCCACAGCACCACGTCAAGGTACGACAGGTGTTGAAGGTCGGCGGCCGGTTGGAGAGTGAGGTTGTAAGTCGCCGCGCCCGGCGTCAACGTTACGGTCTTCACTGAAGCCACTGGCAGTCCGGCCGGGTAGAGGCCCCCGTTGAGGCCGTCGGTCGAGAGTCTCGTGCCGGGCGCGATCGCGGTGCCAAGCGGAACCGACGACGCGCCCAAACCGTTGTTCGGTCCGCGACCTGACACAATGAGGTCCGTCGTTCCGGTATTGAAAGTGACGCCCACCGAGGAACTGGTGTCGGTGATCAATCGAATCGTGGCGCCGCTCGCGGTGGCCGCGATCACCCGACCGATCAAGCCACCGTTCGCGACGACCGGCATCCCCACCAACACGCCGCTGTCACGGCCCTTGGAGATGCCTATGGTGGCCGCGAAATTCGTCGGCGAAACCGTGGTCACCTGGGCCGACACCGTGGGCAACGCCCCCACGAACGGCACGCTGAGTTGGGTCGTGAGTTGTTCGAGTTGACGCGAGAAGGCCCACGCCTCGTTGGCCTGCATCTCGGCGCGTCCTAGCTGATAGCGCAGCTTTTCGTTCTGCGCGACCACGTCGCTGTAGTTAATGGTGCCCGCCAAGAGATGGCCAATCGGACGCGCGATGGTGTTGACCGCCCAACTAAAGGGCGTCACCACAATGTTGGCGCCCCCACGAAGTCCCGAAGCGACACCGGTAGTGAGATAGAGCACGACAATGGTGAAAAGGACCGCGACACCGAGCGTCCACGTACGTCGCCGCGAACGATCCGTGGCCACGCGTTAACGCGAAGGACTGGTCTTCAACATGCGCGCGAAGACGTCGAGCTCTTCGAGGCACATCCCACTGCCGAGCGCCACACAGTTCAACGGGTCGTTCGCCACAATAATCGGCATGTTGGTCTCGTACTCCAGTCGAGCGGCCATGCCGGCGAGCAGGGCCCCGCCCCCGGCAATGACGATTCCCTGTTCCATAAGGTCCGAGGAGAGTTCGGGCGGCGTGCGGTCCAAAGTGACCTTCACCGCGTCCACGATGGCCTGCACCGGCTCTTCAATGGCTTGGCGGATCTGCTCGGTGGAGATGACGACCGTCTTGGGAAGACCGGTGACCAGGTCGCGCCCGCGGATCTCCGCGCGAAGCTCTTGCTCGAGCGGAAAGGCCGACCCCAACTGAATTTTGATCTCCTCGGCCGTTCTTTCACCCAGGGCCAACTGAAACTCTTTCTTGACGTACGCCACGAGCGCCTCATCGAGTTCGTCGCCGCCCACGCGAATGGACTGGCTCGTCACAATGCCACCCAGTGAGATGACGGCGACTTCGGTCGTGCCCCCGCCGATGTCCACCACCATGTTGCCGGTCGGTTCGTGAATGGGCAAACCGGCACCGATGGCGGCCGCCATGGGCTCTTCAATGATGTAGGCCTTTCGCGCGCCGGCGAACTCCGCGGCTTCCATGACCGCGCGTTGTTCCACGCCCGTGATTCCCGACGGCACACAGATGACCATGCGGGGCTTGGCGAACCGGCGTTGGTGGACGCGGTGAATGAAGTAGCGCAACATCTTTTCGCAGATTTCAAAGTCCGCGATCACGCCGTCCTTAAGGGGACGGATGGCCTGGATATTGCTCGGGGTGCGCCCAATCATCCGTTTGGCTTCGGCGCCCACCGCCAGGGGCTTGCCGTCTTTGACGTCCACGGCCACCACCGAGGGCTCGTTCAAGACGATGCCGCGACCACGCACGTACACCAAGGTGTTCGCGGTACCCAGGTCCACCGCCATGTCACGGCCCAGCAGTGAAAAACGACCATCAGCCATAGATTTCCTCAATTGAGGCGTGGGACCTCTCACGCTTTCCCACAAGGTTAGGCCAAGACCGGAGCGGCGAACCAGTAGAGAGCGTTAAGCCAAGTGTGGAAAGAAGATGGCGATTTCACGTTGCGCCGATTCAGCCGAATCGGAACCGTGAATGACATTCTGTGACATATCTACTGCGAGGTCGCCGCGAATGGTCCCCGGCGCCGCCTCGGCCGGGTTGGTCGCGCCAATCATCGCACGAACCACCTTCCACGTCTCGCCCGGCCCCTCGACGATCGCGACCAGGGCCGGACTTCGAGTGAGCAACGCAATTACGCCCTCAATGAAGGGTTTACCCTCGTGCTCGGCGTAGTGGCGCCGCGCGGTGGCCAAGTCAATCAGTCGAAGCTCTGCCGCCACGAGTCGCAGTTGCCTTCGCTCCAAGCGAGCGAGCACTTCGCCGACCAGACCACGCTCCACGGCGTCGGGCTTGACGATTACCAGTGTTCTGTTCACGCCAGGCAATCTAACAGTCTCAACTGGCGTGTCGCGACGCGACGTGCAACACTTCGCCACGAACTTCCGCGACGAGATAGAGACTGCCGGTAGCGACGATGAGGTCGTCGTCGGTCGATCGCTCGCGCGCGTGCGCAAGAGCTGCTTTCGCGTTGGGATGTTCGAAGGCCACCGCGCCTTGTTGGCGAAGCGCGGCCGCGAGTTCTGCCACCGGCACGGCACGAGGCGAGCGCGGCGCGCAACAGTGGAACTCGCTGAAACTCGCACCCACCAACGGCGCGATCATGTCGTCGAGGACGCGACCGCCCAACATCCCGAGCACGCAGCGCCGTTCACCTCTTACGTCAAAGGCACCGTCCAGGGTCGCCACCAGCGCGCGGACACCCGCGGGATTGTGCGCGCCGTCGACCACGATGAGGGGGTTGCGCGCCACGATCTCCATTCGACCAGGCATTTCGGCCTTGGCCAACGTGGGGGCGACGACCTCGTGGCCCAGGGCCCGGCCCAAGAACGCCTCGGCGGCCACAATGGCCGCGGCGGCGTTAAATCCTTGATGAATTCCGTGCAGCGACACCAGAATCTCTTCGTAGAAGTCGTAGGGCGTTCGCAAGGTGATCGCTCGTCCCCCCAGCGCCAATTCGTTCTCCTCGAGCACGAAGTCCCGTCCGAGTAGCCACAACGTAGCGCCGAGTTCGTCGGCTTTGCGTTGGGCGATTTCGACGACAATCGCGTTGACCGTGGCGACGACAGCGACTCCGTCGGCGCGAAAGATGCCCACTTTGTCACTGGCAATAGCGCCGATGGTGGTGCCCAGTACCGCAGTGTGATCGAGGTCGACGTTGGTCAGTACGGCCACGTCGGAGTCGATCACGTTGGTCGAATCCCACGTGCCACCCATTCCCACCTCGACCACGGCCACGTCAACACCCTCGTCGGAGAAGTGCAACAACGCCGCCACGGTGAGCAGTTCAAAGCGCGTGAGCGTGATGCCCGTGACCGTCTCCACGTCGGAGAGTCGCTCGAGGACCGCGATAAACGATGGGTCGTCAATAGGCGTGCCGTTCACGGCGATCCGTTCGTTCACCTCGTGCAGATCCGGACTGGTAAACATTCCCACTCTCAGACCCGTCGCGCGAAGCAACCCACTGATCATCGTCGTCGTCGAACCCTTTCCGTTGGTACCGGTGACGTGGATCGCACGGTAGTCGCCATGAGGGTCCGCGAACTGCGCCAACGTGGCGCGGACCGGCTCGAGGGTGGGCACGGGTTGGCGATTCGGCGCGAGACGCTCGTAGTCAACGTGCGATTCGAGCCAATTCAGCGCTTCAACGTACGACGCAAAGCGCACGTGTTAGCTCGCGCGACGGGTACGCGTCGCCTTTCGCATTTCATAGTTGGGCGCTTCGTGTTGGCGAACCGACGCCGCCGTGACCACGCACTTGACGACGTCACTCCGACCGGGCACGTCGTACATCGGCTCTAGAAGTACGTGTTCAAGAATCGAGCGCAGTCCGCGAGCACCCGTGCCGCGCTCCAGGGCGAGATCAGCAATCGCGACGAGCGCGTCGTCTTCGATCACGAGTTCGACCCCGTCCATCGCGAGGACCTGTTGAAACTGCTTCACGAGGGAGTTCTTCGGTTCGGTCAAGACGCTTATCAGCATGTCACGGTCGAGCTGTTGGACCGCGCTGACGATGGGCAGTCGACCGATGAACTCCGGGATGAGCCCGAACTTGACCATGTCCTCAGGAAGGACGTGGCGAAACAGTTCAATGTCGCCGTGTCGGCGGGATTGGACAGGTTGATTGAAGCCCATGGACTTCTTACCGAGTCGACGTTCAATGATCTCTTCGAGTCCGGCAAACGCGCCGCCACAGATGAACAAGATGTTCGCGGTGTCAATATTGATGAACTCTTGGTGAGGATGCTTGCGGCCCCCCTGGGGCGGCACGCTCGCGATCGTCCCTTCAAGAATCTTGAGCAACGCCTGTTGCACACCCTCGCCCGACACGTCGCGAGTGATCGAGGGGTTCTCCGCTTTTCGAGCGATCTTGTCGATCTCGTCNNGCCGACGTAGCCCGCTTCGGTCAAGGCGGTCGCGTCAGCGATGGCAAAGGGCACGTTCAGCATTCGCGCCAACGTCTGGGCGAGGAAGGTCTTGCCACAACCCGTGGGTCCGAGCAAGAGCACGTTCGACTTGGCAACTTCGACGTCTTCGTCATGCAGTGGGCCGGTTTGGATGCGCTTGTAATGGTTGTAGACCGCCACTGCCAGAATCTTCTTTGCGTCAACTTGGCCTATCACGAACTCATCGAGAAAGGCGGAGATCTCGCGGGGAGTCGGCAGTTCGTCGAGAATGAACTCGGGGCGGTCGCCGAACTCGTCGGCGATGATGTCGTTGCACAGGTCGATGCATTCATCGCAGATGTACACGCTGGGCCCCGCGATGAGCTTCTTGACCTGTTTTTGACCTTTCGCGCAGAAACTGCACTTAATGAGGTCGTTACCTTCACCGAACTTAGCCACGGGCACCCTCCGACACCTTTACCGCCGCGCCTATCCTACGGTCCCCCTGCACGAAAACGAGGTACCTAGGCGCGAGCGGTAATAACTTCGTCAATCAGACCGTATTCCACGGCCTCATCGGCGCTGATGATGAAGTCACGGTCCGTGTCTTTGGTGATGCGCTCGACCGACTGGCCGGTGTCGTTGGCGAGCATCGAGTTCAACATGTCCTTCATGCGCAAGATCTCGCGCGCTTGAATCTCAATGTCCGAAGCCTGTCCGCCCACACCGCCCCAGGGCTGGTGCAGCAAGACTCGCGCGTGCGGCAAGGCGTAGCGCTTGCCCTTCGAGCCCGCGCAGAGTAGTACCGCGGCGGCCGACGCGGCCTGACCGAAGCAGAACGTCGACACGTCGGGCTTGATGTACTTCATCGTGTCGTAGATCGCCAAGAGTCCCGTCATGTCACCGCCGGGCGAGTTGATGTAGAGACTGATGTCCTTGTCGGGGTCTTCGGACTCGAGAAAGAGCATCTGGGCACAGACCAAGTTGGCGATGGTGTCATCGATCGGCGTGCCGAGAAAGATGATTCGCTCTTTCAGTAGACGGCTGTAGAGATCGTAAGCCCGCTCGCCACGGTTCGAGGACTCTACGACCGTGGGGACAAGGTAATTCTGAGTTTTAAAGTTTTCGTTCACGTCTCTACCTTACGCGTCAAGGTCCTCAGACTGATCCGTCTTCAGTAACGTTCGGTCGATCTCCACGCCGTCGGGATCTACGTACGTGACATTCTCGGTCAGCCACCGTGACGCTTTCATTTTGGCGACTTCCGAGCGAAAGTTGATCACGCGACCGGTGTCACGCAAGTTCGTCCTCAACAGATCGGCCGTCACCTTCATCGCCGCCGCCGTCGTTTCAAGCTCTTCGTCAATCTCTTCATCGGTGGGCTCAAGTTCCTCGGCTCGAACCAGCGCGCGTAGCGCCAGATCGACGCGCACCGCGCGCACGGCGTCGGCGCGAAGCGTTTCGAGCAGTTGATCAGAGTTCTGATTCGTCACCTGCAAGAACGTCTCCAAGTTGAGTTTTTGTTGTTCGAGTCGATGGCCGAGGTCGCGGAGACGCTCGTTCGTCTCGGCCTGCACGAGGACATCCGGCACGACATCCTCACTGACGAGTTCACTCAGCGCTCGAAGGACCGCGTCACGCTGGGACATCTGCGCTTCGACGATGCGCATTCGCCGCATCTGGTCGAGAATCGCGTCGCGCATCTCTTCTTCGCTCTGCCATTCGGTATTACCTTGCACCCACTGGTCGCTCAGTTCGGGCAGTTCACGCTCTTGGACCTTCTTCAGCTTCAACTCGTAGGTCGCCACGACGCCCCCACCCACGGCGCCGTTGAGTTTCAACTCTTCACCGGCCTTCAGTCCCAGGATCAACTCGTCCACACCCTCGGTGATCGTGCCCGAACCCACGGTGTACATAAAGTCACCCATGTCAACCGGTGCCACGTCGGTGGCGATCTGTTGAACGTGCACGTCCATGGTCACCAGGTCGCCGGTCACGATCGGACGATCCACGTCTTTCAACGTGGCGTCGGTCTCACGGAAATGGTCGATCTGGGCGTTGACCTCGTCGTCGGTCACGACCGGCGACGGGATCGTCACGCGCAACTCGTGCTGACCTCGAATAAAGACTTCGGGGCGAACCTCGACGTCGGCTTCAAAAAACAGGATGCCGTCGTCCTCCCCGCTCGTGATGTTGATCTCGGGCGAGGCGATGGGATCGATCAGGGTGTCGGCGACGGCGTGCGCGTAAAAGTCGGGGATGGCGTCGCGGATGGCCTCGGTGCGCAGCGCGGCCGGCCCACCCAGATGGGCCATCAGCACGTCTTTCGGCACCTTGCCCTTTCGAAACCCCTTGATGCTCACCTGTTTGGATAGTTTCTTGGTCGCGGTGTCGATCGCTGTTTCCATCTCGGGTTCGTCAACTTCGACGGTCAGCTTGACCCGGTTGTTCTCAAGGATCGTGGAAGTGGCGCGCATAAGAGACGCCAGCCTACCGGTTCCTCTCGCGTCAACTGATCACGGCGAGGGCTTCGGCAAACGACCGGGCCAGTGCTTGGTCGCCGCGCACGTCCGTCGCCGACGCGCTCAACAGCGCGTGAGCGCTGATTCGCCCAGCCACTCGACGCCAAAACAACGCGACCGGCGTCGTCAGTTCAAGGGTCGGCTCGCCCGTGAGGTGCGCAACGGCGCTGGCTCGACCATCCTGCACCCCCAGGAGAATCGTTCGCGCGAGTCGACCACTCAGATTTATCTGCACGAACACGCCCTCGGGCGCTTGAACCTTTTTGCCCAGCACGAAGGGCAGCGCCGCCTCCACACGGTTCACCACGATCTCTTCGCCGGGCCCGTGATCGTCTGTGGGTTCTAGGAGCGCGTCGCGGATGTCCTGGAGATGGACCCAACTATCGAGCACACGGGTCTCTTGAAAGCGATGGTAGGGACGCTCCCCCTCGGGACTCCATCCGACCTTCTCCCACTGCGCGTCGCTCCGACGTCGAAGCGCGTCGAGCGATTGGTGTGCCGTGTCACGAAAAAGGTCCAAGACCTCGGCGCCCGAAGTCGATCGATAGCTCTCCACGAAGGCCTCATTGATCTCGCCGAGAGGATTCTTCACGTAGTCGGGCCACGGGCCCTCGTGCAATGGAACCGGTTCGCCACGCCCCATCAGCTCAAAGCCCACCAGGTGGCTCAACACGTCGCGCACGCTCCACCCCGGACAGGGCGTCGCTAGGTCGTAGACCTCGAGCGATCGGGGACGAAGTGTCTGATCGATCGACCCCCAGGTCTGATCGAGCGCGTCAATAATCCACTCGTAGGCCATCGCACTCCCCCGCTCCAACAAAGCCTACGCACGGCCCCACGATTCGAATGGAAGAGGCGAATGTGTCACGATGGAGAATTCGGGAAGTAGCGCAGCTTGGTTAGCGCGCCTGGTTTGGGACCAGGAGGCCGCGGGTTCGAATCCCGCCTTCCCGACGGGAAAGGCAAAGTTACGTTGCCCCAATCAGCTCGTGATATTCGAGCACCAGCCGACTAGTTAGCGACCACTCAGAGGTCGGGCCAACGTTGTAGGTCCGTGGCCCCGGTGACGAACTTGAATTCGTCGAACGAGAGCCTTGAGCACCCTTAGGGCTCGAGCCATTCGTTCGTGGCGACACGGCCTACGCTGGGCCGATGTGTCGAAACATCACCACACTCCATGGCCTCGAACCCGCGGCGAGCGGCGAAGAGATCGAAGCCGCGGCCCGACAGTTCGTTCGAAAGGTCAGCGGCGTTCGCTCGACGTCCCAGTCCAGCGAAGTCCCTTTCGAGAGAGCAGTTCAACGAATTACTGAAGCCACGAGAGATCTATTGACTCAATTGCCACCTCGACGCCAGCCCCCTTCGAGTGAGCCTCCCCTTCGTCGACTGCACGCGAAGTAGCGATTGGTACATGGAAATGGCGTACTCGGCCGAGCGAACCGTGGTGCCCCCGGCAGGAGTCGAA
>PLBM01000068.1 GCA_003134515.1 Acidimicrobiaceae bacterium | reverse complement strand
ACTTCTGGTCCGATCAGTACGGCCAAAAGATTCAGATGCTCGGTCACCCTCACCCGAGTGACGACGTCGCCATCGTCTCGGGCAGTCTCGACGAAGGCCGCTGGCTGGCGCTCTATTCGCGCGACCGTCTCGTCTCGGGTGCGCTGTCGCTCAGTCATCCACGGCACCTGGCGCTCGCGAAGCCGCTGCTGGAGTCGCCCACGACGTTGAACGACGCACTCGCGAGCGCGCCGTGGTTGTCCTAGAACGAAACGGCCGAGAGCTCGGGGATCGTGCGCTCCACGCGTTGGACGGTGGTGAGCCACTGGGCGCGCGACGAGAGACGTTCGTCTTCGCTGAGTGAGGGCGTGGCGACGTACGCGGGCGACCAGAGCCGCTCGACGTCATCCAGGGTGAGAGCGCCGGCGCTGACCAGCGCCATCAAACCTGCGCCGCGCGTGGTGGCTTCGCGCTCGGACGAGACCGCGACCGGGCGGCCGGAAAAGTCAGCGAGCCGTTGAACGAAGAAACGATTGGCGCTCATGCCCCCGTCGACTCGCAATTCGCTCAATGCCGTGCCAATCTCGAGTTCGGCCGCGTCGAGCAGATCGGCCCCGCGCTGGGCCACCCCTTCTAACACCGCGCGAACGAGATGGGCGCCACTTGATCCGCGCGTCAGTCCAAAGAACGCACCGCGCGCGCCGAAGTCCCACTGTGGCGTGCCGAGGCCCGAAAGGGCAGGCACGAACGAGACGCCGTCGGTCGAAGTGACCGAGGATGCCCGCTCTTCACTCGCGCGTGGCGACTCGATGAGTCCGAGCTCGTGGAGCCACTCGACACACGATCCGGCGCTCAAGATGATGCCTTCGAGGCCCCACGTCGCCTGGGCGTCGCGACTACGAACGACAGTGGGGTAGCAGCCCGACGCGAAGCGACTGAGCGAGGTGGGCGCCTTGTCGCCGTGGACCATGTCGAGCATGGCGCCAGTGCCGAAAGTGATTTTGGCGCCACGACGAACACACGACTGTCCAAAGAGCGAGGCCGGTTGGTCACCGACCATGGCGAGGATGGGGGGAGCGCCGGTGAGCACGCTCGCCACGCCGAAGGATCCCATCGTGTCCACGAGACGCGGCAACATCACGTCATCCAGCCCGAGTACGGCGACGACGTGTTCGTCCCAGCCGTCCAGAGTGCGATTCACGAGACCGTTCACGCTGGCGTTCGATCGATCGGTGGCGAACGTCGATCCTTCACTGAGGTGCCAGGCAATCCAGGTCTCGATGGTCGCGAATCGCAGGTCCCTCGCCGGTCGATCAGATTGAGTGACGAGCCAGCGGGCCTTGGTGGCGGATTGATTGGGCGCGAGACGCAACCCCTCGCCTTGCAAGACCAGACAATCGAGAACCGTGCGAAGGTCTTGCCAGCTAAGGGCCGCCCCCACGGCCCGGCCCGTGACGGGATCAAAGACGATGGTGGTCGCGCGTTGATTGGTGATGCCCACCACGTCACACGGTCCACCCTCGTCGAGGGTGCGCGCCGCCAGTTCGAGTGACAAGCGAGCGATCTCGGCGGGATCCAATTCCACTTCTCCTGGGGCCGGCGAACGCACGGTTAAGCGCTGCTGATTCACGTGGGTCACCGTGCCTCGTTCGTCGACGACGGCGGTTCGAACCGACGAAGAGCCCACGTCGATCGCGAGGGCCCTCACCAGGGATCTCCCCCAAGACCTAAAACGCCGGGATTCAAGATGTTGTGGGGATCGAGCTGCGTCTTGACTCCTTCAAGTATGGAAAACGCGTCGCCGAGTGCGTCAGCGACAAAGCGCGCGCGATTGCGTCCGATCCCGTGGTGGTGACTAATGGCGCCCCCGGCTCGCAACACTTCGTCCATGGCGACGTCCCACGCGTCGCGGTAAAAGGCCGTGACGTCGCCGCTCGGCTGACCCACAAAAGTGAAGTAGAGACAGGCGCCGTCGAGATACGCGTGCGACTGATGCACCGACGCCAACACCATGCCTTGACATCCGCGCAGCGCGTCGCACACTCGCCGTTGAAGTGAGTTGAGAATCGCCCAGGGTCCGGCGACTTCGATCGTGTCCACGACCAGGCCCCGTTCCCACAGCGGCGCGAGCGCGCCGACGTCGTTTCGATGGGCGAGCCAACGTTCCACGTACGAAGGGTCGAGCGATGTTGCTTCGACGCATTCGGCGTTGACGATCTCAAAGGACGCGTTGACGTAATGAGCGTCGCCCTCGTCGAGCACGATCAATGCGCAGCCCTTGACGTCAAAGTGTCGCTGGGACTCGGTTTCGTCGTAGAGGCGAAGCACGGCCGGACGTGCGTCACGCTGCACGATCCGTCGACAGGCCGCCATTCCCTCTCCAAAGTCATCGAAGAGAAACGCGCCGCGCCGTTCGCTCGGCGCCAGGGCGCGCACGAGAAGTGTCGCTTCGGTGATGACGCCGAGCGTGCCTTCGGAACCGACGAAGAGTTGCAAGAGGTCGGGCCCCACTGCTTGACGTGGGCCGTGGCCGCCTAGCGAGATGACCTGTCCGCTCGCGAGGACAACGGTAAGCGCGCGCACCATGTCTTCGATCTTGCCGTAGCGATTCGAGAGCTGTCCGGCGCCACGGCACGCGATCCACCCGCCGACGGTCGCGATGTCGAAGGACTGGGGAAAATGGCCGACGGTGAAGCCCAGCTTTTGCACGAAGCGTTCCAGATCGGGACCAAAGACGCCGGCTTGCACGCGCACCGTGGAGGAAAGTTCGTCAAGGGCGATGACTTCATTGAGGCCAGTGAGATCCAGTGCGATCGCGCCGACCGCGGGCACCGCCCCGCCGACGACGCCCGAGCGTCCGCCTTGAGCAGTGACCGCGACACGGTTCTTGCTGGCGATACGCAGCGTCGCGCTGACGTCGAGCGTTGAATGAGCTCGCACTACCACGCCCGGCCAGTTTTTGACGTGACCATGTGCGACGTCGGGAATCGACAACGGCCACCAATCTCGGGCGTGTTCCGCGCGCTCGATTGTGTCAATCGAATACGAGACACCCGCGCGAGACAATTCGTCAAGCAGCGCGCTCGGCGATGGGGAAGGGGCGTCGAGGGTGCGTTCGGGGTAGTGATTGGGCATCGTGGGTTCGGTCAACGCGTCTCCCTAGAGGATCAGTCCGGCCGCGGAGAATTCGCTCTCGACCAAGGCACGGTATTCGTCGATTTGGTTTTTTATCTTCTCGTCGTCCCAGTTCAGGACTGGCGCGACGAGCCGTGCGACGGCCGGCGCGCCCGCGAGAGTGGCGCGTGCGTCGTGTAGGTGGGCACGAGAGCGTCGCGTCAAAAGGTCTACGAGGGACGTGGCCATCTCTTCACGCGCGCTGAAGACGAACTCCGCGCCGACGTAGGGCTGACCCGCGATAGGTGTCTCGCCCAGTCGAGGATCGTGGCGAATTCTCTCGACCAGTGCCGGAGCGTCCGCGCCAAAGCGGTGATAGAGATGAACTTCGAGTTCACTCGTGGGGCGCCACTCACTCACGCCATACAGCGGCAAGCTCTTTGTACGGACCTTGGCGAGGCCGCTGACGTAAGGCTTCAGCGCGTCCACTGCGTCTTCAGCCATCTGTCGATAGGTGGTCCACTTTCCTCCCGTGACGTGCACGACGCCGTCACCCGAGTCGTTCACGCGGTGTCGACGCGAGAGGTCGGCCGTGCGCTCGCTCAGCGCTTTACCTTTGGTCGGCGCCAACAGCGGACGAAGACCGGCCCACACGCCGGTGATGTCCGCGGTACCAAGATCGGACGACGTCGACGCGTTCACGGCGCCCAGCAGGTAGGCAATGTCCTCCGGCGTGCACTTCGGATTATCAATCGATCCTTGGTAGGCGGTGTCGGTGGTGCCGACGTAGGTGTAGGGCGCGTCGAAAAAGGGGACGATAAAGATGCTGCGACGGTCGTGGGGGACGTTGAGTACCGCCGCCACGTCGGCGACCAAGCGATCGCGCTTGACGCTGAAGTGCACACCCTTCGCCGGCGTTATGCGGTGGGAAGTCTTGTGTTCGGCCATGGTAAATATGTCGTCCGACCACACGCCCGATGCGTTGACGACCGACTTCGTGGCAACGGTGAACTCGTCTTTGGTTAGTTCATCGCGACAGATAACGCCTTCGACCCGTCCGGTGGATCCCCTGATGACGTCGAGCGCCCGTACGTAGTTCGCCACGCTGGCTTGAAACGTCACTGCCGCCGTCTTGGCGAGCGTCAACGCGACGCGAGCGTCGTCACCGCGAGCGTCGTAGTAGAGAAACCCGGCGACGAGTCTGTCTGTGCGCAGTGTAGGTAAATGCGAGAGGGTTTCCTCGCGAGTGACCTTTCGGTATCGATGGCCAATTCGCCAACCACCGCTCAGGTCATAGATCCGTAGCGCCGTCGCGTATCCCTTGACGACGGCCTTGGACGCGACGCCGTTCGAGCCAAAAAGCGGTATGAGAAAGGGAAGCGGTTGAACGAGATAGGGGGCGTTCCGCAAGAGTCGTTGGCGTTCGCGAAGGTTTTCGTAGACGAGTCGGAACTCTCGCTGCTGGAGGTATCGAAGACCACCGTGAACCATCTTGGAGGATTTGGAACTCGTGCCTGACGCGAGGTCGCCACGATCGATGAGCGCGACTCGAAGTCCTCGAGAGGCGGCGTCGAGAGCGACGCCCGCGCCGGTCATTCCCGCACCGATTACTACGACGTCGTACTTAGTTGTCGACATCGTGCGCAACTCTTGGCTGCGCTGAAAGGCTGCCATGGAGCAATGTTGGCACAGGGTTGCGTGAGCCTGGAAACGTCAACGTACGAAACCGACGTTGCCGTGGGGCCAGTGCGTTCTTGCGAGGAGGACACTTCCACGGCGTGCGAGTTCTCTCGAACTCGTTGAGTGAATCGTTGGGCAGATAGCGGTGGTGAATTTTGCGTCACGTCGAAGAGAACGAGAGGTGACGTGACGTCAGAAGTTCGAAAGAAATGCCTGAAATCTCAATCAAAACGTGCCGTTTACCGATATCGAGACGCACGGTTGGCCGATTGCACGGCGCACTCGAGAGCCGATAGTGTTTCGCCCAGCGGCCAATGTGGCGGCTTCAAGACCCTGGGGAGGGGTACGCATGGCACTAAGAAAGTTAAAGGCGGCGCTGCTTGCCGGTGCGACGGTAACCAGTTTGGTGGCCATCGGCATCTCGGCAAGTTCGGTGGCCGCCAGTGGAGCGTCGAGCGTGAACTGGTCGAAGGTGACACAACTCACGGCGACTGGTCCACATTCGATGACTGCGCTCGTCGCTGCCGCCAAGAAGGAAGGGAAGTTGAACGTGGTCGCGTTGCCGAATAACTGGGCGAACTACGGCAACATTCTCAAGGGCTTTACGGCGAAGTACCACATCAAGATCAACTCTGAGAACCCCGAGGGCTCTAGTGCCGAGGAGATTCAAGCCATCACGTCGGATAAGGGACGCTCCAGCGACCCAGACGTGATTGACGTCGGCACGAGTTATGCGGTGACGGCTAAGACCTCTGGATTGCTCGCCCCGTACAAGGTGCAGACCTGGAGCGAGATTCCTGCGGGACTGAAGCAAGCGGGCGGTTACTGGTTCGACGACTACGGCGGCTACGTCGCCATTGGTTGTAACACCAAGACTGTGACCACGTGTCCCACGTCGTTCAAGGCCATGTTGACTGAAACGGGCGCGGCCGGTTACAAGATCGGACTGAACAACAGCCCACTGACGTCCAACTCAGCCTTGGCCGCCGTAGAAGCCGCTTCGGTGGCCAACGGTGGTTCGCTCAGCAATGTGGCTCCCGGCGTGACGTTCTTCGCCAAACTCAATACGAACGGCGCCTTCGTGAACACCATTGCGGACGCGACCACGGCGACGAGTGGCACGACGAACATCATCATCTGGTGGGACTACCTCCAAGCGAATGGCGGCATCAACGTGCCAGGTTGGAAGGTTGTCGTACCGACTGACGCGCTGCTGGGTGAGTACTACTCACAAGGCGTCAACGCGTCGGCTCCCGACCCGGCGGCGGCACGCCTCTGGGAGGAGTACCTGTACTCGGTGACTGGTCAGAACCTCTGGCTCGCCGGTGGGGCTCGCCCCGCTGAACTGGCGTACATGCAAGCGCACGGAACGGCGAACAAGAGCCTGGTGGCGAAGTTGCCCAAGTTGCCGAAGGGCGAAACGCCGCTGTTCCCAACAACCGCGCAGATCACCGCCGCGGCGACTGCCGTGAACACCTCATGGGCGACGCAGATGGGCGGTTAGTAGTTAGCCCGGACTGATTTGACTCATGTCAAAAAGTGAGGTAGTTGCTTCGGACCCCGGCACTTCGGTGCCGGGGTCCGAAGCAACGACTCACCGCACGAGTTCGTTGCTTCGAAGGGTCCTTCGAAAAATTGAGCCCGCGTTCGCGATCGCGCCGTTTCTCATTTTCACCTTCTTGGGCTTGGGCGTTCCGTCGCTCGCCGTCATTTACTACGCCTTTCATGGGGAGAAGGGGGGATGGACGTGGAGCAATATGCACTTAGTCACTCACGGAATCTTCCTAGTCGGGTTTGAGAACAGCATCAAACTGGGATTGTTGTCCGCAATTATTCCCGGAATACTCGGCGTTTTTCTCGCCTACGCGATTCAGACGTCGAACAGTAATGTTCTTCGTCGACTGACGACGACGGGCGCGGGTGTGCTGGCCAACTTTGGCGGTATCAATCTCACTTTCATGTTCATCGCGACCCTCGGGTCGACGGGCATCCTCACTTATTGGCTCCGCGATCTTGGCATCAACCTGGCCAATTTTGGATTCAATCTCTTCACTTTTTCGGGTGTGCTGTTTGTGTACATGTACTTTCAACTTCCGCTCATGGTGCTCGTGGTCACACCAGCTCTCGGCGGGCTACGCCAGTCCTGGCGCGAGGCGGCGGAGAACATGGGCGCTTCGAGTTGGAAATACTGGCGCCACGTCGGAATACCCGTGCTGATGCCGTCGATTCTCGGTGGCATGTTGCTGCTCTTTGGTAGCGCGTTCGCGGCATACGCCACCGCGGAGTCGCTCACGCTCGGTGTCATCGCGCTCTCACCAATACAAATCGGTAATTTCTTGAACGGTAACGTCATCGCGGGTCAGACCCACGTGGGCTACGCGATCGCCCTGGGCATGCTCGTCATCCTTACGGTCACGATGATTTTCTATAGTCTCGTTCGAAAGCGGGCGTCAAAATGGCTCCGTTAAGTTCCGGATCCGTCTTCGAAGTTTCGGAGATTCAGAACGAGCCGGTCCCCGCGTTCTCATCGGGTTCGACGAAGCGTCGACGACACTTTCGATTGTGGCGACTGGTGGTCCTCGTGCTCGCCGGCGGCTACTTTTTAATTCCCCTCTACGCCGGAATAAAGTTCTCGTTGCAAAACTCGGCGGGCCATTTCTCATTCCAAGCTTATGACAAGCTTCCTGGGGCGCCCGGATTTAGTGCGGCGCTGACCTTATCTCTGAAGATCGCGGTTGCGACGATGGTGGCCTCAACACTCCTCATGGTCCCCACTGCCATCTACGTTCACGTCCGGCTGCCCCAACTGCGTCGAGTACTCGACGTCGTCACGGTGTTGCCCATCGTCATTCCGCCAATCGTGCTGATCGTCGGTGTATTGGGAGCTTTTCCCGAGTGGGCGAAAGCCTCGCCGTACCTGCTGAGCTTCATGTACGTCATTCTCGCCATGCCCTTCGTCTATCGATCGCTCGACGCTGGCCTTGGCGCGATTGATCTAAAGACGTTGACAGAGGCTTCTCGATCGCTCGGTGGGAACTGGAGAAAGACGATGTGGCGGGTCATACTGCCCAACATTCGTCCGGCGCTGCTTTCGGCGACGGTACTCACCTTGGCGTTGGTCTTTGGTGAATACACCATGGCGAGCCTCGACCTATGGCAGACAATTCCGGTGTGGATTGTTCAGTTCTCAATTTCGTCCGACGGCAACATTCAGGTTGCGGCCTCGATGTTGGGGCTCGTGGTTACCTGGATCCTTCTTGTTGCCGTCGTATCGCTCGACCGGTCACAGTCTCGACGCACACTTAGAAGGATGGGCGGGTAATGACTCAAATGAAAGAAACGATAATGACGAACTCGATGGGGTCGCCAACGACGAAAGTCGGAGCGGCGGTCAGTCTCGAGAACTTAGTGCGCACGTTCGGCAAGGTGCGAGCACTCGACGGGCTTTCGCTCAAGATAGAGCCCGGAGAGTTTATGGCCCTGCTCGGACCATCCGGGTGCGGCAAGACGACCGCCCTGCGCGTACTCGCGGGCTTCGAACTTCTCGACAGTGGTCGGGTGGTGGTGGACGGGGTCGATCTCTCTGAGGTCAGTGCCCGTAAGCGCGATATGGGAATGGTGTTTCAGAGTTACTCGCTCTTTCCAAACATGAACGCTCTTAACAATGTCGCCTTCGGTTTGCGCATGCGCAAGCAGTCGTCATCGGTACGTCGTAAGAAGGCCGGCGAGCTCTTGGAGATGGTGGGCTTGAGTGATCAAGGGAACAAGTTCCCCCATCAGATGTCCGGAGGTCAACAACAGAGAATTGCGCTCGCGCGGGCGCTCGCGATCGAGCCCCGGGTGCTCTTACTCGACGAACCGCTGTCTGCCTTGGACGCTATCGTGCGGGCCGAACTGCGCGACCAGATCCGTTCGCTGCAACAGCGACTCGCCATTACGACTGTGTTCGTGACGCACGACCAAGAAGAGGTTCTGTCAATGGCCGACCAGGTCTGCGTGATGTCGCGAGGCCACATTGAACAGGTGGCTCCGCCTTCGGAGTTGTACTCCCGTCCGGCGACCGCGTTCGTGGCGCANNTTTGGTCAGCGTTGTCCGATACGGAGTGGTGAAGGCAGTAATTTGACGGGCGCCGTTGACGCACTGCTCCGTCCCGAGGACATCGCCATCGAGGTCGACCCCGAGGGCCAGGGTTTCGTCACTCGTAAAAGCTTCCTCGGCGCGATGACCCGCCTTGTCGTACAGGTTGGTGAGATATTGGTTCGGGTGGACGTGCGAAGCGACAAAGCATCCGAGATTGACTTGGGTACTCACGTACGTCCGAGCATTGTCTCGCGCGACGTACTGATCGCTACTCGCAAAGGGATCGTCGCCGCTGACGAGGTGCCAGCTAAGTAATCGCGAGGTCAATACGTATGGAACGTCCCACGCCTTCGAATTCCGGCCGGTGTTCCAGGGACTAATTTGCTGAATATGGAATTCGACCTCTCTGATGAACTTTTAGAACTTCAAAGAAGCGTGCGACGCCTCGCCCAGGAAAAGATCAAGCCGCGCGCCCGAGCTATTGACACGGCGGGCGACTATCCCCAAGACCTCTTCGACGAACTCAAGCGCGCCGACCTGCTCGGGCTCTGCATCCCCGAGGAGTATGGCGGCTCCGGCGCGGGCATCATGGGTCTCGCTCTCGCGATCGAAGAGGTGACGAAGTACTCCAACGTGTTGGGCCTCATGTTGTTGCTGACCCGGCTACCTACGGGGCCCATCATGATCGCGGGCACCGACGATCAAAAGCGGCGGTACCTACCAGGTATCGCCGACGGCTCGAAGCGAGCCTCCTTTTGCCTCTCTGAATCTGGGGCCGGTTCGGACGTTGCGGGAATGCAGACCCGAGCGAGCGAGGATCCCGAGGTTCAAGGTGGTTATGTTCTTAATGGAACCAAGTGTTGGATCTCGGGTGGGATGCAAGCCGACTGGTTCGTAGTCTTCGCCAAGATTGGCGACCCCGCACTTCGACTTCACACGAATATCCGAGCCTTCATTGTGGATGCTGACACGCCTGGCGTGACGCGGCCCCGAGTCGATAAAAAGATGGGTGTAAAGGGCATCGACACCACCGAGATCGTCTTTGACAATGTGCGAGTGGGACCTAACCAGGTGATTGGTGGCGCCTTCGCGTTGGTCATGGAGTCGCTCAACGCCATGCGGCCCATCGTCGCCGCTCGGGGGATCGGTTTGGCCGAGGGCGCGTTGATGTACGCGACCGAGTACGTCAAACAACGTCAAGCCTTTGGCAAGACGATCGCCGACTTTCAAGGTATTCAGTGGGAGATCGCCAAGTGCGCGACCGAGATTGAGGCCGCGCGGCTCTTGACATATCGAGCGGCGTGGCTTTCGGACCAAGGCATGTACACCAAGGAGTACGTCCCGATGCTCTCGATGGCCAAGTACTACGCCACCGAGGTGGCGGTCAAGGCCTCGGGGCTCGCCGTGCAGCTTCTCGGCGCCGCGGGCTATATGGAAGATCACCCGGTCGAGCAGTTCTATCGAGACGCGCGTCAACTGACCATTGTGGAAGGTACGAGCCAGATTCAACTCGGCCTCATCGCTCGCGGAGTCCTTAGCCACGATCTTTGGTGGGACTAGATACCTTCGTCAAAGTCGGGTTCTTCTACACTGACTCTGTGAGTGGACCACTAACCGGGCTGAAGGTCCTCGAACTCGCCGGTATCGGTCCGGGTCCCTACGCCTGTATGTTGCTCGCTGACCTCGGAGCTGACGTGCTGCGTCTCGAACGCGGCGATCCGGACGCTGAAGCGGTGACCACCTTCGAGGTCTCGAACCGATCGCGGCCTTCGGTAGCCCTCGATCTCAAGAGTGCCGCGGGTCGCGACCTCGTGCTCGAACTCTGCGAGCAGGCCGACGTACTCATTGAGGGATTTCGCCCAGGGGTGACTGAACGACTGGGACTGGGACCGAAAGAAGTTTGGAGGCGAAACAAGCGCCTGGTGTACGGGCGAATGACGGGTTACGGGCAAGAAGGACCCCTCGCCACGCGTGCCGGCCACGACATCAACTACGTCGCGATCTCGGGCGCGCTCTGGCCCCTTGGTCGTACCGGCGAGAGGCCGGTGCCCCCCCTCAATCTCGTCGGCGACTTTGGCGGTGGGTCCCTGTTCTTAGTCTTCGGCGTTTTGGCGGCGGTGTTCTCTGCGCAACGAAGTGGTGAGGGCCAAGTCGTGGACGCGGCCATGGTGGACGGATCGGCATCGATGATGGCGATGACCCACGGTTTTTTGAACAGTGGTTACTGGATCGAGGAACGAGGCGTCAATCTGCTCGACACGGGCGCGCATTTCTACGAAGTTTATGAAACCAAAGATCATCGCTACGTCGCGGTGGGCGCTCTCGAAGCCAAGTTCTATGGCGAACTCGTGCATGGACTCGGTCTCGACCTCAAAGAACTGCCCGCGCAGATGGACCGAACGACGTGGCCGAGCATGAAAGAGAAGTTCACCGAGATCTTTCAAACGAAGACCCGTGACCAGTGGACGGAGATCTTTGCTGACGGTGACGCCTGCGTGACGCCGGTGCTGTCACCTTCGGAAGCGGCGCGCCATCCCTATAACACCGCACGACACGTGTTCTCGGTCGAGGGGGCCGTCCAGCCCGAACCGGCGCCTCGATTCTCTAAAACGCCGGCGAAGATCGGACCTCCGTCCCGGCGTGCGGGTTCGGGAACTCGCGAGGGTCTCGCGCAGTGGGGAATCAGTGAAGAACGTCAGGCGGCGCTACGTGCCGCGGGCGCCTTCGGTTAGATATTGACCACCGGACAGGTCAAGGTTCGCGTGATGCCCGGCACCTTTTGAATCGCGCCCACGATGAACTTGCCCAGATCGTCGACGCTCTTGGCTTCGCAGCGAACGATGACGTCGTAGGGACCCGTGACCTCAAAGGACTCCAGTACCCCGGGCACGGCGCGCGTGGCGAGCACGACCTTCTCGCTCGAACCAATTTCCGACTGAATCAAGATATACGCCTGCACCGCCATGGGGAACCTTTCGTTTCGAGTCTCTCCATATTGCCCGTTTTTGAATTTCTTCGCTAATCGTCGCGAAAGCGCTTGCCGATGTGCCACTGGTGGCAGTAGTCGCAGCGGTACGAATTGAGCTCAGTGCCATCGAGCGTCCAGGCCAGTTGTGTCGCGCTCTGGGCTTCGCGTTCGGTTCGATAAGCGCTTTTCGGTGTGCCCTCGCGGGTGAAGTGCGAGGCCACCCGGCCCAGTGGGCGCGTCGTAGGGCGCGGACGTCGACGACTTTTCATGGTACGTAGACACTACGGGCTCCCACTAAATTATTCGCGTGAGCATGCAGCCCGAAACCGAGGAGCGGGTGCGCTCGACGGCCCAACTCGACGAGGGCGATCACGAGCGATTCAAGCATCTGGTGCTCGAGGGCTACACCCCCAAAGACGGCGAATTCGTGGCGTTGGGCAATTCAGTGGTCGCGGGCATGGTCAACGCCACGCCCGTGCGGGCGCTTTGCGGCAAGCTCTGGGTGCCGGGCCGTGACCCGCAAAAGTATCCGCTCTGTCCGACGTGCAAGGAGATTGCCGAGTCCATCGGATGGACGTTGCCGAGCGAGTAAACGAAAGCGCTCGTAGCCACACTTACTAGAGTCGAAAGCACGATGGCACGCGCGCTAGTACTCCGTCACCACTTAGAAGACAGTCCCGGACTCGTCGGTGAGGCGTTCGAACGTCGTGGCTACGAGCTCGACCTCGTGATGATGAACGAGAATAGCGTGACCCCCGCACTCGAGGGATACGACGTGATGGTCATCTTGGGATCGACGTACGCGGTCTACGACCACGAAGTCGAGGCGGCGTGGTTTGGCCGAGAACTGACCCTCATGGGTGAAGCCGATCGCCGGGGCCTACCGATATTCGGCGTCTGTTTCGGAGCCCAGGCCCTTTGTCGCTACTACGGGGGCGAGGTCACTCGAGCCGCGGACGAAGAGATCGGCTGGTTCGAGGTCGACGTCGTACCAGGTATCGAGCTGGCGCGGGGGCCCTGGTTCGAATTTCACTCTGATCACTGCACGCTGCCCGACTCGGCCGAACTTTGGGCGACCTCTCCGCGCGCGGTGCAGGCCTTCGCGATCGGGCAGAACGTCGGGGTACAGTTTCATCCCGAGATCGACGAAGCGCAGTTGAAGGAGTGGCTCGCCGCGGACGAGGAAGTGACGCGAGAGCTCGGACTCGACCAGGAGGCGCTGCTCGAACAGACGGCCCGCGAAACGCCCGCGGCGCGTGTTCGCACCCAAGAACTCGTGGATCTGTTCCTGAGCCGCCTTGACTAGGTGTCCTCGATGAGTGAACATTCGAGCCCGGAGACGATGACGGTGCGAATTGAGCGACCCGCCACCGGGGGCGGCGTAGGCCGCGCCGAGGACGGACGAGTGATCTTCGTGCGCCACTCCTTGCCGGGCGAACTCGTGCGGGTGGAAGTGAGCGAAGCCAGCGCTCATTTCTCGCGCGGCGACGCCGTGGAGGTGCTCGAAGCGAGCCTGGAGCGAGTGGCGGCCCCGTGTCCCTACGCCCACCCCGGAGGATGCGGGGGTTGTGACCTTCAACACGCGTCAGCCAAGGCCCAACTCGCATGGAAGGCCTCACTCGTGACCGAGCACCTACGCCGGATTGCGGGACTCGACGTCGCCGTGCAGGTGACCGCGCCGGTTGGACCAATCAAAGGGTCAAGGACCAGGTTGCGTTGTGCCGTCGATGACCAGGGTCGCCTCAGCCTTCGAGCCGCGCGCTCTCATCGACTTATCGCCCTCGATCACTGTTGGATCGCGGACGAAGTATTCGAGCCGGCCTTTGGCCACTCGTGGCGTGGTGTAAGCGAAGTGGAACTGCGGGCCATTGGTGACGGCGAACCCTTCGCGGTAGCCCGTCGAGAGTCTGAGCGCGGCACCACCGTGGAACTTCGCTCGCTTTCCGGTGCCCCGCTCGATCCTTCGACACATTCGCGCGCGACAGTGCACGACTTCACTTTTTCCATAAGCCCGCTGTCGTTTTGGCAGTCTCATTTCCTCGCACCCACTTTGCTCTTGGACGCGGTACTCGCCATGGCCAACGTGGGCGACGGTGACGACGTGGTGGATCTCTTCAGTGGCGTAGGACTTTTTAGCGTGCCTCTGGCGAAGCGGGTGGGCGCCAATGGTCGAGTCACGGCAGTGGAATCGTCGCCGTTCGCGGTACGTGACGCGCGAACTAACGCGGCGGGGCTCAAGCAGATGAAGGTTCGCGAGTGGTCTGTCACGGCGCGTTCCGTGAATGATACGGTGCGCGCCGGCTCCACCGTGGTGCTCGACCCGCCTCGCCAGGGACTCGCTAAGGGCGTCGCCGCGTCACTGGTTCGTCGCTCACCTAAACGGCTTATCTACGTATCGTGTGACGCGGCGACCTTCGCTCGTGACCTGAAGGTCTTCCTAGAAAGCGGCTTTGCGCTGAATCTGCTGGAAGTATTTGACCTCTTCCCGATGACCGAGCACGTGGAGCTCGTCGCACTCCTTGACAGTTCCGTCTAAAAGGTAGATAGTGCTGGTGAGGCCAATGAACGCAGAGCCCGCTGAAGGGGTTGAGCATGTCGATCAAGCTGGATCACCACCACCGCGTGACCGCTCAAAAGCTGTTCTGTCATCCACTGAATCACAACATTCAGTGGCACGACGTGTGTTCATTGTTGGCACGTTTCGGTGAAGTTCACGAGACGCACCGAGGCAATTGGGCTGTGACGATTGGTGGTGAAACCGTCTCATTTGGCTCGAACCGTAATCGCGACTTGACCGAAGAACAGGTGGTGAGGGTTCGAAACTTCCTTCGGTCCTTTGGACTCACAAGAGATAAGTTGACCGCGGCCTAACGCTTCAAACGAAAATGGCGGGCACCTCCAGCTCGCCGGTCAAATTAAAATATCGCTTTGTCGTCACGTCACGACACTGGCGTTTTTCTGGTCATTTCTACAAACACTGATGAGGATTGCGGTATTCGCGCTGCGCGATTGAAGATGAGACGATGAAGTGTGGAGGTGCCCGTGGATCGTTTCGCCGATCGTGCTGACGCTGGACGTCAATTGGCCGCAAAGTTGGCGAGCCTGTCCACTCTCGCGGACGCGCTCGTTTTCGGCCTGCCCCGTGGCGGGGTGCCGGTGGCCTACGAGGTGGCCGTCGCGCTTCAGTTGCCCCTGGAGGTGTTCGTCGTGAGAAAGCTCGGCGTGCCTTCCCAGCGCGAGTTGGCTATGGGGGCAATTGGTGAAGACGGCGTCGTCGTTGTCGAAGAGGACGTGGTCGCCGCGTTGCACGTCTCGCCCGAGGAGTTTGCCATTGTCGACGCGCGCGAGCGAGTCGAACTCGGGCGCCGGATTGAAAAGTATCGCGGTGATCGCTCGGCGACCTCGCTGATTGGTCGCGCCGTGGTGATTGTCGATGACGGTATCGCGACGGGCGCGACCGCCCGGGCGGCCTGTCGGGTTGCTCGCGCCCGAAATGCCGCTCGAGTGATTCTCGCGGCCCCGATGGCTTCGACGCGATCTGTAAAGGAACTTCGCCGAGAGGCCGACGAAGTGGTGGCGCTCGTGATGGCGGAAGGTTCATTTTCCGTCGGACAGTGGTACGAACACTTCGAAGAGACTTCTGACGATGAGGTGCTCGAATGTCTGAAGCGGGCGAGCCAGCGCAGACTTGCCTAGGCCGAGCCATACGAGTGAGGGACCGCCGAAACGTACCCGAGCGGCTTTAGGACGTTAATCAAGTTTCCGGTACCCTGGGCAAATCCATTGGTGTCCGAAAGGTATCGGAGGGATCTTGTTTCTCGATTTTGCGTCAGTGTGGGAAGCGGTGGTTGACGCCGCCCCAGAGATGTGCGCCGTTGTTCAAGCTGATCGGCGAGTCAGTTACTTGGAGTTTGATGACGCCGCCGCCCGGTTTGCCGCCGCCATCGAAGCGGCGGGCGTGCCCGAAGGGGGGAAAGTCGCCCTCTATCTGCATAATTGTCCCGAGTACCTGATCGCCCAATACGGCGCTTTCAAGCACCGTGCAGTGCCCATCAACGTGAACTACCGGTACCTTGATGACGAACTCGTCTATCTCTTGGACAACTGCGACGCAGAAGTTCTCGTCTTTAATACGTCCCTGGGGGAGTGCGTGCGCCGTGTCCGCGAAAAGATTACAAAGGTTCGCCTATTCGTCGAGATCGATGACGGGGGTCTTCACCTCGAGGGAGCGTCACGATTCGACGAACTCTTGGCGACTCACCGGCCCCAGGCGCGCAAGGAGCGCGCGGGAAGTGATCTCTACATGGTCTACACCGGGGGCACCACCGGGATGCCGAAGGGCGTCATGTACGCCCAGGGTGAGTTCACCGAGCGTCTGCTCAACACCTTTGGCATGTTGGGTCTAGCAGAGCCCGTTCCCACCAGTCTCGAAGGCATTGAGCCGTTCATCAGGGCCGTGAGCTCGCACGGAGCCGACGTCTCCATTCCGTGTTGTCCACTCATGCACGGCACCGGCATGTGGCTTGCCGCGATGCACTCCCTCATTTCCGGTGGCACGGTGATTCTGCTCGAAGCCAGATCTTTCGATGCCCACGAGGTGTGGCAACTCGTCGAGCGGGAGGGAGTGACGAGGATCGTGATTGTTGGTGACCCGTTTGCTCGTCCGATGCTTCACGCGCTGGAAGAGCGCGAGGCCCAGGGTCGTTCCTACGACACGTCGAGCGTGCGTCACATCGTCTCAGCGGGGGCAATATGGAGTAGCGAAATTAAGGATGGACTCCGATCTCGACTGACCGCAAGCCTTATCGATGCACTTGGCTCGACGGAGGGTGCGACGTACGCGGTCAGTAGCGCGAATCACGACTTTGGTGCGTCGACCGCCCGATTCACGCTCTCTCCCGAAACCAAAGTGATCACCGAGGACGGCCGTGAGGTATCGCGAGGAACGGGCGAGCGTGGCCTCCTCGCGGGCCGCACGCCGGCGCTCGGGTATTACAAAGACCCCGAAAAAACAGCACAAACCTTCGTCCAGATTGACGGAAACTCCTATGTCGTTCCTGGTGACTGGGCCACCGTAGAAGAAGACGGCGCGATCACACTCCTCGGTCGAGGTTCAAGCTGCATCAATTCTGGAGGCGAGAAGATCTTTGCCGAGGAGGTCGAAGAAGCCATCAAGCGTCACCCTCTAGTTGAAGATTGCTTGGTGGTGGGGCTGCCCGACGAGCGATTTGGTCAGAGAGTGGTGGCAGTCGTCGGGGCGTCTTCATCGGAATGGCCGAGTGCTGACGAGATATGTGACTTTCTGCGTTCGACGCTTGCTCACTTCAAGATTCCCAAGGCTGTCGTTGTTCGAGAGAGCGTGCACCGGGCGTCCAATGGAAAGGCGGACTACAAGTGGGCTCGTGAGATTGCACTCGAATCTCATGCCTCGGGCTGACCAGAACTGGTCTTCCCATCTGGAACCATTGACACGATTCACGTCAAATTTTAGTGGAGGTGCTGGGGATCGAACCCAGGTCCGGCAGCTTCTTAGTGAACATTCTCCGAGCGCAGCTGACAGGAGGTTGTCGAGAGCGTCACTGTTGTCAGCGCCGGTGGCGTTCCGTAGTTAGCTGAATTGTCCCTACGCGATCACTAACGAACCACGTGGGTAAGCCCTACTTTATGACACCCGTGTACTAAACCGTAGGGCTTGGTCTAGGCGGATGTTGCTACCTAAGCAGCAAACGCAAGCTGAGGCTTGGCGTTTATTTATTGTTTCCGGCTCTTTAGCGTGGCTCCGGAGACCACGGCTCGCTTCTTTCACTTCGACGACTGTCGTCGAAACCAATCACCCCCTCGTTACTGCGCGACCTAGATGGTCGTTTGTTAAGTCTACCGTCGAAAACTTCAGGAGTGTCCGTGCGGTCAAATTCAAACTCGACTTAGCCATACTTTTCAACGTTGCGAATCGCTCTCGCTATTTCACGTTCCGCGTCGCGCTTGGCGAGCGCTTGGCGGCGATCTTGTTGCTTGCGACCTTTGGCGAGAGCCAACTCCACTTTTGCCCTTCCCTCTTTGAAGTAGAGCTTCAATGGCACGATCGCGAGGGACTGGGTCTCTACTTTCAATCTCCACTGATCAATCTCGTGGCGATGTACGAGAAGTTTTCGCCGGCGGTCCGGGTCGTGACTGCCGAATCCAACGGCGTAACTCCACGGAGGAATATGCATCTGAAAGAGCCAAAGCTCATCGTTATCAACCCGGGCGTAGCTCTCGGCGATCTGTGCCTTTCCCTCTCTCAGTGACTTCACTTCCGAGCCGCTCAACACGATTCCGCATTCCAGAGTCTCGATGATCTCGTAGTCATGACGCGCGCGGCGATTGGTGGCGACCACTCGGTCACCGTTGCCGGTGCTCTTACGTTTTTTCGCTCGGCGCTCTTGGATCTGCTTGGCTCGTGCCACGCATTAAGCGTAGTGAAACGGGAACGGCGGATTGATTGGCGCTCGCTAGGGTAACTGCGTGCTTACTCTTAATTCAACTCACCGCGACGCGATTATCGCGACGTGTATTCGCGCCTTACCCAACGAGGGCTGTGGACTCCTGCTCGGCAGTGCTGACGGCGTCGTCGTTAACGTTTTGGCGAGCGCGAACGTCGCCGACTCGGCCAAGATCTACGAAATCGACCCTGGCGTACTGCTGCGCGCCTATCGCCGAGCCGACGAAGTGGGCATTGAGGTGATTGGCGTGTTTCACTCACACACCCACAGCGAGGCCCTTCCGAGTCCCACGGACATTGATCAGGCCCCCGATCCCTCGTGGCACTACGTCATCGTTTCCTTGCGCGACTTGCCGGTCGAACTGCGAAGTTTTCGTGTTCTGGACGGCAGCGCGACCTCCGAGCCGGTCGAGGTTGTCGACTGACCACAAGTCCTGGACACATTTTGACACGACGCGTCCGCGAGCCGATAATGTTGACTCCGCAGGTCATGTATTAGCCCCAAGAGTCGAAAGAGGCGTTATGTCGGCGGTACTCCGAGTCCCCACCGTTCTTCGTCCCGCCATGGGCGGCGCGAGCGTCATCGCCGTCGAAGGTTCGACGGTGGGCGAAGTTCTCTTCAAGCTGACCACGACCTATCCCGCGGTGAAGGGTCAGTTGCTAAACGACGACGGGACCCTGCACCGGTTCTTGAACGTCTACGTCAATGACGACGACGTTCGCTACCTCGGCGGTGTGAACGCGTTGATCACTAACAATGACGAGATCACGCTCCTTCCCGCAGTCGCGGGCGGCCTCTGGTAGTGACGCGTTACGCTTCAGTGCTCGACCTGATTGGCAACACGCCCGTGGTCGACGTGAGCGCGCTCTCACCCCAACCTGGCGTGGCGATTTTCGCCAAGCTTGAAGGGCGTAATCCTGCGGGATCGGTGAAGGACCGTGTGGCTCTCTCCATGGTCGACGCGGCCGAACGAGACGGCCGCCTGATACCTGGCGAAGCTAATCAGACGCTGCTCGAACCCTCTTCGGGCAATACCGGCATCGCCCTGGCCCTGGTCTGTCGCCTGCGCGGATACCACCTCAAGGTTGTACTGCCGACCAACGTCTCGCCGGAGCGCAGACAGCTCTTGGTAGCCTTTGGCGCGGAGATCATCGACTCGCCGGGGAACGAGGGCTCCAACGGCGCGGTGCGCCTCGCCCAGTCGTTGAGTGTCGATCATCCCGAGTGGATCTTTCTCTATCAGTACGCCAATCCCGCTAACCCTCTCGTGCACTACCTGACGACGGGACCTGAGATCTTGGCCGACGTGCCCGAGATCACGCACTTCGTCGCGGGTCTCGGCACGTCGGGCACGTTGATGGGGGTCGGACGTTATTTGAAAGAACACCGACCCGGGACCCAGATATGGGCCGTCGAACCGCCGAGCGGCGAGACCGTTGATGGACTGCGCAACCTCGACGATGGCTACGTCCCGCCGATCTTCAGTGACAATGACGGTGAACGTCTTCTCGATCGCAGGGTCATCGTTCGACCTCGCGAATCCATTGAATGGACCCGACGCTTGACCGACGTTGGACTCTTTTGCGGACTCTCATCGGGCGCGGTGGTCGCCGGCGCCGTCAAGTGCGCCGCGACCATCGACGAGGGCGATTCTGCCACCATCGTGGCGATGATCGCCGACGACGGTTGGAAGTACCTCTCGACGGGGGCGTGGAGCGACGACCTCGACGTCGTCGTCGAGCGGGCCAAGGCAACCATCTACTTCTAAAGGGGGTGGAGACGAAATCTCTACTACCGTTAGCACGCACTCTGGGTGTGATCTAAGGAGAGAGATGTCCGTACTTCGCGCCGACGGGCGCGCCATTGATGAAGCCCGGCCCTTGAGCTTCCAACGCGACTTCACCGAGATGGCCGCGGGATCGGTCCTCGTGAGCTTTGGCCGTACCCGCGTGCTCTGTACCGCGTCAGTGGACGCCGATGTGCCGCGCTGGCTGAAGGGAAAAGGTCGGGGCTGGGTGACGGCCGAGTATTCGATGTTGCCGGGCTCCACGCCCGAACGCGCGAATCGTGAAGCCGCCAAGGGCAAGCAGTCGGGACGAACCCAAGAGATTCAACGACTGATTGGCCGCTCGCTGCGAAGTGTTACGCGTCTAGAACTGCTGCCCGACGTGCAGATCGTGGTGGACTGCGACGTCCTTCAAGCCGACGGGGGCACCCGCACGGCGTCGGTGTGCGGCGGGTACGTCGCGTTGCACGACGCGCTCACGCGTCTGGTGCAAGAGGGCGTACTGCGCGAGCACGCGCTCACCGACCTCGTGGCCGCAGTGTCGGTGGGCATTGTCGAAGGTGTGGCGATGCTCGACCTGCCCTACGAAGAGGACGTTCGAGCCGACACCGACATGAATGTCGTGATGACCGGCGCCGGCCGCTTCGTGGAAGTCCAGGGCACCGCTGAGCACCAAGCCTTCGACCGCGACGAACTCAATCAACTCTTGGACTTGGCGACCCTCGGCATCGGGCGGATCAATGTCGCCCAGCGCGCCCTCCTCGCGACGCCGCCTTCGCCCCGGACCGCGTGAGGGCCTTCGTCTTAGCCACGGCGAACCACCACAAGGTCGATGAGATGCGCCGGATCCTCGCTCCTTACGACGTGCAGCTGCTGCCCCGGCCCGACGAGGTGCCCGACGTCGACGAGACCGATGACACCCTCGAAGGCAACGCCCTTTTGAAGGCGCGCGCCATCTCGAATTCGACCGGCGACGCGGCGATCGCCGACGACACCGGGCTGTTCATCGACGCGTTGTCAGGTCGCCCCGGGGTCCATAGCGCACGCTACGCCGGCGATGACGTGTCGTTCGACGAGAACGTGAAGAAGGTGCTGCGCGAACTTAAAGGGGTGGACCTCGCCGATCGAGGTGCCCGTTTTCGTACCGTGATCGCCGTGGCGTACCCGAACGGGGTGTCGTGGTGGGTCGACGGCGTGCTTGAAGGGACCATCCTCGAGGGTCCAAAGGGCGAGGGGGGTTTTGGTTACGATCCCATCTTCGCCCCCGTTGACGAGGGTGGAAGGTCGTTAGCCGAGTTGACCGTCGAGGAGAAGAACGCCCGATCGCATCGAGGCCACGCGCTGCGCGCGTTGATCAACGTGCTCGAAAGTTCGTAGTTCGTTCGCGAAGTGTTCACCCGTAGGGTGGGAGTGTGAAGGATCGCGAGCTGGCCATGTTCCCCTTGGGGATGGTGGTTTTTCCGCACCAGACGGTTGGCCTGTGTGTCTTTGAGCCGCGCTATCACCGCCTGCTCGCTGACGTCGAAGCCGAGAATCGATTCGGTACCTGTTTGATCGAGCGAGGCTCCGACGTGGGGGGCCACGACGAGCGGACCTCGGTGGGCACCGTGGTGGAGATTCTCGGGTCGCATCACTTGTCCAATGGTCAGATACTTATCGTGGTAGAAGGCATCGAGTGCTTCGAAGTCGCCGAATGGCTCGTGGACGATCCTTACCCGCGGGCCCGGGTGAGTCAGCGCTGCTGTGACGACGTGACCATTGAGTTGGCACTTCTCAAGTCCACCGAGTCCGCGGTTCGCGCACTGCGATCGCTGCAGAGTGAGATCGTGGCCGATGAGTGCTTGCAGCGAAACTTCGCCATGGACGAGGACTCGAAGGTTCTCAGTTGGCAGCTCTGTTCACTGACCCCGATGTCGATCCCCGACCAGTTCAAGGTGTTGAGCCTGAGCGATCCCAACGATCGGCTTCGGCTCGTCGCCGAGATCTGCTGCGAACGCTACGGCGACTACCAGCGCATGCTCGCCGTGGACGAGTTGCGCGNNTTACGCGCGCCACTTAACTAACGAAGTTCCACCAAGTCGACGACGAAAATTAACGTCTCGTTCGGCGCGATCACGCCTCCCGCGCCGCGCTCGCCATAACCGAGGTGTGAGGGAATAACGAGGCGACGTCGTCCGCCGACGCGCATGCCCACCACGCCCTCGTCCCAACCCTTGATCACGTGGCCGGCCCCCAAAGGAAAGTCGAAGGGCTCGCCACGGTTCCACGAAGCGTCGAACTCGTTGCCGCTCGACACGCCCACGCCCACGTAGTGCACGACGGCCGTCTGACCGGGCTTGGCTTCCTCGCCCTCGCCGAGCGTGAGGTCCTCAATGAGTAGAGCGTCCGGCGCGGGACCTAGGTGTGGTTCGACGATCGGGCGCTCAGACATGAACGAAGATCTTAACGACGCCGAGTGCGTCCCGAGCCGACCACGCGTACGTTCTTCGCTTCGCGGCCCTTGGGACCTTGTGCCTCTTCGAAAGTGATCTTCTGACCTTGACTGAGTGACTTAAAGCCGTCGCCCACAATGTTGGAGAAGTGAATGAAGAGGTCATCGCCCTTGTCGTCGCTGGCGAAGCCAAAGCCCTTAGAGTCGTTAAAGAAACTCACGACCGCCTCGCTGCCGCGAGCGCGACTCGATTTCTCGCCACGAGTGTTGGGCGTTTCGCGACGCTCAAAGCCCCTCACCGGGCGAGGAGAGCTTTCGTTCGAACCACGCGGGTGACGAGCGGTCACGGTGCGCTCACGGGGCTCACGGGGCGCAAAGTTCCGTGGACCGCGCGCTCGCTCTCGGGGAGCCGAGGAGTCCGCGCGACGCTTGGGCGAACGCTCATCGAGCCGCTCCGCCGCTACGGCGTCGTCGACGGCGCCCAATCGAATCGCCGGGGCGTCCTCTCGAGTTTCAATCGACGGATCCACTCCGAGCGCGCGCTGCAGGCGTTTTACCTGGCCCAGCACGTCCTCACCGACGAGGGAGATCACGGCGCCTGAAGCGCCGGCGCGTCCGGTTCGACCCGAACGGTGCAGGTAGTCAGTGGTCTGGGCCGGAGGATCGTAGTGCACCACGACCGGCAAAAGCTCAATGTGCAAACCGCGCGCGGCGACGTCCGTCGCCACGAGTACTTTGATCTGTCCATTCTTCACGCTGCGCAGTGCACGCTCGCGCTGGGCCTGGGACCGATCTCCGTGAAGTGCCACGGCGGAGATTCCCCGCTCGCCCAGCTGGCGAGCCAAGCGGTCGGCGCCGTGCTTGGTGCGGGTGAATATCAGTGCGCGTTCGTACTTCTCGACAATGTCGGCCGTAATGTCGGGTCGACGATCGCGGGGGACACGCCAGAAGTAGTGGTCGACGTCGTTCGGAGCCTCGTCACCCACGACGTCGTGGATGGCGGCGTTGTGGGTGAACTCTCTCACGAGCGATGAGACGTCGGGACCCATCGTGGCCGAAAACAGCATGACGTGACGATCGGGTGAGGTCGCCGCGACGAGACGGCGCACCGCGGGTAGAAAGCCCATGTCGGCCATGCGGTCGGCTTCGTCAACCACGACGGTCGTCACTGATCCCAAATCGAGCGCTCCTTGATCGAGCATGTCCTCGAGGCGTCCGGGACACGCCACGACGACGTCCACTCCGAAGTTGAGGGCCTTGCGCGCGACGTTGTACGACGTGCCGCCGTAGATCGAGATCACGCGACGACCGCGGTCATCGGTCAATTGCGCGATCTCTTTTTGCACTTGGGCCGCGAGTTCGCGGGTGGGCACGAGCACCAGGGCGAGGGGCTTGCGCGCGCGGGCCTTGCCCAGACGGGCCATCAAGGGCAACGCGAAGGCGAGGGTCTTGCCCGATCCGGTGATGGCTTTGCCCACCACGTCGCGACCTTGCAAGGCGTCGGGGATGGAAGCCTCCTGGATGGGGAAGGCCTCGGTAATGCCTCGAACACTGAGGCGTTCTACGAGACGTGGGGGGACGCCGAGGTCGGCAAAAGACGTGGACATGAAACTCCTACGAGTTGAAATGAGCCCAACTCGCAGACATCAGTCGAATCGGTCTCCATCGCGAGATGCGATGAAACAGCGTTTTCCATGCTAGCAGACGCCGGGGCACCGCGGTACACACACGGCGTTCGTGCGGGCGGAGGGACTCGAACCCACACTCCGAAGAACTGGTACCTAAAACCAGCGCGTCTGCCAATTCCGCCACGCCCGCGAGTGATTCCACTCTAGAGCGTCAGAGGGGGAGTGAGCGGCCTCGCACGGTAGATTGGTCGCATGATTAACTCCTCCATAGGTGAAGGTTTTGGCGTCAACGATCTCAATCAGCGACTTTTACGCGAGCGCATCGTCTTTTTGGGTTCCGAAGTCGACCAGAATACGGCCAATCGAATCTGCGCGGAACTACTACTACTCGAAGCCGAAGACCGTGACAAGGACATCAGTCTCTACATCAACTCTCCGGGCGGCTCGGTGTACGACGGACTGGCAATCTACGACACGATGCAGTACGTCAACTGCGACGTGCGCACGATCTGCATCGGAATGGCGGCCTCGATGGGTCAGTTTCTGTTGTGTGCCGGGGCGCCGGGCAAGCGACTCTCGTTGCCGCACAGCCGCATCTTGATGCATCAGCCATCGATCGGCGGCATGCAGGGCCAAGCGTCGGACATTGCGATTCAGGCCGAGCAGATCATCTACATGAAAAAGACGCTCGCGGAGCGCATCGCCTTTCACACTGGTCAGCCGCTCGAGCGCATCGAAGCCGACTCGGACCGCGACCGTTGGTTCACGGCACAAGAAGCGTTGGAGTACGGCTTCATTGACGCCGTCATTGAGCGTTCGGCCGTTCGCCAAGGGGCCTAGTGAGCGACGCCCCCTCGGCGGGCCAACGACATCGCTCGCTTGACGACGCGCCGGTACGTGTCGTCAGTGCTCGCGTCACTCTCTCGACCCGTTTACGGAACCTCTGGTCCCGTCGCGAACTGTTGCTGGGACTGATCTCTTCGGACATTCGAATCAAGTACAAGAACTCGACGCTCGGGCTCTTTTGGTCGATGCTCTCACCGGCCTTCACGCTCGCCGTCTACTACATGGTCTTCTCAATATTCTTGAAAAACGGTATTCCAAACTTCGTGATCTACCTCTTTTCCGGTCTCGTCGTGTGGAACATGTTTCAGAATTCGATCAATACCGCCACTGGCGTCATCGTCGACCGCGCGGCCCTCGTGAAGAAGGTTTCGTTCCCCCGTGAAATTTTGGCGCTCTCCAACGTCGGCGCGGCGGTCGTGTACTTCGTCGTGCAGCTGGTGGTGCTCGTCATCTTCGTCGCCGCACTGGGCCGCGCGCCGGCGTGGCGCTTCCTCCTGATTCTGCCGATCTCGTTTTTGGCTCTGTATCTCTTCACGTCAGCGTTGGCGATTGTGATGTCGGCGGTCAACGTCTACTTACGTGATATGAAACACCTGATGGAAGTGCTTTTACAGTTATGGTTCTGGTTGACGCCGGTGGTCTATTCGTACGAGAACTCCATTGCGCCGCACCTGGCGCGCCACGGACTCTCGGCGCTGTACTTCTTAAACCCGGTGACGCTGATCGTCGTGACCTTTCAACGCGTCTTTTACGTCAGCACGGTGGTGCGCTCGACGGTCACGGGCCAAATGTTGCACATATTACCGACCTGGTCGTTCTCGAAGTTCCTCTATCTGAACCTGTTGCTCTTGGGGGTGTCGGTACTGCTCTTTCTTCTCGCCGAAACGATCTTTGGTCGCCTCGAGGGAAACTTTGAGTCGGAGCTGTAGTGGCCGCGGTCATCGACGTTCAGGGCGTCTCGAAACAGTTCAAGATTCATCACGAACGTCACCAGTCACTAAAGGAACGTCTCCTTCATCCGCGCTCGGGTTCGACCGAGGTCTTTCACGCGCTGTCGGGAATCAATTTCACGGTGGGTCAGGGCGAGACGGTCGGCATCCTGGGCCAGAACGGATCAGGTAAGTCCACGCTGTTGAAGTGCATTTGCGGCGTGTTGAAGCCGACCACTGGCGAGATTCGACTGCGTGGCAGCCTCGCCGCGCTGCTCGAGCTCGGGGCTGGATTTCAGACCGAACTGTCGGGACGCGACAATGTCTATCTCTACGGGGCCATGCNNGACGTCGTCGCCTTTAGCGAGATCGAACAGTTCATCGACACTCAGGTGAAGTTCTATTCGAGTGGGATGTACGTGCGCCTGGCTTTTGCCGTGGCGGTCAATGTCGATCCGGACATCTTGGTGGTCGATGAGGTCCTCGCGGTAGGCGACGAGCGGTTCCAAGCCAAATGCGTCGATCGGATACGCCAGTTCCAAGAGGAGGGGCGCACGATTCTGCTCGTGACTCACAACGCGGATCAAGTGCGCGCGCTGTGCGATCGCGCGGTGGTGCTCGACGGCGGGAACATGATCGCCGACGGACCCACTCATGAATCGTTGCGTATCTTTCGTGAACACTTGTTCGAAGACGTGGTCGATCACGCCGCCGCTCGTCTCCACGACACCATCAGCATTGACGCCGTCACCACGCCGTCGGGATCATTTGAGATTCGCAGCGGATCGGGTTTACACCTCGAGGTGAGCGTCAGTTCGAGAACGGCGTACAGCGGGAATTTCGTGATGGAGGTCTTCACCCGAGGCGGTCTGCTCGTGAGTCGAAGCGACGCGCAGGGCTCGCCGGTCAATCTGGTGCCAGGTCTCAACATCATCGGTATCGACATGGCCCAGATCCCGCTCCTCGACGGGGTGTACGACCTCAACGTGGGCATCGTCGATCACCACGGCCACACCGTCGTCGCATGGCGCGATCAGGCGGCGTCGATTCAGGTGACCTACGACGGGCGAGAGGGCGGCATTGTCGAGCTCGGCGCCTCTATTCGCCAGCAGTAGCTAAGGACTCGTGAATCTCGCCGGTAAGTCGAGGAAAGCGCCGCAGCGAACCGAGTAGACCCAGTCGCCCGACGTTGTAGGGGTGGTTCGCGGCGCGCAACATCGCGCGGTCCCCTCGAGAGTTCCCGTAGGCGTAGACGAGTGGCGCGACGGGGTAGTGACGCTGTTCGATCCACTCGCTGAGTCGGCGCATCTTTTCATCGCCCCGGCAGTTCTTGCCGAGGTAGTTGCCGGTGAGGTTGCCGAGCGGGTCCACCGCCAGTCGCGTGCCGAGACCGCCCACGGTCCTTAGCTCCGCGGCAACGATGTCAACATAGATCTGGGGCGACGCCGAGACGATCACGACGTCATGGCCCTGGCGAAGGTGCCACGCCAAGCGTTCGAGCAGTCGCCGCCGTCCGTGGTCTCGAAAGTGCGCGAGCGCGAAGATCCTCGACACCGCCGTGACTTTGTCAACGCTACGACCGCTCAGAAGACGGTGGAAGAGCCGCTCTTTCGCGCGGTCGGCCGAGGTTCCACTTCGCAGGGCCCCCACGAAGAGCGGACCGGCGAGTCGAAGCGACGCCACCCACGTGGAGCGAGCGCCACAGACGTTGCGCAGCCACTTAAAAACGCTGCCGCCGTTGCTGAGCGTGCCGTCAAGGTCAAACGCCGCCACCACGGGCGTGGCAATAATGGTCACTCCTCCAGTGTTTCAGGGTCCGCCACCGCGGGGCGTCTAATAAACTATAAATCCACTAGTTGTTTGCGAGAATTTGCGTCGAACCGCTAAGGTGACGAAGTGCGGTCGAGCGACTGGCACCACGCAAGGAGTAATCATGTCAATTCGATTGGGCGATGCGGCCCCCGATTTTACGGCAGACACCACTGAAGGAAAGGTGAACTTTTACGACTACCTCGGTGATGGATGGGGCATTCTCTTTTCTCACCCCAAGGACTTCACCCCAGTGTGCACCACCGAACTCGGGGCTTTCGCAGCTCGCCGGGCGGAGTTTGACAAGCGCAACACCAAGTTGATCGCGGTCTCGGTTGACAATGTCGAATCACACCTGCGCTGGAAGAGCGACATCAGCGAGACGCAGGGCGCGGAGTTGAACTTTCCGATCATTGGTGACGAGGACCATAAGGTGGCCGACCTCTACGACATGATCCACCCCAACGCCAGTGACACGTTGACCGTGCGTAGCGTTTTCATCGTTGATCCCGCCAAGAAGGTCAAGTTGACCTTGACCTATCCGGCCTCGACGGGGCGTAACGTCGACGAGATCGTTCGCGTGCTGGACTCGCTGCAACTGAACGCCAAGTTTCCGGTGTCGACCCCGGTTGATTGGAAGGACGGCGAAGACGTCATTATCGCGCCGTCGCTCTCCGACGAGGACGCTAAGGCGAAGTTTCCCAAGGGCTTTCGAAAAGTCAAGGACTACCTGCGCTTCACGCCTCAACCCAACAAATAAGTTTTCGTTTTTCGAGCCGGCCACCTGAGGGTGACCGGCTCGTAACGTCACCGAGGTATCAGAGCTCGAGTCGCATCGTTACGACGGCGGGCTGATCGGTTCAACGAGCGAGTCGCGAAGTTCGCGCTTCAACACCTTGCCCTGGGGGTTTCGCGGCAGTGCCGTGGAGCGAAAGACTATTTTGGTCGGCACTTCAAAGCGAGCCAGGCGTACGCCCACGTGGCGCGTGAACTCTTCGGCCTCGACGACGCGACCCGGTCGTAGCACGATGACCGCCGCGACCTCTTCGCCGAGGGTGGGGTGGGGCACGCCAACGACGGCGCAGTCGGCGACGTCGGGGTGTTCGAAGAGGGCGGCCTCGACGATCACCGAGTAGACGTTCTCTCCACCTCGGATAATCATGTCCTTCGCACGATCGACGATGTAGACGTAGCCCTCGTCGTCGATTCGAGCCACGTCACCGGTGTGCAGCCAACCCTTGGTGAACGACTTCGCCGTCGCTTCCGGTTTGTTCCAGTAGCCGCGAACCACGTTGGGTCCCTTCACCCATAGCTCGCCAACGACGTCGGGGCCCTGGGGCAACGTTGGTGAAGGTTCGTCGCCCTCGTACTCCTCGGGCACAATCGCGACCTCACAGGTCGGTACCACCGGTCCGCAACTGTCGGGCTTGGCGATGTAGTCGGGTCCCGCGATGAAACAGACGCCCGCGGAGGTTTCGGTGAGTCCGTAACCATTGCCGGGCTGACCGACGGAGAACGCCGCGCAGATTCGCTTCACCAGCTCTGGTGGCGCGGGCGCGCCGCCGTAGGAGACGTTCGTGACGCTCGAGGTGTCGAACTGAGCGAAGTCGGGGTGGTCCAGGATCTGCATCGCGATCGTGGGCACGCCGCCAATGGCGCTAATCCGTTCGTTCTCGATGATCTGGAGGGCGAGACGAGCGTCAAAGTGGTGCATCATCACGATTTTGGCGCCGGCGGCGGTGCTGGTGGTCATGACCGCCAAGCAACCGGTCGCGTGAAAGAGCGGGACGTTGAGCAAGTTCGAACTTTGGGGGACCGCGGCGGTGGATTCGACGGGCTCGGCGCCGGCGCGAAGCGACGCGATCTGGCCGCGGAAAAACAGATTCATGATGTTGGTAGTGGCGTTGCGGTGCGTGCCGAGAGCGCCCTTGGGATGTCCCGTGGTGCCCGAGGTATAGAACATCGTGGCATCGTCATCGGGGGTAAGCGCGACGTCGGGCGGCACGGCGCTCGAGTCGACCTCGCCGAGAAACTGGTCGAAACCAACGACGCGAAGACGCGCGTGCGCAGCTCCGAGATGGGCTGGCTGTAGTGGGTTATCGCTGAACACGACGACGGTCGAGAGAAAGTCGAGTTCATCGAAGCGTGGCCGAACCCGCTCGAGGCGTTCTTCGTCGACGAAGAGTACCGTCGTGCCCGAGTCACTGAGTCCATAGATCAACTCATCCGTTGTCCACCAGGCGTTGAGGGGCACCACGACCGCGCCCGTCGCCATCGAGCCCCAAAAGCCCATGACCCATTCAGGCGAGTTACGCGCGGCCACCGCGATCCGGTCGCCCTTTTGAACACCGAGATCGAGCAGTCGCTTCGAGAGCGTGGCCGCGATTCGATAGTGCTCTTCAAAGGTGAAACGACGATCTTCGTAGACGAGGAAGTCTCGCGACGCGTGATTCAACGAGAGGTCGAGGACTTGGCGCAGTGTCGCCGGAGCGTGTTTCCACACCTTCATCTCGATGCCGTCGACAGTGGCGCGTTCGGTTTCGAACATTTGTCCGGCTGACGTAATTTGCGCGGTCGCTTCCTGGAGCGAAAGAGGGGCTTGGCTCATTCCGGTCGAGATTACCGGGTCTCGTCGAGGGGTCGAAACAGTGTGGCCCGATAGTGCATGAGTTCGCTGATGGATTCACGAATGTCCTCGTTGGCGCGATGCGCGGACGCCTTGTCGGGTAGTGCCGCGACGACGTCGGGTTGCCAGCGACGGGCCAACTCCTTGATCGTCGACACGTCCACATTGCGGTAGTGCAGGAACGATTCGAGTTCGGGCATGTACTCCTGGAGGAATCGTCGGTCGGTGCCGATCGAGTTGCCACAGAGTGGCACCGACCGCGGCTCGGCGATGTGGGCCTTTAGAAACTCGAGAGACTTCGTTTCGGCTTGCGCCACGGTGACCTTCGACGCAATGATCTCGGCCAAGAGCCCGGACGTGGTGTGCATTTCGGTCACGAAGGGCCCCATCTCGGCGAGCTGTTCGAATGAAGCATGAATGACGAGGTCGGGACCTTCGGCGATGACGTTCAGTTGATCGTCGGTGAGCAGAGTGGCGATTTCAACGATTACGTGACGTTGGGGTTCTAAACCCGTCATCTCTAAATCCATCCATACCAGCACAGTGCGACACTACTGAATCGTCTCTCGGGCCGTGAGTAGCCTTCCGTGAATGGAAATCTTCATCCAGGTGCTGCGCCCCGACGCCGTGATGCCTCGTTACGCCAACGAAGGTGACGCGGGCTGTGATCTGGTGGCGGCGGAGTCGTGCACGCTTAAGGCTGGCGGCGGACGAGCCCTGGTCGCGACCGGTCTCGCGATCGCGATTCCCGAAGGCCACGGTGGCTTCGTCTTACCGCGCAGTGGACTGGCCACCAAACACGGGGTGACCCTGTCAAACTCACCGGGCCTGATTGATTCGGGTTATCGCGGGGAGTTGAAAGTCGCGCTGGTCAACTTGGATCCAACGCGTGACTATGAGGTACATAAGGGCGATCGCATCGCCCAACTGGTGGTGGTGCCCCATGCGGCGTCGCACTTTCAGGTCGTGGAGGAACTGCCGAGCGCCGCTCGCGGCGCGGGCGGTTTTGGCAGCAGCGGTCGATGACGAAGTTTCTCGATCCCCTCGATAGTGCCTTTCTTCTTCTCGAGACGCCTGGCACGGCGATGAACATTGGAGCCGTCATTGAGCTCGACTTTGGCGACGTGGCCGATCCTAGAGAGCGCTTCGAACTTATTCAGGGCAATATTGCCGCGAGGCTTCACGAGATTCCGGTGTTCACTCAACGCGTCGTGCGCGCTCCACTTGACATGACCTGGCCGATCTTGATTCATGACGAGAAGTTCGATCTCGATCGCCACGTGGTGCGAGTAGCGCTGCCGTCACCGGGTTCGCCAGACCAGTTTGACACCCAAATCGCCGAGTTTTTCTCGCGCCCGCTCTCTCCACAACGCCCACTGTGGCAGTTGCTCGTGATTGAAGGCCTTGAGGACGGTCGAGCGGCTTTGGCCCTCAAGGTGCATCACGCGCTGGCCGACGGCGTCTCGGGCGCCGAGACGTTCGCCAGTCTTTTCGATATCTCGCCCGAGGTACGCGTCCCCGAGCCCCTCGTGGACGTCGACGAAGATGAGCCCACCGTAACAACGTCGCTCGGACTCTTGCGTCAGGGCATCGGACGGGTGCGACAGCGTCCCCAACTGGTCGTGGAGAACCTCCGCTCGTGGGGGAGTCGACTCTACGAGATTCTGCGCGCACTGACTCAAGTCATCGCCGTGCACGGGCGGCGACACGCCACGCCGGACCAGCCCTCCATCTTTGAGGCGAGGCGCACGTCGCTCAATGGTGCCGCGGGAATCGAGAAAACGTATTATCGCACGCGCGTGCCGCTGGCGGACGTCAAACTTGCGGCGAAGGCCCGTGGCGCGAGCGTCACCGACTTTGTGATGGCGACCACCAGTGGTGCGTTACGTCGGCTGCTCGAGGATCGCGGGGACGTCCTCAAGCGCGATCTCATCGCCTTTGTCCCGATCAACGTGCGCGGTGAAGGCGACACCGCCAAGCTGGGCAATCAGATCTCGGGCATGCTCGTTGCGCTACACACTGATGTCGAGGACCCCGAAGAACGGCTGCGCATGATTTCGAGTGACGCTGAAAAGACCCTCGGCGAACAGCGCGAACATCGCGCGAAGATTTTCCAGGACTTGCCGCGCGTGTTAGGTCCCACGCTGATCTCATTTGGGGCCAGGGTCATCTTGGCCTTTGGGCTATTCGATCACCTGCCGTTGGCGAATCTGATGATCTCCTCGGTCCCCGGTCCACCAGTTCCCTTGTGGCTCAGCGGTCACCGTGTAGCCTCGGCCGCGCCGGTGGGTCCGCTCTTCGGTTCGTTCTCGCTCAACGTGACGGTGCTGGGCTTCGAGCAGTACCTAGAGTTCGGACTCTTTGGCTGCGCCGATCGGATGCACGACATGGCCACGTTGCGTGACTACATGTTCGAAGAGGCCACGGCACTCATCGCCTCGACGCCGAGTTAGCCGGCAGCTGTCTGGCGCTCCACGTCGGCTACAATTGCCTCAACATGCGGACGTAGCTCAGTTGGTAGAGCGCGACCTTGCCAAGGTCGAGGTCGCCGGTTCGAGCCCGGTCGTCCGCTCCACGAAGCCTCATCACTTTGTCGAAAACATCTTTGGGGGTGCTCGGGCGCGTCGAGGTAATCCTGGCGATTAGACCGGGCGTCCCGTGAAGTTGAGAAACTGGGTTTGAGCGTCGGCGAAGGGCATTGGCACTATGGCGTCTTTAAATCCCCCGGGCACTCGTATGGTGTTGCCCATGTCCGCCAATTTGGCGTACGCGATTGTGACGGCCGTTTCGTCCAGCACCTCGCTCGCGTTGATGGCCCTAGCGAGGTCCCACGTGTGACAGAGCGTGTCGATCATCACCAGACTCTCCACAAGTCCCGAGAAGGGTTGCTCGCCGGCCCTAGTGCTCACGCGTGTTTTGCCCATGACCGGGTCGTTGAGGGCTCGCTGCATCGTGGTCGTCATCACGTTCCACTGTTCGAGCAGTGTCGCGCTCTCGTCAAACTCGAGAATGTCGCTGGGGCCAACGATTGATTAGACCCGTTGATGCGTCGCGATGACGTGCGTGACGAGTTCGCTCGCGTTCCACTCATCGCACGGGGTGCGATTCTCCCACTGGCCCTCTCGAACTGCTGACAGTGTGTGGCCAAACCCGTTCGCCACCCGCAAATACGTTGAAACACTCGTCGCCATTCGTCGATTCTACGAATGGTTCCCCCGGAGCGCCACTGACACCATGTTCTTAGCGTTGCCTAGTGTTGGCCTAGGAGGTGAGCGTGGTCCATCCAGCCTTTGAACCTATTCTTCGCCAAGCGCGTGAGCATCCGTCGTCGCACCCGTCGAGTGTGAGCGTTGAAGCGCGTCGCCAGACAATTCGCGATGAGGCGTTCGCACTTCAAGGCGACATGGCGCCGATGACGAGCAGAGAGGACCGGACGATACAAGTCGATGGTCGATCGATTAGGGCACGTTTGTATGTACCTATGGGCGAAGAGTCCCAGGCCCTCGTGATCTATTTTCATGGTGGCAGTTTTGTCACCGGCGACCTGGACACGCACGAGTGGCTCTGTCGTCGCTTGGCGTCTGATACCAAGATGCGATTTCTCGCGATTGACTACCGCCTCGCGCCCGAACATCCCTTTCCGGCGGGGCTGTACGACGCGATGGACGCGATTCGTTACGTCGCCACTCATCGAAGTGAGTTCGGCGGCGCGAACTCTCGTCTCATCGTCATGGGTGAATCGGCTGGCGCCAACCTCGCGACGGTGGCGGCCGCCCAACTTCGCGACGAGGACCTCGGCATCGTGGCTCAAGTATTGATCTATCCAACCTTGGGTCCGGAACTAATGACCGAATCGGCACACACGTTCGCGTCAGGGTACTTGCTCGATCTGGATCAACTTCGCTACGACTACCGTCAGTACCTCGGCCAGTACGGCGATCACACCGATCCCCGCGTGACGCCACTGCTCTGTATTGATCTTGCCGGGGTCGCGCCCGCAGTCGTCGTCGTGGCCCAGTGTGATCCCTTGCGTGACGAAGCGGTGGCGTATGTGGGACTACTGCGACATTGTGGGGTAGCTGTGGAGCTGCTCGAAGCCAAAGGGATGGTGCATGGATTCTTGGAGATGGGCGGCGCTGTGCCCGAGGCGCTGGAGGTCGTTGATGATCTCGCCACTCACCTGCACCGTTTAATGGAGGACGCGCCGTCGTGAACGTGCTCTTTATCACCCTCGATCAGTTTCGAGGTGACAGTTACGGCGCGGCCGGTCATCCGCTCGTCTCCACTCCGACGCTTGATCGCGTGGCCGCCGAGGGCGTGCGACTTGAACGACACTTCTCCCAGGCCGCCCCGTGTTCGCCCGGGCGCGCCGCGCTCTACACCGGCATGTACCAGATGAACAATCGGGTGGTGGCGAATGGCACGCCCCTGGCGAGCGGCTTTGACAACCTCGCCTGGGTGGCCCGACGAGCGGGTTTTGACCCGACACTCTTTGGCTACACGGATCAGGGCCTCGACCCCTACCGAGCCAACGGCGTGGACGATCCCCGTCTCAACTACTACGACGGGATTTTGCCCGGTTTCTCGGTGGGGCTGTACTTGCCCGAGAGCCAGGCCGGTTGGGTGCAGTACTTGCGTGAAAAAGGCTACGACGTAGAAAGCGGGTGGGTCGGTCCGTTGCGTGGTGAACCCGATCGACCGGCTGAGGATTCGTTGAGCGGATTCTTGACGACCCGGTTTCTCGAATGGCTCGGCGTCCAAGAGACCGGCTGGTTCGCCCATCTCAGTTACCTGCGCCCGCACCCGCCTTATGCGGCGGCGGGCGATTTTTCCAAGATGTACGACCCCGCGGACGTGACGATGCCTTTAGCCCCGGTGGAGAGCGGCCAACGTCATCCACTGCACGAGGCCGCTCTGAAATGGAAAGCCGCTGCGGCTCCGACTGACGATGGCGCGATGAGAGAACTCATGGCCCAGTACTACGGAATGATCTCTGAAGTTGACGCTCAACTGGGACGAGTGGTTCGCGCGATTGAAGAGCGTGATGAATGGAATGACACCCTTGTCGTCGTGACGTCGGACCACGGTGATCAACTCGGCGATCACGGACTTATAGAAAAATTGGGTTACTTTCCCCAGAGCTACCACATCATTGGACTGTGGCGAGATCCACGAGTCGTGGGCGGGGCGTCGATTAACCGCTTTACCGAGAACGTGGACCTGCTGCCCACGTTGGCCGACGCGTTGGGCGTGGAGGAGCCGGTGCAGTGTGACGGTCGATCATTGGCACCGCTCATGAAGGGCGCCGACGTCGCCTGGCGCGACGCCGCGCACTACGAGTGGGACAGTCGATACTTATTGCTCGGCGCCGCGACGTTGCCACGTCCGACGAGTCAAGAGCTCGCTCGACGCAACCTCGCGGTCTCGGTGAGCGACGACGTCGCGTATGTGCAGTTTGGCGATGGCTCATTTCGGTGTTTTGATCTCGTGGCCGATCCGACGTGGAGAACTGAGTGCCGTGACGTGGAGCGAATTTTGCACGCGGCGCAACAACAACTGCTCTGGCGTCAAGAACATTTGCGTCACGATCTGAGCGACATGCTCTTGTCGCCCGAGCGCCTCGGTTACTGGCCGAGCGGTCTTCGTTTGGCGCCCTTAGCGGAATCCGTCTCGTAAGGTAGCCAGCAGTAGTTCAAATGCGGCGTCGCGATCGATGGCGAAGTTAATGCCCAGAAGTTCGAGCGACACGTAGCCGTGACAGGCCGACCATACGACTTGGGCCGCGTCGCTCGCTGACGCGTCGGGGAAAAGTCCGCTTTGTTGGCAACGCTCAATATTTGCGACCAGCGTTTCGTACGTTTGAGCGGCCAGATGCGCGGCCGCGATGGAGGGCTGAAAGCCCCGGAAACGATGCATGAACATGACGGTATAGAGGCCGCGGTTCTCGAGGGCAAAGGATCGATAGGCCAATGCGGCGTGAAGAAGGTCATCGTCTGAGTCGCCCGTCTCGAACGTGAGGGCAGTCAGAAACTTCTCGAATCCCTCGATCCACAGAGCTTCAAGGACGCCATTGACCCCTTCGAAATGGTTGTAGATCGCCATTGGTGCGACGTTGGCTCGATGCGCGATGGCGCGAACCGTGAAACCGTCGGGACCTTCGTTGTCGAGGATCTCGCGAGCAGCGTAGAGTACTTCGGGGCCGACTCTCCCAGACGGCGTTCGAGCGGCGCGATCGATCACTTGACAAGTATAGAACATTGTTCTACAGTTGCGGAACATTTTTCTATTGGAGTCGAAATGCCCTCTTCGGTACACGATCGCCGCTGGTGGATTCTTGGCGTGTTATGCGTGGTCGTGTTGATTGTGGTCATCGACAACACCATTGTGAACGTAGCCCTGCCAGTACTGTCGCGAGATCTGCACGCGTCGAATTCATCGCTCCAGTGGATTGTTGACGCCTACTCGCTGCCCTTTGCCGGACTGTTGTTAGCGGGCGGGGGACTGTCGGATCGGCTCGGGCGCAAACTGGTTATGCAAGTCGCCCTCGGGGCGTTTGGCGTGTTCTCTCTGATGGCTGCTTTTTCTCATAACGTACCGACGTTGCTAGTGGCGCGCGCCCTGATGGGCGCCTCCGCGGCTTTCATTTTCCCCGCGACCCTTTCGACGTTGACCATCGCCTTTGAGAATTTGAGCGAGCGGGCGAAAGTTTTTGGCATTTGGGGCGCCGCCAGCGGCGTCGCCATCGCCATTGGCCCGATTGTGGGCGGATCACTGCTCGTACACTTTTGGTTCGGGTCAATCTTCTTGATCAACGCTCCGTTGGTGCTCGTGGCAATCATCGCCGCGGCCTACGTCGTGCCCGAGTCAAAGAGCCCTCAGCGTCGCCGCTTGGACTTCGTGGGGCTCATCTTTGGCACTCTGGGCGTGACGTTACTCACGCTGGCGATCATCGAGGGTCCGTCGTGGGGATGGCGAAGTACCACGACCTTGTCCCTGTTCGCACTGGCGGCGTTGACGCTGGTGACGTTCATCTTGTACGAGTTGCGTCGTGAGGGACCACTGCTGGATGTTCGCGTGTTCACCAATCGCACGTTCTCCGCGGGCGCGGGCGCTATCGCGGCCAACTTTTTTTGCCTCTTTGGTTTCATCTTTCTCATCACGCAGTACTTCCAACTAATTCGGGGATATTCGCCGTTGTCGGCGGGGGTGCACACGCTGCCCTTCGCCATCGTGGTCATGATCACCACGCCTCTCGGCGCAGTTCTGGCCCTGAAGTACGGTGCTCGTTACGTCGTGTCGGCGGGACTGGCGGTCGTCGCCCTGGCCTTGATCTGGATGGGCTTCATGAGCGCCGACGCGGCGTACTTCGGCCCGCTGATTGGTTCCATGATCACCTTGGCGCTGGGCTTTTCTCTGATCAACGCGCCCTCGACGGCGGCGTTGATGAGCACGCTTCGACCCGAACAGATCGGCGCGGGATCGGCCGTCAACGAGACCACGCGAGAATTGGGCGGCACGATGGGCGTGGCGATCGTCGGTTCGGTCTTCTCGTCGCTCTTTGGTTCGGGTGTTCGCGTGGCGCTGAGCCCGTACCTCTCGCACGGTTTGACAAAGGTTGAACTGAACACGGCGGTGAGATCGACCCAGGCGGCCCAGGCGACAGTGTCGCACTTTCCCGCGTCCGTTCAGGGTGCTCTCAACGCCCAAGTGACCAGCGCCTTCATGCAAGGATTGCACCGGGGATGTTTCGTGGCCGCGGGCGCGGCGCTGCTGGTCGCGGTGCTCGTGCTGGCGCATCTGCCCCAGGCGGCGTCGGCCGAGTCGCGCGCCGTGCCGGTGCACGCTTAAACGCGCCCAAACGCCCGCCGCTCGTCGCGCGCCATTTTCTGGTAACAATGGAGGCCTGACGCCGTGCACGGCGGAACAGAATACTTAGGGAGATTTCATGCAGCGCATAACGCGGGTACGTCAGGTACTCGTCACGGTGGGCATTGGCTCGCTGTTGTTGGCCTCCAGCGTCGTTGCCGGGGCCGCCTCTACCAAGGGCATTTACAATGCCGCCGACGCCAAGTTAGTGCCGGCGTCCTATAAGGGCACGACGCTCCAGGTCGCGACTGACGCGACCTATGCGCCCGACGAATCGATGAATGGCTCCACGATGGTGGGCTTTGACATCGACCTGATCCACGCGATAGCGGCGACGCTGGGCATTCACGTCAATGAGAACAACGTGACCTTTTCCAGCATCCTGGCCGGCATCAAGTCGGGCAAGTATCAGATTGGTAACTCTTCGTTCACCGATAATAAATCGCGAGAGTTGCAAGTCAACTTTGTGGACTACTTTCAGGCCGGAGAAGGCGTCTACGCGAAGTCGAGTTCGACGATTGCTTTTAGTGGCTTCAAGAGCTTTTGTGGTTTGAAGGTTGCAGTGGAAACGAGCACCGTTGAGCAAAAGGACGCTAAAAGCGCGTCGAAGGCGTGTCCCGCCGGTAAGAAAGTGAATGTCACTGGATACTCAACCCAGACTGACGCCAACTTGGCCGTGTTGTCAGGTCAAGCGGACGTTGGTTTCGTTGATAGCCAAATAGCGGGTTACATCGTTGCCACCAATCAAGGAAAGTTCAAGTTGCTCGGCACTGCTGTCAACGTGGCGCCCTACGGAATTGCCACGCCCAAGACCACCGCCGGTGCGGGACTCGCTCAAGCTATTCAAGCCGCGCTGAAGACGTTGATCGCGAATGGGACCTACCACGCGATTCTGGTCAAGTCCGGTGAAACGGCCGGAGCGTTGAGTTCGAAGAAAATTGTCCTTAACGGAGCCATCTCTTAAGAGCCACGAGCCCACGCACGAATATGAGCACGAACGGGGACGCCACCGTGAAGGTCGTCCCCGTTCGTCACGTTGGTCAATGGATCGCGGCGGCGATCGCCATGGTCTTTGTCGCAATGCTGGTCCACACGCTGTTTTCGAAGTTGCCGACTGGCCAGTACGCCTGTCATTTGGTCAGCGGCGTACGAAGGTGCCATCAACTATCTGAATGGCGTTTTAGTTGGGACATCGTGGGGCGATATTTTTTCACTTCGGAAATTCTCCATGGCCTTCTCATCACTCTTGAATTGACGATTCTCTCGATGCTGGTGGGCGTCATTCTGGGAGTAGCGATTGCCGTCATGCGACTATCGACGAACCGTCTGCTTTCGGCGACGGCCTGGACCTACACTTGGTTTTTTCGTGGCACGCCCGTCTTGGTTCAGATAACCGTTTGGTTCTTCATCGCGATTCTCTATCCAGTAATTAGTATTGGCATTCCCTTTACGGACGTGACGTTCTTTCACTTCAGCACCGTGTCAGTCTTCACACCGTTTATCGCGGGCGTCGTAGCTCTTGGGTTGAACGAAGCGGCTTACATGTCCGAGATTGCCCGAGCGGGATTGATTTCGGTCGATGAAGGTCAAACCGAAGCTGCCTCGTCCATTGGCATGACTCGCCAACAGACTCTACGATTTGTCGTTCTACCCCAGGCGATGAGAGTGATCATTCCACCTACCGGTAACGAGGTCATTTCGATGCTCAAAACGACTTCGTTGGTCAGTGTGATTGGTGTTGTTGAGTTGCTGGGAGCGGCGACGAATATCTATGCGCGCAACTACCTCATCATGCCGTTGTTGATCGTCGCCAGTCTGTGGTACATAGTCGTTACGACCGTCCTCTCGATTGGCCAGTTCTACCTAGAACGTCGCTTCGCCAAAGGAGCGCTGCGCACTCCGCCCCCGACGCCGATACAGCGGCTTCGTCGCGACGTAGTGGGGATACTTTCGAAATTTCGAACACAACGGGGCGCGTTGGGAGAAACGCGATGAGTGATCCCATGGTCGAAGTGCGTGGCGTACACAAATCGTACGGTGGTGTCGAGGTGCTAAGGGGCGTCGATCTTACGGTCGAGCGCGGAGAAGTCACCTGTCTCATCGGTCCCTCCGGATCGGGTAAGAGCACCCTGCTTCGATGCGTCAACCACCTCGAGAAGCACGACGCGGGCGAACTTCGAGTAGATGGCGATCTGGTCGGCTACGAGGCGCGTGGCGGCAAGCTCTACGAACGAAACGACAAGCAAATCTGTGCCGAACGCTCTCGCATCGGCATGGTTTTTCAACGTTTTAATCTCTTTCAACATTTGACGGTCTTGGAAAACATCACGATTGGCCAAATGAAGGTCAAGGGCGTGCAACCAGACAACGCTCGGGCGAGGGCGCGCGAGCTTCTGGCGCGCGTCGGCCTTGATAACAAAGAGAAAAACTATCCGAGTCAACTCTCGGGCGGTCAACAGCAACGCGTGGCCATCGCTCGAGCCTTGGCGATGGAACCTAAATTGATGCTCTTTGACGAACCCACTTCCGCACTTGATCCGGAGCTGGTGGGGGAAGTCCTCGACGTGATGAAGGACCTAGCCCTCAGCGGAATGACGATGATCGTGGTGACACACGAGATGAACTTCGCCAGAGAAGTGGCCAACACGCTGTACTTTCTTGACGCGGGGATGATCGAAGAGTCGGGCAATCCTCGAGAGATATTGAGCGCGCCCAAGTCCGAACGACTTCGAATCTTTCTTTCCAAAGTGCTTTGATGAACTGGGAACTCGATCCGACCAACGTCGGCACGGGTTTACCCCTTGAAGGGGTACGAGTGTTGGACCTGTCGCGCGTGTTGGCGGGACCCCTGTGCACGATGATCGCGGGCGACCTCGGCGCCGACGTCATCAAGGTAGAAAGTCCCACTGGCGATCCGGTTCGTTCCTTGGCGCCCCCACATTTTGGAGACGACGCGACGTACTACTTGGCGGTGAATCGACATCGAAGAAACGTGGTGGCCGACCTGCACGACCCTCAAGACTTCGCCAATGTCGCGGCGCTCGTGGAGCTCGCCGACGCGGTCGTGGAGAACTTTCTGCCGAGCCAGTTTCGCGCGCTCGGCATTGATCGGCTTCGCCAATGCAACCCCGAGTGCGTGTGGGTCAGCGTCATCCCCGCGACGAAGGGTGGCCCGCTCGCCGACCAACCCTTTTTTGACCTCTTGGCGCAGGCCCGATCGGGACTGATGGGGGTCACCGGTGAGCCTGACGGCCCTCCAGGCAAAGTCGGCGCGCCGGTGGCCGACGTGGTGACAGGCCTTTACGCGGCGGTGGCGCTTTTGAGTGGTCTCTTCGGCAAGTCCCGAGGGCGAGCGGGACGTCACTTTGAGGTTCCTCTGCTCGAATCGACCATGAGCGCGCTCATTAACCAAGCTCAGGGGTATCTCTCGACGAACGTGAACCCCCCTCGCTTGGGCAATCACCATCCGAGCATCACCCCCTACGGGTCGTTTACCACGGCCGACGGGTTACTCATGTTGGCGGTGGGAACCGACGCGCAGTTCGCCAAGCTTCTCCTCGTGCTCGACGATCCAACGCTTCGAGAGTATCCGTCGTGGACCTTGAACGCGGGGCGGGTCGCGGCGCGTGAAGAACTGCTCGACGCGTTGAATCGTGTCTTTGTCACCCAGGGCACCGAGTACTGGTTGGCGAAGCTGATCAACTCAGGGGTGCCCCACGCGCCAATCCTGGACGTCGCCCACGCATTCGCCCAAGAACAGATCGCCCGGGGTGACTTCGTGGGGAACATGGACACGCCCGCCGGCGAGACAAAGTCGATGCGTACACCACTACGAATTGACGGTCATCGCCCAGCCATTCGACGGGGCCCACGCGCGCTCGGCCAAGACACCGACGAACTCTTCGGTCGCTCCGTCACTTAGCCGCTAAAGATCGCGCCGTCAAAGGTGTCGATGGTCGTGAACTCGGCGACTGTCTTACGGGTCAGTTTGGTGTCTCGGCGCCGGGGGTACCCGAGGGCGACCAGGCTCGCCAGGGCGTAGTTCGCGGGCAGGGCCAAGAGCTCGGCGAGTAGAGGTTCGTTGCGCGTCGCCATCGTCGTCATCACCCCGCCGAGCCCCCGGCCCCGAGCGGCGAGAAGAGTGTTCCATACGAAGGGGTAGATCGACGCCCCCCCGGCGAAGTGGTATCGATCGAGATCGCGATCGGTCGCGGCGAGCACGCCCAGATCGACACAGACGACGAGCATCACGGGTACCGCACTTATCGTCTCGGCGAATCCGTCCGGTCGCGATTTCATCTCCGCGGCGGTTCGTTGGCCCAGGGCCGCCGCGCGATCTTCGTCAGTGGCGAGCGGCGAGAAGGGGACGACGCCCGCGAGCAGGTGCGCCACGTAATCGTGCCAGGCGTCGAGGTACGCCGCGCCAATGGCCCGTCGTTGGGCAGGGTCTTTGATCACCAGCACGCGCCAGGCTTGGCGATTGCCGCCCGAGGGCGCGAAGCGCGCCTCGTCGAGTATCTCGTTGAGCACTGCGTCGTCGACCGGTTGCGCCGTGAACTCTCGAACCGAACCAGTAGTTCGCAGCGCGTCGCTCAGCTCCATGGCGTCACCCTAGAACTTCACGCGCGGGGTCTAAGCGTCGCGACGAATCAACATGGTCGTGCCCACGCCCCAGACGGCCACGACGTAGATGGTCAGGATGAGCAAGGCCGTCCACGTCCCAAAGTCATTGCCCGGGGTCGTGACCGAGGTCATGGCGTGACCCAACTCGCTCGGTTCGTACTTGGACATGGTGTTCTGCCAGCTCTGGGGTAGTAGGAAGACAATGATCGGCAGGATCAACAACAGCGAGGTGAAGACACTGATACACGCGGCACTTTGGCGCAAGATGAGCCCGAGCGAGAATCCCAGCACCGAGAGCAGCGTGAGGTAGACCCCGGCCAGGATCACCGTGCGAAGTACGGCGCTGTTGCCGAGCGACGCCGTCGGCACGACCCCGGAGAAGATCGCCTGACCCATGAGGAAGGTGATGAAACACGCGATTTCGGCCACGACGAATATCGAGGCGACCAGCACGATCAGTTTGCCCCACACGAGTTCCAGTCGATTAGGTATCGCCGCCAGGGTGGTGCGGATAGAACCCGAGGAGTACTCGCTGGTGATAAAGAGTGTCCCGATCACGCCGACGGCGAACTGGGCGAACAGTATGCCGCTCAGGCTCGCCGACACTGGGTCGAAGATGAGTTGGCGCGTGGGGTCCATCGAGTGCCAGTGCGCGCGCACGGCCAGCGTGATCAAGGCGCCCAGGCCAATCGTCAAGACGAACGTAATGGCCACGCCCATAATGGTGGAGCGCACCGTACGAAATTTGATCCATTCGGATCGAACGGTCGAGCCGAGCGTGACGTCACTACTCATTACGCGCCCCCGTGGAGCCGTACTCCACCGCGTCGGCCGTGAGGTCCATGTACACCTCTTCGAGCGAGGCCCGCTGCGGCGTGAGCTCATAGAGCGCGACGCCCGCGTCAAAAGCGATTTGACCGATCTGGTCTGAGCTCAGATCGCTGACGCTCAGCCCGTCGTCATTCAATTCGCTGACAACGCCCTGGTGAGCCTTGAGCGCGGCCAGTAGTTGTTGATGGTTCGCCCCTCGCACGAAAACTGAACCTTTCGCCGAGGCGGTGAGGGCGTCGACTGAACCTTGGGTGATGAATTTTCCCCGACCAATCACGATGATTTGATCGGCGCTGACGGCCATCTCACTCATAAGGTGCGAGGAGACGAACACCGTGCGGCCCTCGTTGGCGAGCGAACGAAAGAATTCGCGGATCCATCGAATGCCCTCGGGGTCGAGCCCGTTCACCGGTTCGTCGAAGAGCAGCACGCCCGGATCGCCCAACAGCGCGCCCGCGATACCCAGCCGCTGACTCATGCCCAAGGAGTAGTCGCCCACCTTTTTATCGGCGACCGAACCGATGCCAGAGAACTCGAGCACCTCGTCGACGCGAGAGAAGGGAATACGGTTCGAGGCAGCGAGCGCTCGCAGATGGTTGCGCGCGCTGCGTCCGGGGTGGATCGCCTTGGCGTCGAGGAGTGCCCCGACCTCGTGCAAGGGGTCGCGCAGCTCGGCGTAGCGCTTGCCTTCGATGGTGGCGCGACCCTTGGTGGGGTGGTCGAGACCGAGGATGATGCGCATGGTCGTGGACTTACCCGAGCCGTTGGGTCCAAGAAATCCTGTGACGACGCCCGGGCGCACCTCGAAGTCCAGGTCGTCCACGGCCAGTGTGTCGTCGTAACGCTTGGTGAGATGCTCGATCTTGATCATGGCCTCTCCAATCTAGTTAACGGGCCGCGCGCCCCTACTAAGCGTCAAGTAAGAATCAAACCCAGTAGCCCCGACGTCGTGTCGCGAGGGCTACTTCGAGCGCGTGGCGATCGTCGCGTGGCGTACGGCCTGGCACGTCGCGCAGGCGCCCGACAGCGCCACGTGGTGACGATCGAGGCGAAAGCCGTACGTCGTGAGCAGTTTCTTGCTTAGCGCGTCAAAGTGGTCGGCCGGTATTTCAAACGTCGCGTGGCAGTCCTCGCAAGTCAAGTGGCCGTGCACGGCGCCCGCTAAGTGATAGACGGCCGCGTGCTGACCCAGGTGAGCGTGCACGACAATGTTGAGTTCTTCAAACTCCTCCAGGATTCGATACACCGTCGAGGGGCTGACGTCGGGCAGGCGCTCTTGCACCGCGAGCGTGATTTCATCGGTCGTGAGGTGCCCCGGAGCACTCGCGAGCACTTCGGCGACGGTGCGCTTGGCCACGGTCACCCGTTTGGCGGCGCCTCGAATGACCGACACGACGGTGTCCTCATCTGCACGGGGCGTCGCCATGGAGCAACCTTAGAGCGGTCGCGCTGCAGTGAACTAGAGCGTCGAAAGTCGCGCGAGAATCTCCTCAGCCTGGTCCACCATCTGTCGCACGAGATCGCCGGCCGGTACGAGATCGTTGATCGCCCCCACGACTTGGCCCGCGGGGTACCCTTCGCGACGCGGATCAATGCCCGTCGTCGTTTCGTCACCCCCGAGATGGAAGGTTCCCTCTTTGTGTGACACGTACAGCTGTTCGGGAAACTTCTTTAGCAAGGACGGATCGGCTTCGTAGCGCTCGGTCGTGTCGTTCTTGATCACGCGCATCGTCTTACCGCTGAAGGCCCTCGAAATGACGGTGCCGTCTTCGCGCGCCGCCAGAATGCTCTCTCGAAAGCCCGGTATTGCGCGCGCCTCGGGCGTCGCGATGAATCGAGTGCCGATCCAGACACCGTCGGCGCCGAGGGCCAGCGACGCGGCGAGTCCTCGTCCGTCAAAGAGCCCGCCGGCGGCGACCACCGGGATGGCGCCGTGCATCGCGTCGACGATGAGCGGCACCAGGGGCATCGTCGCCACCGTGCCGGTGTGGCCGCCGGCCTCGGTCCCCTGGGCGACCACGACGTCGCAGCCGGCGTCGAGAGCGCGCTGGGCGTGTTCGACCTTGCCGCACATCGAAATGACGAGCACCCCGTGATCGTGGCAGAGGTCGATGACGTGGCGCGGTACGCCCAATCCGGCGACGAAGGTGCTCGCGCCGCCTTCGATCAACAGTTCCACGTTGGCCACGAGCGTGTCGGGAAACGCGGTCAAGAGATCGACGCCAAAGGGCTTGTTGGTCAACGCCTTGGTCGCGGCGATCTCTTGGGCGAGCTGTTCAGTGGTCATGGTCGACGCGCCCAGGCAACCGTAACCACCGGCGTTGGACACCGCCGCCGCGAGGGCGCTGTAGGAGACCCCGCCCATGCCGGCCAACATCACCGGGTGTTCAATCTTTAAAAGTTCGGTGAGTCGCGTCTTCATAGTGCCTCGACTCAACCTACTCAGTAGGACGCCGGAGGCGCAGCATCGCTCCGCCGAGGAGGGCCGCGACGAGCGAACTTATGAGCAGACCCAGCGTGTACCCGGCGTAGAGCCGACTTTGTGCCCCAAAGAGTTTGGTCGCGAAGAGTAGAGGAACGGTAAAGCCGATCGCGCAGAGTGGTGCCGTGGTGATGACCAGGGGCAACGTGATGGACGGCGCGAGTCGAAAGCGAAGCCCTCGCGCCAGGGCCACGCCCGAAGAGATGCCGAGCGTCTTGCCCACGAGGCGAATGGCCACCGTCGCTACGACTACCGTGCCCACGGCGCCGCTTAGTTGGACGTTCGACCAGTGCAGGCCGCACGCGACCAAAGCGAACAGGGGGAGTACGAGACCCACCGATAGTCGCGTGGCGTTTCTCTCGAAACGTGGGCGCGAGGGGGCACGAGACGATACCAAGACTCCGGCCAGCACCCCGGCCAACGCTGGCTCCACGTTGGCCCAGGCGAAACTGATCCACAGTGCGACGAGTAACCCGACGCTCGCGGCGCCACTGGTCACTCGTCGGGTAACGACCACGCCCACAAGTCCCGTCGCGATTAACACAGCGAGTCCATCCAGGCGCACGTGGGTCGTGCCGCTCACACTTAGCACCACCACGCTCAAGACGTCGTCGGTGATGGCCAAGGTAAGGAGAAAGATTCGAATCGAGGGCGCGAGGCGCCGTCCCGCGATCGCGAGGACGCCCAAGGTGAACGCGACGTCCGTAGCCATCGGGACGCCCCAACCTCGACGCAGCGCGCCCGAGTGCAAGAGAGTTCCGAGAAGTATCGATCCCAGGGCCGTAAAGAGCATGCCGCCGGCGGCGCCGAGAACCGGGGGAATCGCGTGTTCGGGCCGAGTCAGCAGGCCCGAAGTGAGTTCTCTCGAGAGTTCCAGACCCATAGCAAAGAAGAAGATCGCCATGAGCCCGTTCACGACAACGTCGTGAACGCTGCTTACGCCCAACTCGGTGAGCACACGTGATCCAGAGTGAGAAGTGAAGATCGAGAAGTACGACGCGGAAAAAACTGCCGACCACGTCAGAGCGATTGTGACGCCTGCCGCTAGACCGATGGCAGCGCTGTACTCGTGGTCAAGGACCCACGAGACGCGCGAAGAACTAGAGACGGTCACAAAAAAAGGCTACTCAAGCGGGCCGATTCGATGAGGCGCACGACTAGAGTTGTTCCACTACAAGAGTCGAATGAACACGCCGCGACTGAGAGAACAGGGATGGACGAGCCGCCAATCGCCACGATTACGAAGCGAGAACTGTACTTCATCTTTGGCGCTTTGATGATGGGCATGTTGCTCGCCGCCCTCGACAGCACCATCGTGGCCACAGCACTTCCCACCATCGTGGGCGATCTTCACGACGCGAGTCACTTGAGCTGGGTCGTCGTGGCGTACCTGCTCGCGACCACCGTGAGTGTGCCGCTGTGGGGAAAGCTCGGTGATCTCTACGGTCGAAAGAGTTTCTTCCAATGGGCGATTGTCATCTTTTTGGTGGGCAGCATGCTCTGTGGTCTTTCACACTCCATCGTGGAATTGATCATCTTTCGCACCCTGCAGGGTCTGGGTGGGGGCGGGCTCATGGTCGGGGCCCAGGCCATCATCGCTGACGTCGTCTCGCCCAGAGAGCGAGGGCGCTACGCGGGGTTCTTTGGCGCAACTTTTGGTGCCGCCACGGTGCTCGGTCCGTTGCTGGGCGGATTCATCGTCGAGTACTGGTCGTGGCGTTGGATTTTCTACATCAATCTTCCCCTGGGCGTCGCGGCACTCATCGTGACCTCCGCTGTTCTGCCGAGTTCTAAACGTCGCGTTGACCACATCATCGATTACGCCGGCATGCTCGTGCTGACGGTGGGTGCCTCAGCATTGATTCTCTTCACCTCGCTCGGCGGCACGACGCTTAAGTGGTTGAGTGGCCCGTCGTTGGCGCTGCTCGTGGGGGGCGTCGCGGTGTCGGTCGTCTTCGTCTTTGTCGAACGGCGCTCGAAAGAGCCGATACTGGCGCCTCACTTGTTCGCGAATCGAGTCTTCTCCTCGGCGTCGGCAATTGGCTTTGTCGTCGGATTTGCGATGTACGGCGCGTTGATCTTTCTTCCGCTGTATTTTCAAGATGTGCGTGGGACCACGCCCACGATGTCGGGCCTTCGACTCTTGCCGATGATGGCGGGACTGTTCTTCACCTCGATTTTGACCGGGCTGCTGGTATCTCGGGGATGGAAGTACCGCCCCTTTCCAATTCTGGGCACCGTGGTCATGACGGTTGGATTGGCCCTGCTCAGTACCGTGAGCGGCCAGACGTCAAGTGTCGTGTTGTCGCTGTACATGTTGGTTCTTGGAATGGGCCTGGGCCTGGTCATGCAGATATTGGTGACGGCGGTTCAAAACGCGGTGGACCCGGGCGACATTGGCGCCGCGACCGCGGGCGCCAACTTCTTTCGATCTATGGGCGGTTCCTTTGGCACCGCCGTCTTCGGCGCGCTCTACGCGAATGAACTGCCGCACCAATTAGCGGCTGGTTTTGGCGTCGCGGGTTCACCGATTCTCAAAATTGCCCCGTCGTCGTTTACGCCAGAACTCTTGAGGAAACTGCCCCCCGCGCAACTGAGCATCATTTTGCACGCGATCTCCAGCTCTATCCAAGAGCTCTACCGCTGGGCGATCCCCTTTGGGGCCGTCGCGATACTGCTCTCGCTCACTCTGCCCGAGATCAAACTTCGTTCGAGCGTTCACCCCATTGCTGACGAAGTACCGATGTCAAACGCGGACCCGCTGCTCTAAATATCGCCAGACAGTCGTCAAATTCTTGGTCGTTACCAAAGTAAGGGTCGGGCACGTCGAGGTCGAGACCTGGCTCGAGCAGATTGCGCCAGAGAAGAAATTGCGCAGTGGGTTGGAGACGATCGACAACCTCACGCAGGTGTTCTCGAGTCATGACGACGACGAAATCCTGGAGTTTTAGGTACGCCGCGTCGGCGTAGGTGGCGAGCGAACCAGGTTGCTGGAAACCGGCGCGATCGAGTGCGCCGCGAGCGCGCGGGTCCATAGGGCTACCGACGTGCCAGCGGGCCGTGCCGGCACTGGTGACGACTACGTGATCTTTCAGGAGAGAATCCTCGGCGATGAGGTGTTGGAGGACGACCTCGGCCATTGGCGAGCGGCAGATATTGCCCGTGCAAATCGTCGACACGTGAAGTGATGGGCGCGCCACGAACCTCCTTGGGATTTTCTACGTTCTAGTCGACGGATCGGGTTTGAGCGACGTGCGAACGTCGGGCGGCGACGGATAAAGTACCGTAAGGACTAACGGAAGGAGACGCGATGCCTCTGTCGGAGCACGAGCAGAAGATCCTGGCCGAGCTAGAAGACTCGCTCTCCAAGCAGGACCCCCGATTCGCTAAGAACGTCCGTGAGACCAATATCTACTCCCACAGTGGGCGGCGCGTTCGATGGGGTGTCGTGGGATTTGTCGCCGGTCTGGCCGTCTTGGTCTTATTCTTCTCCCAGTCCGTCATTCTGGGACTCGTGGGCGTGGCGTTAATGTTCTTCTCTGCCGTAGTAGTTGAGCGAAACGCTCGAAAATTGGGACGTGCGTCCTGGCGGGACATCACCAGTTCCGG
>PLBM01000072.1:20907-21301 GCA_003134515.1 Acidimicrobiaceae bacterium | reverse complement strand
ACGACGCCGGTCAGTGGGACCTCGCTTCGACGTCCACCACGGCCAAGCGCTCCGACGACGACTTTGCCCTGGACGGTATTCGCAGCTACGTCACCGACGGCTCGATCGCGTCGCTACTACTGGTACCGGCCATGACCACCAAAGGCCTGTCACTCTTCGCCGTGAAGGGCGACGCCAAGGGCGTCACGCGCGAGTCGCTCTCGACCATGGATCAGACCCGCAAACAAAGCCGCCTGGAGTTCAAGGGGGCGCCGGCGAAGCTCGTGGGCGAAGAAGGTGGCGCGCTCGCGGGCCTCGAGGCCACCCTGCAGGTCGCCGCCGCGGCGCTAGCCGCCGAGCAAGTCGGTGGCGCGCAGCGCGTGCTTGACGCTTCGGTGGAGTACGCGAAGAATCG
>PLBM01000072.1:0-20851 GCA_003134515.1 Acidimicrobiaceae bacterium | reverse complement strand
ATTCAGATTCACGGCGGCATCGGCTTTACCTGGGAGCACCCCGCGCACCTTTACTTCAAGCGCGCGAAGAGTTCAGAATTGTTCTTAGGCGACCCGGCGTACCACCGTGAGCTACTGGCCCAACTCCTAGGCATCTAGTCGCTCGTGCTCGCTCACGAGCAGCTGCGCAGTGGCGAGTCGCTGCTCGACCTAAAGATCTCCACTGCGGCCGCTCGTCCAGTGGCCGGTCACGTGCTCGTACTCGTGCACGGACTCCCGCGCCTTACCGGCATGGGCCGTCAAGCGGCGGGACTGCTACCCGAACTGGCCGAGCACGTGGCGAGCGAGTCGGGCTGGATGGTAGCGACGGGGACGCTCTCGGGCGTCGGGGGTAGCACGGGCACGTTCTCGGCAACCCAGTGGCGCCAGGACCTCAGCCAGATCCTCGATCGCGTGGCCGAGGGCGACCGACCCATCTCGTTGGCGGGGTTTGGCTTTGGGGGTTCGCTCGCTCTGGCCGTGGCGGCGAACGACGAACGCGTACGCGGCGTGGCCACCTTCGCGGCGCCCGCGCACCTCAGGCCCTGGGCGGGTACCGCCGAGGAGATTCACCATGCGGTTCAGGTGGCGGGCGTCGTGGGCAACGAACGCGATCTCCTCTCACCCGACGCGCTCTACAAGGACTTACTAGCCATTGACCCAATGCGCGCGGTTAAGGCGATCCCGCCGCGCCGGCTACTGATTGGTCACGGCACCGACGACGTCGAGGTGCCCGCGTCGGACGCACGGGACTTGGTCGCCGCGGCCGAGGGCCGCGCGGAACTTCGACTCATTCAAGGCGCCGGTCACCAGTTGCGCGCCGATCCTCGCATGGTGGCGACGTTGTTAGGTTGGCTCGACCGACACCGTTGAAAGTGCCTCGTCGAGGGCTCGGCGAAGGTCGCACGCCGCGAGTTCGGGGTCGCTCGCCTCGGTGAGTGCGCGTACCACCACGAAGTGACGGAGCCCCAGCGCGACGAGTTGGCCGACGTTCGCCGCGCTCACGCCGCCGGTGACAAAGACCGGCCGCGGACTGCGCGCTTGACTTTCGACGGCGTAGCCCGTGCCCGTGCCCGCGCGGCCGAGTTTGGTCGGGGTCGGCACGATCGGCCCGGCGCTGAGGTAGGTGACGTCTCGACGAAGGGCGTCGTCCAACTCGCTCGGGGTGTGCGTCGACAGCCCGACGATGGCGTCGGAGCCCAGTATCTCGCGACACCGTTCGACGCTGACGTCCTCTTGTCCGACGTGAACGCCGTCGCAGTCCGCTTCGAGCGCCAGTTCGGGTGAGTCGTTGAGAATGAAGGGCACGTCGAACTCCCGACAGATCGGAGCGATCAGTCGGGCCTGCTTCAACTGTGCGGGTCCGGTCAAGGACTTTTCTCGCAGCTGGACGACGTCGACGCCTCCTCGAAGGACGCGGGGCAAGAAGATCGCCATGTCCTCGCGCACCGGCACGCAGAGATAGAGACGCCGGGTCGAAAGGTCGAACACTTCAACCACCCTAGAAGTTGATTCCCTGGGCTCCCCGCGCCACAACGAGGTGGGGCAGAATAGGGCTATGCAGATTCCCGCCAAGGCCGACTACGCCATTCGCGCGCTCTTGACGTTGGCCGCGAGCGACGTGTCGGTGAGTGCTGATCATCTGGCGCACGAGCAAGATCTGCCCGCCAAGTTTCTCGGCGCCATACTCTCTGACCTTCGTCGTGGGGGACTGGTCACCAGTCAGCGCGGTCCCGAAGGCGGCTTCAAATTGGCGCACGACCCCGACACCATCATGATCGCCGACATCTTGCGCGTGGTGAGCGGACCAATGGCCGGGGTGCGTGGGATGCGCCCTGAGACGCTCGTCTACGAAGGCGAAGCGACGCACCTGCGCGACGTGTGGGTCGCCGTACGAGGGGCCCTTCGTGAGGTGCTCGAACACGTCACGTTGGGTCAAGTCCTGCGCGGTGATCTGCCCGTCGCGGTGACTCGCTTCAGCGAAGACCCTGACGCCTGGATCACCCGGGTCATATGAACCGATTCCATACCGACGGTGCCTGCCGCGGTAATCCCGGTCCGGGAGGTTGGGCGTGGGCGAGTGGCCCCGACGAGTTCGCCAGCGGCGCCGAGGTCCACACGACGAATCAGCGCATGGAGATTCAAGCGGTCATCGAGGCGCTGATCGAACACCCGCTGGGCCCGATCGAGATCGTGAGTGACTCGACGTACGTGGTGAAGTGTTTTCACGATTCGTGGTACGTCGGATGGCTCCGTCGGGGCTGGAAGAACTCCAAGGGCCAGCGGATAGCGAACCAAGACCTGTGGGAACGGCTGTTGCCACTGGCGCTCGAGAGCGGGCGCGACGTGACGTTCTCGTGGGTGAAGGGCCACTCCGGTGACCGCATGAACGACTTCGTCGATGAACTCGCGACCCAAGCCGCCGACGCCCAGCGGGGCCGACACTCGTAGCTCTCCTTGTGTGGAGTAAAGGCCAGAAACATTAGGATTTCCCCGGGGGATGGTGCCGTACTACCGAAGGGAAAGACCGTGGCTAACGAGGTCCAGCAGTTCGATGTCGTCGTGATCGGAGGAGGACCTGGTGGCTACGCCGCGGCCCTCTACGGCGCCGCGGCCGGTCTCAACATGGCCATCGTCGAGCGCGACAAGGTGGGCGGGACCTGTCTTCACCGCGGCTGTGTCCCGGCCAAGGAGTTTCTCGAAACGGCGCACGTTCGCCGCACGGTCGAGCACGCATCGGATTTTGGGATCACCCCTACGAGCGTGACGGTGGACTTTGCGGTCAGCCAGAAACGCAAGAACGAGATCGTCGAGCGCCTCTTTAAGGGTCTCTCGGGACTCTTAAAGGGCCGAAAGGTGACGATCTTTGACGGCACCGGTCGACTCGAAAAAGATTTGAGCGTCACGGTGCTCGACGGTGCGGACGCCGGCGTCGTCGCCCAGGGGAAGAACGTGATTCTCGCGGCGGGATCCGTGCCGCGCACCTTGCCCGGCTTTGACGTCGACGGATCGATCGTCGTCACGTCCGATGAGTTTTTGGATCTGAGCGCCCTACCGGCGACGGCCACGGTCGTTGGGGGAGGGGCGATTGGTTGTGAGTTCGCGTCCTTGCTGGCGGACCTGGGCACTAAGGTCACCATTCTCGAGAGCCTGCCCTCGATTTTGGCGGGCTGTGATAGTGAAGTGGCGAGCGTGGTGTCGCGTTCGTTCAAGAAGCGCGGCATTGAAATTCGCGTCGGGGTCAAGATCACCGGACACAGTCCGAAGAAGGGTGCCACCACCATCGCCATCGAAGGCGAGGAGGGCGTCGAGACCGACATGGTCGTGATGAGCGTGGGACGGCGCGCGCGTAGCGAGGGCTTGCTCGGCGAAGGGACCGGCGTCGTACTTAACGATCGAGGCTTCGTCGTGGCCGACAGCTATCAACGCACCGGCGCGGCGCACGTCTTTGCCGTGGGTGACGTGGTCGCGGACACGCCCCAGCTCGCTCACGTCGGCTTCGCCGAGGCGATCGTCGCCATTAAGACCATTCTGGGAGAACTGGTCGTGCCCGTCGACTACGACCGCGTGCCCTGGGCGATCTACTCCAACCCCGAGGTGGCGTTCTGCGGATTGACCGAAGCCGCCGCGAAAGAGAAGGGGTACGAGGTCGTGGTGAAAAAGGACCCCTACGGCGGCAATAGCCGTGCGCAAATTATCGGTGACATTGAGGGCGTCGTGAAGATCATCGCCGAGAAGCGCGCCGACGGCACGGCTGGCCAGATTCTGGGCGTGCACATGGCCGGACCTTGGGTCACCGAACAGCTCGGCGCGGGCTACTTCGCCGTCAACTGGGAAGCGACGGCCGAGGAGGCCGCCGCGTTGATCCAGCCGCATCCGTCCTTGTCGGAGACCTTTGGCGAAACGTTGCTCGCGTTGGCGGGAAGAGGATTACACGTTGCTTGACGTGACGTTGCCCTCGCTGGGTGAGTCCGTCACCGAAGGAATCATCACGAAGTGGTTCAAGCAGGTGGGTGATCGCGTCGCGCGCGACGAGCCGCTCTTTGAAGTCTCCACCGACAAGGTCGACTCTGAGATGCCCTCTCCCGCGTCGGGAGTGCTCGTCGAGATCGTCGCGGGTGAGGGCGACACCGTGGCTACGGGCTCGCGCGTGGCGGTCATCGACGAGACTGCGAACACAAGCTCAGGCACTCGATCCGCGCCGATGCCCTCGACGTCGAGCCCCTCGACGGGTGACCCACCGTCGAATTTGTCCGACGGCGCCAGCGTAAATGGCGTCGTAGTGTCACCGGTCGTGCGGCGCATTCTCGCCGACGCCGGCGTGGAGTCGTCGACGCTTCGCGGTACCGGTGCCGGGGGTGCCATCACCCGTCGTGACGCTGAGCGTGCGGTCGCGAACGGTCCGAGCGAGGCGCTCGTGGTACCGCTCAGTCACGGACGGCGTCGAATGGGTCAGCACATGTCGGTGTCGAGTCAGGGCACGCCGCACGGCTTCGTGGCCATCGAGGTCGACGGCACGATCTTTGGCGATTTGGAAGCGGTCGGGCGGATCACTCGTGACGGGGTGAGCATCAGCGACGAGATGGTGGTCTCGTTGGCGGCGGTGCGCGCGCTCGGCGAGTTCGAGTTTCTCAACGCCACTTTCTTGGGTGACGAGTTGGTCGTACACCGCACCGTCAATCTGGGTGTCGTTCGAGCGGTCGCCGACGACGGCATGTTGGTGCCCGTGGTGCACGCCGCCGCCGGTCTGACCTTGCGTGCACTGGCGCGGCGGATCAGCGACTTGGATGATCGCCTCGCGTCGCGTCAGCTGACGGCCGACGATCTGATGGGGGGCACCTTCACCGTGATCGGCGCGCCCAGTGAGCACACTTTGTGGAGTGAGCCGATCATCATTCAGCCCGAGGTCGCGATCCTCTCCATGGGTGCGGTACGCCTGGCGCCCGTCGTTCGCTCCTCGAAGGGTGCCCCGACGCTGGAAGTGGGCCGGCGCGTGGTGCTGGGGCTTGCCTTTGACCATCGGATCTGTGAACCGGTGGGCGCGGCGAGTTACCTTGAACGGGTGGCGGAGTTGCTTGCGGGCATGGACCTTGAGAGCGAGAGATAAGTGCTGCGTCGACGTCACCTCGGTCGGGTCTCGTTCGCCGAGGCCAATGCTCTTCAGCGCTCGTTGCTCCAAGCCAGTGACGACTACGTCTTACTCTTCGAGCACCCGCCGACCTATACCCGAGGCGTCCGCACGCTCGAGGAGCACTTTCTCGTAGCCCCGTCACAGTTGAACGCCGTCGTCATTGACGCCGACCGGGGCGGCGACGTCACTTACCACGCCCCCGGTCAGGTCGTGGCCTGGGCGATCGTCAGCGTGGACGACGATCCGGCCGCCGGCAAGGCGCACGTCCGTCGACTCGAAGACGCCGTCATCGCGACCGTTCGCCGCGCCGACCCCGGCGCCCGACTCGGGGTCGTCGGTCGACTCGAGGGTTATCCCGGAGTGTGGGCTGACCTTGAAGGCGTGCCCGCCAAGATCGCCGCAGTGGGCGTGCGCACGGAGCGCAATAAGCGCGGCCAACGACGCACCCTGCACGGCGTGGCTCTCAATGTCGAGATTGACCTCGCGGGTTTTAGGGCCATTGTGCCCTGTGGCATCGCCGACCGGCCCGTGGCCTCGCTCGCCTCGCTCGGACTCTTCGTGACGTCGCTCGAGGTCGAGAACATGTTGGGCGACGAGCTCGAGCGGGCCCTCGGGGGCGACGCGCGCGTGGCGCGCGTCGATCGAAGTGTGGCCACGACGTCTGAGGAGCGTCCGCTCATTCGACGGCTTCGAATGGCCGGCGTGGATCCCGACGCGGGTCTTTCGCTCAGCACGCGCAAGCCCGAGTGGCTGCGCGTCGAGGCGCACATGGGCGCCGAGTATCAGTCACTACGAACTCTCACCGAGGATCTTCGCTTGGTGACGGTGTGCCAAGAGGCGGGCTGCCCGAATATTTACGAGTGTTGGGCCGCCGGCACCGCGACGTTCATGGTGAACGGTGAGCGTTGCACGAGGGCCTGCGGGTTCTGTCTTATCGACACGCGCAAGCCAATGCCGCTCGACCCTTCTGAGCCCGATCGCGTCGCCGAAGCGGTCGTTCGCCTCAACTTGGCCCACGTGGTTATCACCTGCGTCGCTCGAGACGACCTTGACGACGGCGGCGCGGGCGCCATCGCTCAATGCGTGCGAGCAATTCGCGAGCGATCGACCGGCACCAACGTCGAAGTGTTGACCAGTGACTTAAAGGGCGATCCGGACTCCCTCCAACTCTTATTGGACGTGCGGCCCGACGTCATGAATCACAACATTGAAACCGTCGCGCGACTGCAGCGTGCGGTGCGCCCGAACGCCGGGTACTTGCGCTCATTGACGGTACTGGCGCGTAGTGCCCAGGCCGGTCTCACGACTAAGTCGGGTCTGATGGTGGGACTGGGCGAGACAGTCAGTGAAGTCGAAGAGGCGCTCGCCGACCTTGCAGCGGTCGGCGTGAAGATCGTCACGATCGGACAGTACCTTCGCCCGACTGAGCGCCATTTGCCGGTGGCTCGATTCTGGGAGCCGGCGGAGTTCGACGACCTCGCTGAGCGGGGCCGTCGGCTCGGGCTTCGTCACGTGCAGTCCTCGCCATTGACGCGTTCGAGTTATCACGCTCGCGAAGCCCTGGGCGACGCGACGCCCGTCGCGGCACCGGCCCGTCGTTCGTAGGCTGTTCGACCACCAAGATGTAAGCCCGGGACTTACGCGACGAAATATTTGGCTTTGGGGTGGTGACAGATGATGGCGTCGGTGGTCTGTTCGGGATGGAGTTGGAAGCCTTCTGACACCGACACACCAATTCTCTCGGACTCGAGCAACGCGGCGACCTTCGCGTTGTCGGATAGATCGGGACAGGCGGGGTAGCCCCACGAGTAGCGCCCGCCGCGGTACTGCTGGCGAAAGAGACCGGTGAGCGTGGGGCCGTCTTCTTGCACGTAGCCCAACTCTTCTCGGATCCGTCGATGCCAGAGCTCGGCGAGCGCCTCGGCCATTTCGACGCCCAGCCCGTGCAACATCAGATAATCGTTGTAGTGATTCTCGGAAAAGAGTTGATGCGCGCGTTCCGAGACTCGGTTGCCCATGGTGACCAGCATGAAACTGGCGTAGTCGTGGTCGGGGCTGTCGAGCGAGCGAAAGAAGTCGGCGATGCAGAGATGGGGTGCCTCGCTCTGGCGCGGAAAGTGAAATCGTGTCAATTCGCTGTCGTGAGAGTCGTCGGCGAAGATGACCACATCGTTCCCGTCGGCCGCGGCGGAAAAGTGTCCCCACACCACTTGAGGGATTAAGAGGTCCTCCTCTTTGGCCAAACTCAGCTGTTCGCGCAACGTGGCGCTGACGCGCTCTTTGAAGGTCCGGTCGTCTTCGCCGTTCTCAGGGCGAAAGCCCCACTGATTGCGAAATAGCGCGGTGAGATTCAAGTACTCGCTGATCTCATCGAGGGACATTCCTTTGGCCACGCGACTGCCGAGGAAGGGAGGCACGAAGAGCGAGTTGTCGGCCTCCACTTCTGGACTGCGATACGGCAGATTGGGATCGGGCTCAGGCGAAGTCTCGCGGAAACGCCGCGTGACCTTCTTCTGCGACAGCTCTCGGCCAAAGGTCGGATCGTCGACGCCGCCGCGGCGAATCTCACCCAACTGATCGAGTACGCGCAGCCCCTCGAAGGCGTCCTTGCCGTAAAAGACGCGCCCGCCGTAAATCTCTCGCAAGTCACGCTCGACGTAGGTGCGCGTGAGCGCGGCGCCGCCGAGCAGGACCGGCACCGAGGACATCGCGCGCTCATTCATGATCTCGAGGTTCTCACGCATGATGAGCGTGGACTTCACCAAGAGTCCGCTCATGCCGAGTGCGTCGGCCTTATGTTCCTCCACGGCGCTGAGCATCTCGTTCACGCCCACCTTGATGCCCAAGTTGATGACCTCGTATCCGTTGTTGGTCAAGATGATGTCGACGAGGTTCTTGCCAATGTCGTGCACGTCGCCTTTGACCGTGGCGAGCACAACGCGGCCGCGCCCACCTTGGTCACTCTTTTCCATCAAGGGCTCGAGGTGTGATACGGCCGACTTCATCGTTTCGGCACTTTGCAGGACAAACGGCAGTTGCATCTCGCCACTGGCGAAGAGATCACCGACGACGCGCATTCCGTCGAGGAGAATCTCGTTCACGATGTCGAGCGGTTTGGCCCCTTCGGTCATGGCCTCGTTCAAATCGTCTTCGAGTCCTACGCGCGCGCCGTCGATGATGCGCCGTTTGAGCCGCTCGTTAAGTGGCAAGTCATCCAACGAGGGACCTTGGTTCTTGGACACCGAGGCGCCCTCGAAGAGGCGAAGCAACTCACTGAGCGGGTCGTAGTCGTCGCGGCGACGGTCGTAAATGAGGTCCAGGCAGACCTGTCGCGCTTCTTCGTCAATTCGATGCAAGGGAAGAATCTTTGACGCGTGCACAATCGCGGCGTCGAGTCCGGCTTCGGCGGCTTCGTGGAGAAACACGCTGTTCAGGACCTGGCGAGCCGCCGGGTTAAGGCCAAAGGAGATGTTGGAGAGCCCGAGAATCGTGCGCACTTCAGGTAACTCGACCTTGATTCGGCGAATCGCCTCGAGTGTCTCAATGCCGTCGCGACGCGATTCGAGCATTCCCGTGGACAGCGGCAGCGCCAAGGTGTCGATGAAGACGTCGTGGGGATCGAGGCCGTATCGAGACACCGCGAGTTCAGTGATGGCCTTGGCGGCGCGAACTTTCCACTCAGCACTACGAGCTTGTCCCTCTTCGTCAATGCAGGTGGCGACTACGGCGGCCCCGAACTCCGCGGCAAGTGTCAAGAAGCTGTCTAGGCGTGTGCCCGGGCCGTCGCCCTCTTCGAGATTGACCGAGTTCAAAAGAGGCTTGCCGCCGAGCCACGTGAGGGCTTGACGCGCCACCGGTGCTTCGGTGGTGTCAATCATGACCGGTACCGACGACTGCGTCGCGAGTCGACTCATGAGATCGTTCATGTCACTCACCCCGTCGGCACCGGTGTAGTCAACGCACACGTCCAAGATGTGGGCGCCCTCTTTGATCTGTTCGCGTCCGATCTCGACACAGGTGTCCCAGTCGCCTTCGAGCATGGCGTCGCGGAACGCTTTCGAGCCGTTCGCGTTGGTTCGTTCGCCAATGAGCAGCACGGAACGGTCTTGTTGGTAACTGACGGACGAGTAGATCGACGCGACCGCGTGTTCGACGACGGGCGAGCGCTTGGCGGCGACCAGCGGTCGAACGGTTTCGATCACACGCGTCAGGTGCTCAGGTGTCGTGCCACAGCATCCGCCGACCACCTGGACGCCGTACTCGGCGACGAACCGGGCGAGGTGCTCGGCCAACGCGTCAGGACTGAGGTCGTAGTGCATCTTGCCGTCAATCACGCTCGGTAGTCCGGCGTTGGGCATGCACGATACGGCGAGTGGCGCGTTGTCCGAGAGGGTGCGAAGAGGTTCGTACATCTCCACCGGACCGGTCGCGCAGTTAAGGCCAATGACGTCGATGCCGAGCGGCGTCAGGGCCGTGAGGGCAGCGCCGATCTCGGTGCCGGGCAACATTCGTCCCGTCAATTCGATCGTGACCTGCACTTGAATCGGTACGACGCGTCCGTGACGGGCCATCGCGCGATGACACGCGGCGATGGCGGCCTTACCCGAAAGAAGGTCGAACATTGTCTCGACGAGCAAGAGGTCAACGCCGCCCTCTAAGAGTCCCAGGGCGAGCTCTTCGTAGCTCGCGGAGAGGTCGTCGTAGGTGATCTGGCCGAGCGTCGGGAATTTGGTGCCGGGTCCCATCGAACCGGCCACGAACTTTGGCTCATTCGCACTGGCGTAACTGTCAGCTACGCGACGCGCAATCTGGGCCGACGCCAAGGCCAGTTCGTGCGCGCGGTCGGCGATGCCGTACTCGGCCAAAATGACCGAGAACGCACCAAAGGAGTTGGTCTCCACGGCGTCAACACCGACGTCGAAGAACGATCGATGCAGCGCTTCGACGGCGACGGGCTTGGTGACATTGAGTGCCTCGTTGCAACCTTCCAGTGACGCACCGCCAAAGTCGTCCGCGGAGAGAGGTTGAAGTTGAAAATTCGTGCCGGTGGCGCCATCAAAAATGAGCACTCGTTGGCTGAGCGCCTTCAGATATGGGTCGTCGGTGCTCGGGCGAGCGAACGGTGGGCGCAGCGTGAGCTCCATTGGTTCTTCAGGTTACTAGCGCTGGTTAAGTTCACTACGCTGGCGATGTGAAGATCTACACGCGTGCCGGTGACGATGGCACTACGGGACTCTACTTCGGCGGTCGTGTCGCGAAGAGTTCTGAGCCAGTTGAAGTCAATGGCGCCGTTGACGAAGCGCAAGCGGCGCTCGGTTGGGCTCGGTCGTTAAGCGAGACCGGATCGCGCTTGGACGAACTCTTGATCACTCTGGAACGTGATTTGTGGGTGCTGATGGCAGAAGTCGCGACGCTGGCGGCCAATCGGCACAAACTCGTGGCGGAGAAGTCGCTCGTGACCAATGAGATGATCGAGCGTCTCGAACATGAGATCGACTCCCTCTCTTCTGAGATCGAGATGCCCAAGGAGTTCGTGGTTCCCGGGGAGAACCGACTCTCGGCCGCTCTGGATGTGGCGCGCACCGTCATCCGGCGCGCCGAGCGTGTGGCCGTTAGCTATCCCCTCGAGAACTCCCTCGTGACGCCCTATCTCAATCGTCTGAGCGATCTCGCGTGGACCATGGCTCGCTGGGCTGAAGGACCGAATCACCGAACCGCCAGGGTTCATAACTAGAAGAGGCATCGCATGTCACGCACGGTACGAATCTCCTCGCTCAAAGAAGCACAGACCCAAGCGACGATTGGCGTGCCGGTAATCTTTCGCGACGGCGTGGGCACGATCAGCGACGCGGTTCCTTCGACGCTCGCCGGAGTCGAGATTCCGCGCACGTTGAGCAAAGAATGGTGTTCCCAGCAGGGGCTAAAAGTGGACGCCGGCAGTTCGGTCGTGTTGCGATCACTCCTCGGACCCAACGTCGCATTCGTCTCGCTGGGTTTGAGTAATCAAGCGTTACAGAACTATCGACTCTTTGGCGCGGGAGCCCTTCGTGCCGCCGGCGAGGGCTCAATGGCGGTGCTTTTGCCGACCAATGGTCTGACTGACCCTTCGAGTGCCGCACAGGCGTTGGTGGAAGGTGCGTTGCTTGCTTCGTACAGCTTTAAGAACAAAAGTGATGAGGTGACGTTTGACGTGGTGCCGGTGGCGATGCCGCTGCCCACGGTCTCGATCCACGATGTCGTGACCAAGGGCGTCGAGCGCGGGGCCATCATCGCCGACGCCGTCAACTGGGCCAAATTCCTCGTCGACTCACCGGCCGGCTTCCTCCCGCCTCGAGAGCTGGCCAAGGAGATTGACGAGCGACTCGAGAAGGACGAGCACGTCAACGTCCAGATCTGGACCGAATCAAAGATCAAAGAGGAGCGCCTAGGCGGGCTGCTCGGCGTGGGTCAGGGGTCCGCGCAACCGACGCGTCTCGTGTACGCCACCTACGATCCGCGGCCCGGCGAGAAGATTCCTCACGTCGCGCTCGTAGGTAAAGGTGTGACCTTCGATTCGGGGGGCCTCTCCATTAAGTCCGGCGAGGGCATGATGACGATGAAGACGGACATGTCGGGCGCCGCCATTGTGATCGCGGTTCTCTCTATCGCGAGTCGTCTGGGCCTCGGCGTGCGCGTGACGGCCATTGCGCCCTTGACCGAGAATCTCCCGGGCGACAAGGCCACCAAGCCCGGTGACGTCCTCACCATTCGAAACGGCATGACGATTGAGGTACTTAACACGGACGCCGAAGGTCGGTTGATATTGGCCGATGGAATAAGTTTGGCCACCGAAATCAAGCCCGACGCGATCATTGACGTCGCTACCTTGACCGGCGCGCAGTCGGTGGCCCTGGGCGATGAAGTGGGTGCGTTGTACGCCTCGAACGACGAACTGGCGGCACTCCTCGGCGCCGCGAGCGAGCGAAGCGGCGAGGCATTGTGGCGTATGCCCCTCGTGGAGAGTTACGAATCACACATTGACTCCGACGTGGCTGACATGAAGAACATTGGCAAAGCCAGCCTGGCGGGATCGATATCCGCCGCGCTCTTACTGCGGCGCTTCACCGACGGACGAAGCTGGGCGCACCTCGATATCGCGGGTCCGGCGCGATCGAGCGAGGCGCGCGGTTACGTCACCAAGGGTGCGACCGCGTTTTCCGCTCGCACTTTGGTGGAGTACCTCGACGCGTTGGCGCAGTCCGTGAAGCCTTAAGGAGTCAATCGCTGGACCCGGTCGCTTCGCCGCGGCACCGCGCGGCGAAGCGAACTTGACGTCACGTCGGCGCCGTCGCTTCGGCCGATCAACACGGTGCCGAAAAGCTCCTCGTCATCGATGCCAGCCCAGCGCATGACCGCTTCGGCGTTTCGAAAGCTGCCCCAGAGCGTGGACTGCCAGCCACTCTCTTCGATAAGAAGCAGTAAAGCCAAGGTGGCCATCGCCGCATCGGTGTGCCAGTACGGCACGGGCCACGCCGATCGTTCGCTCAGTCCCGAGTGTGCCTTGTCGTCTTCGCCGTAGCGAGCCACGTAGTCCTGGGCGCGCGAGGTCACCAGCACGACTCCGCCCGCTCGACGCAGGCCGTCGCTTCGACGTTCGCGTCGTCGCCATGTGTCGTCGGTGGCGTGTTCGAAGTACGCCTCGACGTACGCTGCACTCAACGTGTAAAGCCGAACGCCCGCGCTGTTGCCGGCCGTCGGCGCCCACAGAGCCTGGGCGCAGAGCTCGTCGAGCCATGACTCATCGACCGGCGTTCCGTCAAAGGACCGCGTCATGCGTCGTCGAGCGAGCAGTTCGCGAAGTTCCACGCGACGGGTCTAGCAGGTGGAGCGTCGATAAATGATGACCCAGCGGGTAGGGTTTAACCACTGAAAAGGAGCGTCCCTTGTCAACACCGCGAGACCTACTGAACGCCGCCAAGGCGGAGATCCGTGAAATTGACCCCCACGACGTCGCTGCACGCCTCGATCACTTCACGCTGCTTGACGTACGTGAACCCGATGAGTTCCAACAAGGGGCGATGCCCGGTGCGATTCATGTGCCCCGGGGTCAGCTTGAGTTTTCCATTGAGGGGCGCTTACCTGACAAGTCTGCGCCGATCGCGATCTATTGCGCCGGCGGCGCGCGCAGTGCCTTTGCCGCAAAGACGCTCCAGGATCTCGGTTACCGCGACGTGGTGTCGGTCGTGGGCGGCTTTAATCGTTGGAAGGACGAGGGACTCGAGTGGAGTACCCCTCGCTCCATGACCCAAGACCAACGGGTCCGCTACCACCGTCACCTCCTCTTGCCCGAAGTGGGCGAGGAGGGCCAGATGAAATTGCTCGATTCAAAGGTCCTGGTGCTCGGCGCGGGTGGACTTGGCTCCCCGGCGGCTCTCTACCTGGCCGCGGCCGGCGTGGGCACATTGGGCATCATCGACATGGACGTCGTTGACGCCTCGAACTTGCAGCGCCAAATACTGCACTCGATGGACCGCGTGGGCATGCGCAAGGTTGACAGCGCCAAGGCGACACTGACGGCTATGAATCCCGACGTCAAAGTCCTCACTTACGACACTCGCTTGGGGGCGGACAATATTCTGGACATCATCGACGGTTACGACGTCATCGTGGACGGGACGGACAATTTCCCGACGCGTTACTTGGTAAACGACGCCTCGCTGGTAAAGCGCATACCCGTGGTGCACGGTTCCATCTTTCGCTTCGAGGGTCAAGTAACCGTCTTTAGCCCCTTCGTGGGCCCGTGTTATCGCTGCATGATTCCCGAGCCGCCGCCGGCCGAGTTGGCGCCGAGTTGCGCCGAAGCGGGGGTGCTCGGCGTTTTGCCCGGAGTCGTGGGTTCGATTCAAGCTCTCGAAACGATCAAACTAATCCTCAACTTGGGTGACCCCTTAGTTGGTCGACTATTGACTTACGACGCGTTGGACGAGTCGTTTCGCACTTTTAACGTTCGTCGTGACCCGTCGTGTCCGGCCTGTGGTGAGAATGCCGGACCAATTCAGATCGCCGAATACGACGATCTGTGCATGCCCCACCCGCTCAACGCCTAGGCGCCGTAGCGGGAATCGTGGTGCCGGCAATCGAAAACTCCCACCACCGATCGCCTTGAGAGCGATCGGTGGTGGGAGTTTTATTGAAGCTGGGGTTTACTTAATCTGCTCGATGATCAGCGAAGCGCTGGCCGCGCTGGTGCCTCCCGCTTTGGGAGTGATGGTCAAGGCCGCAGGGCTACTGCTGATGACGGAGAGCACGCTGTTGATGGTGGTGGTTGTCACCAAAGCTGTCTCTTCGATCAGGGACGTGCCCGTCGCTCGACCGACGACGGTCCACGCCAACGGCACCGTGTTGAGCGTGAGCTCTAACTGGCCGGGCTCGTCAGTGGAGACTTGGAAGGTGACATGATATGTACCAATGGTCGCCAGATTGAACGTCTTATTCCCAACTAGCTGCGTGATCGCCCCGGATCCAGTGGCGGCCACCTCGGGAAACGGTACGGCTGCGCCGACGGCAATGGTCGCCGCGTAGTCGGGAAGACCGCCGGCACCACTAAGGCCGTAGAACTCGGCGAAGTCAATCGTCGTGCCCGCGGGGCCTGGAGGTCCCGCCGGTCCAGCACCGCCTGCTGATCCAGTGGCGCCCGTCGATCCAGTGGCGCCCGTCGGACCCGCTGGACCTGTAGGGCCTGTAGCTCCCGTGGCTCCTGTGGCACCAGTCGCGCCGGTGGCACCTGTCGCGCCAGCCTTGCCGCCCTTGGAGGCCGGATTCGCAATGTTCAATGAACTCGACTTTGAAATGACGGTCGCAACTTTAGGGGCCACAAGTAGCTGAGCACTCGTATTGATTCGCGTGGGCTTGAAAAAGGCGAGCGACGCATTACCGACGTGAGCCGTGGCACTGACCGTAACGTTCGACGTTGGATCAGTGGCGACGACCGGCACCATGGCGATGCCTTGTGCGTTCGTCGTGGCCGTCCCCGTTGTTGCGGTTGAACCCTTAAGGTGCCCGCCGCGGACGCGAATCGAGACCAACTGGCCCGCCAGTCCGTTGTTCGTACCGGGAACCATGACTGCTATCTTGGCGTTCGCGGCGGAACCCGATGTAGCGCTCATTGAAACTTTGAGCGTTGGCGTCGCGGTGATACCCGAGACTTGACTCATCAAAGCACGAAGCTCACCGATCGCGGCCGTGGTGCCCGCGTCAGTCGATGGATACGCCCTTCCCCACGCGACGTGGTTGTAGACGATCTTCGCGGCCGCTCCCAATTGGCTGGCGGTGTACAAACCCGAGCGCCCCGAACTAATTCGTCCGAGCGACTGTTCTGTAGAGAGCGCGTAACCAAGGGCGGCGAAGCCAGCGGTCGACGCGCCGCTCGGTGCAGCCGAAGCTACGTAGTCATAAGCGGGCAGGGGATAATTACTGTTCGTTGACGGAGAGTCCGCGCACAGTCCCCATCCGTTGGTCGACGGAAAGCCCAGTCCGTAGAGACCGAAATAGGTGTTTTTCCCGTCAAGCGTTGCACAGTACCCGGCGTACCCGTCAGAGGGAGCACCCTTAGTGCACGCTGAAGTCGGCGTAACTCTCGGTTGCGCAGCATGTGCTCGTTGTGCCCCTGCAACAGCAACGCCACTTGGAATTGCGATGCCTAGGGCCAGTACGACACTGATTAAACCGGTTCGTATGGTTCGAACTTGCATTTCGACCTTCTTCTCTTCTCCCTGGCGCATTGTCAGGGAGAGGAAGCTGGGTCTAGACGTCCTGTGGTGGAATTTTACCACTTAACGTCAAGATTTACATTGTGGCTTTTACATACTTTCTATGTAGATTCGGGCGGCGTCTTAGGCCAAGACCACGATTGTCCCGGCGAACTTATCGTGGAGGGTCTGATTACGTGCATCGTAGAGCGGATACAGGTTGTCGACGAGCGCGATGAGGGCCACGATATAGATCGACGCGGGACTTGAGGCGAGCTCGATGGCGCTATAGACAGCAATGAAGCCCCAGCGCTTGAAGGCTTGCGACAAGGAAATGGCCTGTCCGTTCCCGGCACTGCGCACCCGTGTCGCCGCGACGCGATTACCAATGGTTTGACCCCGAGCGCTGCTCAAGAGTTTGACCATATAGATACCTTCGAGTACCAATGCCACGAGGGCGCCGACGACGTTGCCGTCGAGTTGGGCGAAGATCGACGCGACGACGAGGGTCGGAATAATGAGAATCAAATCGTCGCCAAAGGTCGCCCCGACGCGCCGCCACCATCCGGCGAGCATCAGCCCGGTCGTGGTGTCGATCTGGCCGTGGGCATTCCCGGGCAGCGTCCTGCCACACACGGGACAGTTCGCCCCATTCATCTCCGAGCCGCAGTTCGAGCAGTACATCTCTCTATCTTGCTTCGTCGCGCGATGCCCGAACGACATTTCATACCTCCGCGGGCGTTTGGTCGAGGTGGACGGCGACAAGTACCGCCTAACCTTGGTGACGTGAGTTCCGACGAGCGCTTCACCGATTCGGGAATTGAAATCAAAACGGTCTATCGTGGCGCCGATCTGAAGGACTTTGACGAAGTAACCCAACTGGGCGAACCGGGCGGTTATCCCTACACCCGAGGTGTGCAAGAGACGATGTACCGCGGGCGACTGTGGACGATGCGTCAGTACGCCGGTTTCGGCAGCGCGAAGGCGACCAACGAACGATTTAAGTTTCTCCTGGGCGCCGGCCAAACGGGGCTCTCGTGCGCGTTCGACCTGCCGACGCAAATGGGCCTGGACGCCGATCACCCGCGCGCTGAAGGTGAAGTGGGCAAGGTTGGTGTGGCGATCTCGTCGCTGGAGGACATGCGGCTGCTCCTACGAGATCTGCCGCTCGCCGAGGTCACGACGTCGATGACCATCAACGCCACCGCCGCGACTCTGTTGCTGCTCTACCAATTGGTCGGCGAAGAGCAGGGGAGTACCGGCGCGCAACTTCGTGGCACCGTGCAAAATGACATCTTGAAGGAGTACGTGGCGCGAGGTACGTATATCTACCCACCGCGACCGTCGATGCGTCTTGTAGTTGACTCTTTTGCTTACTGCGCGAAGGAGATGCCGAACTGGAACACGATTTCGATCTCGGGCTATCACATACGAGAGGCCGGCTCGACCGCCGTGCAAGAGATTGCGTTCACTCTCGCCAACGGCATCGCTTACGTCGAAGCGGCGCTCGCCGCGGGACTGGCCCTCGACGTGTTTGCGCCGCGACTCAGTTTCTTCTTCAACGCGCACAACAACCTTTTCGAAGAGGTGGCCAAGTACCGCGCGGCACGTCGTTTGTGGGCTTCGATCATGCGCGAGCGCTTTGGTTCGACCGATCCACGCTCGACCATGTTGCGTTTTCACACCCAGACCGGCGGCTCGACGCTCACCGCCCAACAGCCCGAGAACAACATCGTGCGCGTCACCCTCCAGGGCCTCGCCGCCGTCCTCGGGGGAACACAGAGCCTGCACACCAACGGCTTTGACGAGGCGCTGGGCCTACCGACGGAGCGAGCAGCGAAGTTGGCCCTTCGTACGCAGCAAGTTATTGGCTACGAGTCGGGCACGGCCGACACCGTGGACCCCTTGGCCGGCTCGTACTTCGTCGAATCGCTGACCGACGAGGTCGAGCAGCGCGCTCGTGAGTACATCGAGACCATTGACAAGATGGGTGGTTCAGTCGCCGCGATCGAAGCGCACTACCTACAAGATGAAATCGACGCCGCGGCCTACGAATTCGCGCGCGAGGTCGAGCGGGGCGAAAAGATCGTAGTGGGGGTCAACCGCTTCATCGAGAGCGAGCCAACGAGAGCCGACGTCTTTCCCATCGACGAACAACAACAGCAGACTCAGGTCGCGCGCGTTCGCCGACTCAAGGCGTCACGTGAGAACGACGCAGTGCGAGCCGCCCTCGACGACCTGGGCGTAGCCGCGCGTGGGTCGGCCAATGTGCTTTACCCGATGAAGATCGCGCTATCGAGACTGGCGACGCTTGGCGAAGTCGCCGACGTGTTGCGCGACGAGTTCGGGGTCTATCACGCGGGCTAGCGCGTCAGCGGCTCGTGAAAGTGCGTCACGCTCGGGGGCTCGCGATAATACCGGTGGGTCAGGTCACGCCACGCGGTAAAGAGCTCGGTCGCTCGAAAGGCGAGGTGCGCGTCGATCGAGGACCAGCGAACGAGCAAGAGATAGGTCGAGTCGTCCTCAGACTGACGTCGTACCTCGGCGCCAAAGCACCCTTCGGCGGACTCGATGAGGGGCAGTCCTTCGCGCATTGACTTCTCGAACGCAGATTCTTCGCCGACAAGAATGTTCAAGAGTGCGTGTTCGAGTATCACGAGCGACGAAGAAGCCGTTCGCGCAAGGCGGCGTCCAGTGCCACGGCGATAGCCGTGTGAGCCAAAGCGATGGCTCCGTCGATGACGGCCTGATCGGCCGCCGGCGTCGCGCACGCGGCGGTGAATTCGGGCTGATGGTTGACGGCCCCATGGGTAGGAATCATCAAGAGGGGATGAATTGACGGCACGACGAGCGAGACGTTGCCCATGTCAGTTGAGATCGTCGGTTTGGCGGCGCGCTCGTCGTCGAGCGCAAAACTCCGCCCCAGCGCTTCGGCCGCGCGGCGGTAGTGCGCGAGGATGTCGGGGTCGGACTCCATGTGCGAGAACGGATGCCCCAGTTCTTCGATCACGAGCGTGGTGCCAGTGGCGAGAGCGCCTGCTTCAAAACAGGCGTTAACGCGACCTCGAAGATCACTCAACTGCTCGGCCGTGGCCGAGCGAGCCATGAAGCGCCCGACAGCCCGGCTTGCGATGATATTGGCGGCTGATCCGCCTTCGGTGACGATGCCGTGCACCTGATCTTCCGGACGCAACTGTTGACGCAACAGTCCGAGGGCGACTTGCGCAATGGTGAGTGCGTCGAGCGCGTTCGCGCCCTCCCACGGGGCCGCCGACGCGTGCGCCTCCTTGCCGGCGAACACGACGTCAAAGTGGTCGACGGCAAGACACGTTGCCTCAAGCCACTCATCGGGAAAGGGGTGCACCATCATGGCGCAGTGCGCGTCGTCAAAGTAACCCGCTTGGAGGAGATCGATTTTCCCCCCGCCACCCTCCTCGGACGGCGTACCGAGCAACGTGACCGTGAGATCAAGTTCGTCGGCAACCGCCCCGAGTCCGAGCGCCGCCCCGAGTGAGGACGCCGCGATGATGTTATGTCCGCAGGCGTGACCGACATCGGGGAGTGCGTCGAACTCGGCGCAAAAGAGGACGTGTAGTTCACCCGTGCCGATGGTGGCGCGAAAGGCGGTCGGCAATGAGGCGGCCCCTCGCTCGACGAGAAAGCCTCGCTGCTCGGCGGCGAGGGCGACGGCCTCGGATGACTCAAACTCGACGTAACCGAGTTCGGGGTGCGCGTGAATGAAGTGGCTGAGCGCAACGAGATCACCACGTGCGCTCTCGATCGTGTCAGTGGCGCGTTGTTGCAGCGTCATTCAATCACCACGACGACGTCGCCGGCACTGACGGAATCGCCCGTAGCGACGTTGATCGCCTTCACCACACCCGACCTCTCGGCGTGCACGAGGTTCTCCATTTTCATCGCTTCGAGAATGACGACCGTATCGCCGGCCTCGACCGCTTGTCCCACTTCCACGTTGACGTTGACGATGGTGCCCTGCATCGGTACGCTGACCTTGCCCGAACCGCTGCCGAGCACCCCGGAGTGGTGTTGGCGTCGGGGTTTGGCGGCGGTGCTCTGGGGACGTGTGGACAAGTCGTCGTCGAACTCAGGGACCCAGAGTGCGACGGTGACCCGCCGTCCGTTGACTTCCGCGGTCACGTCCTTGCGTACCCGGCCCTCGCCAACCGAGACGGCGGCCTGTACCGGCGTGGGTAGCGCGGTGAAGTCCAGGCTGGTCTCAATCCACTTGGTGGAGTGCGTCCCATTCACGAACTCTTCGCTTGAAAGAATCAAGACGTCTGCGCCGAGAGTCGTCGCGACGCCCTCGATGGTGGTCTCTTCAATGGCGCGCAGCATTCGCCGACGCGCTTTTTCACGGTCCGAGGCCCATACGATGAGCTTGCCGATCAAATTGTCGTAGTACTGCGAGATTGAATCACCCGCGCCGTAACCCGCGTCGAGACGAACGCCCGGACCTGAGGGCTGATCGAAACGAGTGATCGTGCCCGGTGAAGGAAGGAATCGCCCCCCCGCGGGATCTTCGGCGTTGATCCGAATTTCGATAGCGTGGCCGTTTCTTCGCACATCCTCTTGGCTGAAGTCCAAGCGTTCTCCGGCCGCGACTCGAAGTTGCCATTCCACGAGGTCGAGTCCGGTGACCATCTCGGTAACGGGGTGTTCGACCTGTAGGCGAGTGTTCATCTCGAGGAAGTGGAACTCGCCATCTTGGAAAAGAAACTCAACTGTTCCGGCGTTCACGTAGCCGCAGGCCGCGGCAATCTTGACCGCGGCTTCGCCCATGGCGTGACGCATCTCGTCGGAGAAGTTCGGAGCCGGTGACTCCTCGATCAGTTTTTGATGGCGACGTTGGGCGGAACAGTCGCGTTCGCCGAGCCACAACGTGTTGCCATGTGCGTCGGCGAGGATTTGCATTTCGATGTGGCGGGGCCAGCTGAGGTAGCGCTCGAGGTAGCAT
>PLBM01000042.1:50569-57041 GCA_003134515.1 Acidimicrobiaceae bacterium | reverse complement strand
CAGCCGCTAAAGGTGTAGCCGGTGCGCGTGTCGCTCGGCAGCGAGGCGATCGAGGTGTTGTAGTTGGGGCTCTGTGACGCGACCGCGTTGCCGCCGTTGGGAATGAAGGTGACGGTCTCGGTGTTGAGCGTCCACTGGGCGTAAAGCGTCGTCGAACCAGTGAGTGTGTACGGCGAACTGAGCGCCGTGCCGCCGGTGGCGGCGACGAACCAGCCCCTAAAGGTGTGACCGGCGTAGGTCGGTGCGGCGGGCAAAGTGATCGTCGAACCGTTGTTGCCAGAAATGGGTGACACGGGTGCGCCACCCTGCGAGTTGAATGTGATCGGGTCGATGGCGGTCGTCGTAAAACTAAGCACGTTGCTGTAAGTGGTGCCGGCTGAGTTCACGCCCTTAACTTCGTAGTAATACGTCTTGCCCGGAAGAAGTCCCGTTAGAGCCACATTGAGTGCGGTCGACGTCGAGCCGGTCACTGACGAGGGGTTCGCGTTCACCGTGGTGGCCCCAACGCAGTTCGACAGGGTCGAAGAGGTTGAGTAGCAAAAACTCACCGCGGTCGAAGCTCCGTTGGCATTCGCGGTGCCGTTCAACGTGCCCGTCGTAGGCGTTACGCTCGTTGCCGCCGTCGCGGTGAGGTTCGGCAACGTCGCGTGCGACCCGCCCGTGCATGGGCTCGTCGGCGTGACCGGAGAATCTCCGGGAGACGCGTTGTGCACATGTTCCGTCAAGTCGTTGCCACTTAGGGTGTACGTGGCCGGAAGCGATCGACCTTTGGAGTCGTGCGCATTCGGCGCCGCAATCGAACCCCAATCGGAAGTCTGTCCGTTGACTTTCGTCGTCACGTCGTATCCCCCACCAGAGCTAGGCGTTAGGGATGCACCGCTCGGTAGAGAAAGAACGTAATCATAAGTAAACGTTGAACCGGACTGAGATTCTTTGTTGAGTTGACTGCAGGATTTACCTTGAGAGGAGCCTCCGTTTGAACCTTCGTTCGAAGAGCCGCCGTCATTACCGTTTTGAGAGGAGCCTCCGTTTGAACCGTCGTGCGAAGAGCCGCCATTATTATTTTGAGACGAATTAGACGAGTCGTTCGAATTGCCGGAAGGGCCTCCGTCGCCGAAAGCAGGGAGCGCTAACGCGCTCGCACCAAGTGTCGCGCTAAGAATTGTGACCATCGCAACAGCGGTCACCATTCTTCGTAGACTTTTTAGTTTCACTTCGCCCTCACGCTGTACGAATCCCTGGCACAGTGCCCCCGCGCCTCATTGGTTAGTGTACAAAAAATTTCTTCTAACGTCAGAATTATACGGAACCATTGAAATTCTCTAGTAAATCAAAGGCTTTTACCCCTCAATAAATTGATCCGAGGCGCTAGTTTTTCTCGACCTGCGACGTTTTGCGAAAGATCAACTTTTCGTCGCCACCAGCGTCGTCGAACACCCTTGCAACATCGACTGGAGCCAGCAAGCCAACGACATTGCGAAGAATTGAATTTTTTAAGAGTGCAGAACATTTCTATTTACTTCGCGGTAGGTCATTCCATTCATTTATTTTTGATGCGCAACGCTAAGTAAGCGAAGTTTCAGCATCGTTGCCTCTGAGCAAACATGACAAAAAAGTGACGCCACTGCTGGAGAAAAAGTTGCAACGATCATCAATCACTCCATTCGATCGTGCGAGAAAACCGCAGCCAAAACTCTCTCTGCGGCGGTCGACAGTGCATAAGTAGTGCTTTAGCATCGCACGAAAGATTTGCGCCAAGACAGTCAGCCAAGCACTTGTTCGAGCAATGGAGACTTCTACGCCAGCGAGAGCGGAATGAAGGCCAACCTTCTTAGTGGCGGGGGCAAGATTTGAACTTGCGACCTTCGGGTTATGAGCCCGACGAGCTACCNNTACCAGACTGCTCCACCCCGCGATGCGGTTTCCAATCCTAGCCGCTCCTCAGCGGAGCGTTCCTCTAGAACCTGACCACGGGTTGGACCCGAACCAAACGCCTTGACTCGAGCTAGGGTGGTCCCGTTCTCATCGAAGTGCTCGGTGATCGAGCGCGACGAGAACGGTTCCTCTCGGAAAATTGAACCGCATGCACGTCCTGGCGTGAACCATGATTGGGCGGTCATTTCCATGTCTTCATCGGGTTCAAAGAGTGCATATTCCACACGTTCTGAGGACCCGTCCTGCGACGCACCCCACCCATCTGATAATCAGGAGTACACGAATTGATGAATCGGGAGGGCTTTAGATGATGAAGCGATTGGCGACAGGCGTCGCGGCGGTGGCACTCATTATGGGAGGTATGGCCGTCTTTGGTGCATTCGCTGCCGAGGCAGCGGGTACTCCCACGATTACGATCACACCAAGTACGGGCCTCACCAATGGTGCGGCGGTGAGCATCACCGGCGCTAACTTCACCCCAGCCGACTCGGTCTACGCCATTGAGTGTCTAGCCACGGCTACCTCCCAAGCCGGCTGTGACATCGCTACGGCGACGCCAATCACCGTGAACGCCGACGGCACGCTGCCGGCGACGGCGTTCAGGGTTGTCACCGGCACCGTGGGAACCGGCACGTGCGGCACCTCCTCTTCGAACCTGAGTAGTTGTGTGATCGAAGTGGCGAATCTGCAGAGTGCGGACGCGGGAGCTGCCCCCATCACGTTCAACACTCCCAAGGTCGTCACTCCGTCACCCAAGGCCACCAGGTCGACCGGAACGGCCGTACCTGGCGAGACCGTTGTGATCACCGTCTTGGGCAGCCACTTCACTGCGGTCTCGAGGGTCTCCGGCCCCGCCGGCGCCACCGTGAGCGTCAAGAGCGTCACGGCATCCAAGTTGACGTTGAAGGTTAAGGAAGCAGCCAACGCCAAGAAGGGTTCATTCACCCTGACGATTCACTTCAAGAGCGGAAAGACGACCACGGTCAAGTACACCGTGAAGTAGTCATCCGCGACACGATCGAAACAATGGGACTGAAGGGACGACAGGCGCCTCGTGACCGATGGGGCTAGCGGGGGCGAAGAGTAGGGTTCTGCGTTAGTGGACGACCTCCAACGGCGCACCGAACTAATAAATATTGTCAAAGGTGACGTCACCTTTGAAGGCGCGCACTCACTCGATGACTTGCATGATGAATCGCTGCACGTTCGTCCCCGAGCGCCCTTCGCCGTAGCCCGTCCCCACACCAGCGAGGAAGTGGCCGAGCTCGTTCGCTGGGCTAGCCGCCACCAGGTTCCCGTGACCCCGCGCGGTTCGGGAACCGGACTCTCGGGCGGCGCCGTGCCGGTCAACGGGGGTCTCGTGATCAGCTTTGACCGGATGCGTGACATCGTGCGCCTCGACGTGCGCGACCACGTCGCGGTCGTCCAGGCGGGCATCACGCTGCGCGAGTTGAACGAGAAGCTCCTCGGCACGGGGCTGCACTATCCGGTCTATCCCGGGGAGCTCTCAGGGTCGCTTGGCGGCAACGTCAATACCAACGCCGGGGGTATGCGCGCCGTGCGCCACGGCGTCACGCGCCACCACGTGCTCGGACTCGAAGTCGTGTTAATGGACGGGACCGTACTGAAGACCGGCGGGCCCGTCGTCAAGTCCTCGTCGGGCTACGACCTTACGCAGTTGATCATTGGCAGCGAGGGAACGCTGGCGCTCGTCACTGAAGTGACGCTCAAACTCTCGCCGGTATTGCTCCACGCCGCGACGATGCTCGTGCCCTTTAGCGACCTGCGTGCCGTCACCTCGGTCGTGCCGACACTCATCGCCTCCGGTCTGGCACCTTCCATTCTCGAGTATCTCGACGTCTTGACCATGGCCTCATTGGAAAAGGGCACGAACTTACAACTGGGCGTCAACCCCGCGATCGCCCAACAGACCGCGGCCTATCTGATCGTGGTGCTCGAGACAAGGACCACCGAGCAACTCGAGGCCGACCTTGTCGCGGCGGCCGGTCTCGTCTCTGACGCGGGCGCGCTGGACGTCTACGTACTTGAAGGCGCCGCGGCGAGCCAGCTGATCGAAGCGAGAGAGCGCGTGTTTTGGATGGCCAAGGCCGCCGGCGCGCACGAGATCCTCGACGTCGTGGTGCCTCGGTCCGCGGTGCCCACGTTCCTCGAACAGGTCGGCGAACTGGCCCTACGCTACGACGCGTTCGTCGCGGGCTGCGGTCACGTGGGCGACGGCAACGTGCATATGTCGGTCTTTCAACCCGACGAGATTCGCCGAAACGAACTCTTGCTCGAACTCTTTCGCGCGGGGGTTTCGCTCGGCGGTGCGATCTCCGGTGAGCACGGCCTCGGCATTGATAAGCGCGGGCCGTACTTGGCGCTCGCGGACCCGGCGCTTGTGGAACTACAGAGAAAAATAAAGCACGTCTTTGATCCAACGGGTCTGCTCAATCCCTTTCGACATCTCGACGAACGAGAGGGTGAGTGACGACACGCCGTGCGTAGTCCACCGTCGTTCGTCACTTTGCCCTGAGCAACGTCGCGACGACGTCGCCGCATGGGGCCCTGGCCTAAGGTGAGACCGATTAGGAGGCGACGATGTCGGAATCGGCGGTGGAGGTCCGAGAAGTAGTCAAGCGATTCTCGGACAATGTCGTCGTTGACCACGTCTCACTCGATATTCGCCCCGGCGAGTTCTTTACGATGTTGGGTCCCTCGGGTTCGGGCAAGACCACCCTGCTACGGATGATCGCGGGCTTTGAGACACCCGACGCAGGCGCCATTTTTCTTCACGGCGTGGACGTCACGACTCGCTCGGCGCACCTGCGCCCCGTGAACACTGTCTTTCAGGACTACGCGCTCTTTCCCCATATGGACGTCGCCACCAACGTCGAGTACGGACTTCGGGTGCGGCGAATTCCTCGAGCCGAGCGCAAAGAACGGGCCCAACGGGCGCTCGATATGGTGCAGCTAAGGGGAATGGAGCAACGCCGTCCGGCCCAACTCTCGGGAGGCCAGCGTCAGCGAGTGGCGCTCGCGCGCGCCATCATCAACGAGCCCGCGGTGCTCTTGCTCGACGAGCCGCTGGGCGCACTCGATCTCAAATTGCGCCAAGAGATGCAAGTCGAGTTGAAGGCCATTCAACGAAGAGTCGGCATCACTTTTATTTACGTCACCCACGATCAAGAAGAGGCGATGGCCATGAGCGACCGCGTCGCGATCATGAACAACGGGGTCATCGAACAAGTGGGAACCCCGCGCGACGTCTACGAACGTCCTTCGACGCCCTTTGTTGCACGATTCATCGGCACCTCCAACATCCTCGAACGAGCCGGGCACCGCTGGTCCCTTCGTCCCGAGCGGCTCACCCTCTCGCCGCCCGAGGGTCCCTCGTCCGGTGACGAACACGCCGCGGGCGTGATCCTTGACACCGTGTACCTGGGGATGATGACCCGTTATATCGTGCACCTGGACAGCGGCGAAAACCTCGTCGTCGTGCACACCAATGACAAGGCCAGCGAGGATGCCAAGGGCCCAGCCACCGGCGATAGAGTCCTCGTGTCCTGGCACGTGCGCGATGCCGTGGCAATGGACGACGCACTAACCTAACCAGCGAGAGACCATCTCACAAGGGGGAAATTATGTTTCGAAATCTTCATCGGGGCGGTCGTGTCGCCGTCGCGCTCGCCGCGCTGACACTCGTGAGCCTCGGTGCCAACGCCATCTCGAGCGGCGCCGGGGCGTCGTCCGGACTCACGCCGCCGACCGCGGGTATGACTCCCCAGACCTCCATTGGTAAAGGTGAGGGCAAGCTCAACCTCATCGCTTGGGAGGGGTACCTCGCGCCCGCGTGGGTCAAGCCCTTCGAAAGGTCGACGGGGTGCGTCATTAACACCAAGTACGCCGGCTCATCGGGCGAGATGGTGTCGTTGATGGCCGGCGGCGGTGGTGGACAGTACGACCTGGTGTCGGCGTCGGGCGACGCGGACCTGCGTCTCATCTACGGCGGCGACGTGAAACCGGTGAACATGAAATTGATTCCCTCGTGGAAGCAGTTGCGCCCGTTTCTCCAGTCACCGGCGTTCAACACGATCGACGGCGTGCACTACGGGGTGAGCCTCCAGTTCGGCCCGAACGTCCTGCTCTACTCCACCAAGACCTTCAAGACGGCCCCGACCTCGTGGAGCGTGATCTACAACAAGAAGTACAAGGGCAAGATCACCGTGCCGAACAACCCCATTCAGATCGCCGACGCCGCGCTCTATCTGTCCAAGACCAAGCCGTCGCTCGGCATCACCGATCCCTACGAATTGACCCAGACCCAGTTCAACGCCGCGATCGCGCTCTTAACGGCACAGAAGCCCCTCATCGCCAAGTACTGGAGCTTGGGAAGTGACGAGATCACCCTCTTTTCGAGCGGGACGGCCGTCGTCGGCGCGGCGTGGCCGTACCAGACCAACACGCTCGTCGCTGCCGGCGCGAAGGTCGCCGAGACGATCCCGAAGGAGGGTGCGACCGGCTGGGCCGACACGTG
>PLBM01000042.1:0-50535 GCA_003134515.1 Acidimicrobiaceae bacterium | reverse complement strand
ATCAAGTTCTGGAAGACGCCGGTCGCCGCGTGCGGCAACGGCAAGAACGACTGTATTCCCTACAGTGAGTGGACCAACGCGTGGGTCCAGATCGGGGGGTAACCACCCTCGAGCCAGCGAAGAGCGGAGGGACTCGTTCCCTCCGCTCTTCGTCGTTGGCCCAGCGCTGGGGCACGGCGTTCCTACTGGCCCCACCGCTGCTGTGGTTCTTGGTGCTCTACGTCAGCTCGCTGCTCTTGATGCTCGTCACGGCGTTTTGGAGCATCAACGGCTTCACGGGCAACGTCACGCACCAACTCACCGGCGTCAACTTCCACCAGATCTCCTCGGGCGCTTACCCCTCGATCATCGGACGCACGGTGATCCTGGCGGCGTTGGTGACCCTGACCGACGCCATCGTCGCCTTTCCCTTCGCCTACGTCATGGCCCGCGTGGCGAGCCAGCGGAGCCAGCGGCTCTTGCTGGTCGCGGTGCTCTTGCCGCTATGGGCCAGCTACCTCGCCAAGATCTACGCGTGGATCTCGATCCTGGAAAAAGGCGGCGCGCTCAATTGGAGCTTCCAACACCTCGGACTCCCCTCGCCCAATCTCGGCTTCACCAACGGGGCGATGTGGCTGACGTTTAGCTACATCTGGCTGCCCTACATGATCGTGCCTCTTTTTGGGGCCCTGGAGCGAATCCCTTCGTCGCTGCTGGACGCGTCGAGCGACTTAGGCGCGTCGAGTTGGTGGACCTTTCGTCACGTCATCATGCCCCTCGCGCTGCCGGGATTGGTCGCGGGATCGATCTTCACCTTCTCGCTGACGCTGGGTGACTACGTGACGCCGCTGCTCGTCGGAGGCGCCAACTCGACATTGATTGGCAACGCGATTTACGACAATCTGCTCGTCGGGGGGAACCTGCCCCTCGCGGCGGCACTGGCGACTGTGCCCATCGCCATCATGGTGGCGTACCTTCTCCTCGCCAAGCGCTTTGGCGCGTTCGAGGCGCTGTGAAACGCCGGCTCCTCGCGCGCGGAGGTCTGTGGCTGTGGGTCTGGGCCGTGCTGGCCTTTCTCTTCGGGCCGATCATCACCATCGTCATCTTTAGCTTCGACCGCTCCAATATCGAGACCTGGCCGATACGAAGTTGGACGTGGTCGTGGTACCAAGTGGCGTGGCACGACGAACAGGTGCGCCAAGCCTTCGTCTTGTCGATCAAGGCGGCCTGCGCCGCCACGGCGTTGGCGTTGGTGCTGGGTTCGCTGGCCGCCTTTGGGGTGCACCGGGCGAAATTCTTTGGCCGCGACACGATCTCCTTGCTGCTCGTGTTACCGATCGCGCTGCCGGGCATTATCACCGGCGTGGCGCTGCACTCGACGTTTCAGTGGGCCGGCATCGACCTGTCGATCTGGACGATCATCATCGGCCACACGACCTTTTGCATCGTGGTGGTCTACAACAATGTCATCGCCCGGCTTCGACGAACCTCGTCCACGCTCTTTGAGGCGTCGGCCGATTTGGGCGCCTCGGCGCACCAGACCTTTCGCTTCGTCACCCTGCCCCTCATCGCGACCGCCTTGGTGTCGGGCGGACTGTTGGCCTTCGCGCTCAGCTTCGACGAAGTGATCGTCACCACCTTTACCGCCGGCGCGCAGAACACGCTGCCGATTTGGATCTTTGGCGCCATTCGCCTCGGTCAACAGCTCCCCGAGGTCAACGTGGTGGTGACCGCCGTGGTGATCTTGATGTTCATCCCCATCGTCATCGCGGCGCGCCTCACCGGACGCGACAACTTCGCCGCGCCCCGCACGCCGAGGACCAACTGATCGCTACCCGCCGCCGAGCGAGTTCCGCGCCAGTTCGAGTTGCTGGTTCATGGCGTTGACGTCTTTTTGATAGAGCCCCAAGTCCCCGTTCGCCAGGGCCCTTTGTGCGTTGGCGTAGTCGGCCGAGGCCTGTTGGAGATAGGAGGCCACGCTGGCACTCGTGGTGGGCGGGGTCTTACCTTTGCCGTTGCCCGTCGGGGGGGTGCTCGTCAGACCACTGACGTTCGCGCCGAGCACGTCCGAGAGCGCCCCAGCCAACGTCGGCTCGATGCCGACGTCTTGATTAAAGACCGCGATCACGTAGCGCAGCTGGGGCATCGGGTTCGAGGTGCTGGTGACGTAGAGCGGACGGATGTAGAGCACACTGGAATCGAGCGGCACCGTCAAGTTGTTGCCCAGGATCACGTTCGAGCCGTGTTGGTCCAAGGGCGTGATGATTGAGCTGACCTTGGAGGTCTGTTGAATCTCCGAGTCGGCCTGCAGCGGGCCGGTGACCGTGGTGCCGCGGGTGGTCTCGTAGACGCTCAGTCGCCCGTAGTCGGAGGGGTCGCTGGTGGCGACCATGAACGCCGTCAGGCTCTGGACCGTCGAGGAGTTGCCCGCCGGCACGTAGTCGATGGTCTCGAGCAACTGTTGGTGGTTGGCGCTGGGCAGGGAACCGACTTGAAGGATGGGGCTCATCGGCGAGAGCGACGTGGAGACCACGTTGCCCGCCGCGTCAATCACGGCCGTGCGCGCGAGCGCCTCAGAGGGTGAGCCCGCGCCCGTCGTGGGCGAGACCTCCCAGCGGTCCGACGCGCTGTAAAAGGCGCTGGCCGAGGTGATGTGGTAGCGCCCCAAGGTCGCGGCCTGAGCGGAGAAAAGGTCCGTGGGATAGCGCAGGTGCGAGCGAATCGTCGAGGGCATCGCACTTAGGGGCTGGAACATCGAGGGGAAGGCCGAGCGGTAGGCCTTCAAGATGGGGTCGTTGGGGTCATTGGCGTAGAACTTCATCGATCCGGTGTAAGCGTTGACGACCACCTTGACTGAGTTGCGCGCGTAGTTGAAGTTGCTGGGCAGACCGCCCATCGTGATGCCGAGCTGCGAGGCGCTCTCGCTGTAGGGGTACTGGCTCGTCGTCGTGTAGCCGTCCAGCACGTACTGCACCTGGCCGTTGGCGATAACGGCGTAGGGCTGGGAGTCAAAGGAGAGGAACGGCGCGGCCTTTTGGACCATCTGGCGCACGTCGCGCACGAAGAGCACGCGGCTCTTCGAGTCGATCTGGTTCGAGATGAGAAAGTTGAAGTCGCCGAGGCGTAGCGCGAGCGCCATGCGAGAAAAGATGTTGCCCACCGCGACGCCCCCGGTGCTCGCGTAGTGCGATTCAACGGGCGAGCCCGCGTTCGCGCCCGCGTTCACCTGGTAGTCGAGTTCGGGCTGCTTGGAGTTGGCCACCACCCATCCGGGGTCGTTGATGCCAAAGTAGATGTCGGGCTCGGTCAAGGTCGGCATGCCGTTGGTCGACGCCGGTGGGACGTTCGACACGACGAAGTTGGGGTTGCCCGTCGCGGCGTCGACCTGGTTCGCGGCCACCACCGCCGCGCCGATGCCGTGGGTGTACTGCAGGTGCTGGTTGACCCAACTCTGCGAAGGCAAGCTCGCGGTGTTGAGTTGACGGGCCCCGATCAAGACCGGCGTCAACTTGCCGTTTATGTAGTAACGATCCACCGACAACGTGGAGAACGTGTAGTAGGAACGAATCGACTGGCGGCGGGTCACCGTCTCTAAGGCAATCGTGTTCGCCGGATCCCAGAGTCGGATGTTGTTCAACGTCGGCTTGTTGGCCTTGATCTGGGATTCAGTGATGGAAGTCGAGCCGGCGAAGGCGTGGTACTTCACGCTGTCGAGGCCAAAGGCCGCGCGAGTCGCGCTGATATTGCGCTGGATGTACGGCGACTCCAGTGACTGCTGGTTGGGACTGACCTTTAGGGCCTGGAGGAACGTCGGATAGAGCACGCCAATCACGAGCGCGACGAAAACCCAGAGCCCGACCGCCACCACCGGCAACGACCAGCCCCTCGAGCGCACGTTGTACAAGAGAATTGCTGCGGCGGCCAGCGAAAGGTAGAAGAGTATGGTCAGCGCCGGCATGCGGGCGTGAACGTCGGTGTAGCTCGCGCCCTGCGCGTAGCCGTTGGTGGAGTTGACCAACTCCCACTTAGCCAGCAGATAGCCCGCCGCCTTCATCAGAGCGATGGCCGCGCCGATCACCGACAGGTGGGCCTTCACCCGCGGCGACACCCGCGGCGTGGCGCGTGTGGTACGGATACCGCCGTTCAAGAAGTGAAAGCCCGTCGTGACCAGAAGCGCCAGGATGAGAATGACGAGGAACCACGTCACCACGAACGAGATAAAAGGCAGCGTAAAGACGTAAAAGCCCAGGTCTTTGTGAAAGACCGGGTCCGTGATGTGAAACGACTGCGCGTGAGAGAAAAGTAAGTACTTCTGCCACTGGCCCGTCGCGTTGAGCCCGGCGATGAGGCCCATGACCAGCGCGATTGCCGCGTAGATGCGCTTGGCGTAGGGCCGTACGACGTTTTGAAAACGTCGCACGACCTCGTCTTCGGGGTCAAAGGAGAGATCGCGCGCGCCGAATCGATCGGTGAGCAAGAGATTGCCCCACATGATGAAGAAGAAAATCGCGCCAAAAGTGAAGCACAGCCCCACCTTGACGAAGAACAGCGTGGAAAAGACGCTCGAAAGCCCTACCGATGAGAACCACATCTGATCGGTCCACAGCACCGCCAGGTTGCGCAGGGAGAGAAAGCCGACCAGCAGGACGACGAAGATCAGTCCAATCCAGAATCGCCGCGAGAGCCGTCCGATACGCCGGGGACGCGAGGGGACGTCGGTGGGACTTCGCACGAAGTGAGCCTACGTCTTTCTTACACGGGCACGACAGCGCAAGCACAGCCCGCATGCAGCGGAGGGTACGGCGCGCCGCTGGGAAAATTATCGCCGGCGGGGCGCTCCGCGCTCGCCGCGTCGCGCGCGCACGCGTCACACGGCGCGTCGTTGGGCGCTGCGACAAAGCGAATGAGACGGCCCTGGGCGGCCGTCACGACGCCTAAGTGAAAGGCCCGTCGGGCGGCGTCGGTGCAGAGTCGCTCGACGCGCGCGCCGCGCCACTCGCGATAGGCCGCGTTCGCGCGCTCGGTGCCCCCGCCACTGCCGTCGGCCAAGATCTTCTTGCGCAGAGCCAGCACGATCGTGACGGCCAGATCGGCCGCGCAGTCGTCAAGCGCCGCCCTGGAAAGGGGCGCGCCCGCGACGCCGCCCTCATCTCTGGCGAACTGCTCACCGGCACCCGCCGCGTGCGCGAGGGCCTCGTAGGCCGACTCGGCGTAGCGCGCGCGCTGGGCGTGCTCATCTTCCAATTCGGTCGTGATCATGGCCTTCACGTCGCGCAGACGCTCCAGCATGATGTTTTGATCGTCCTGGAGAGCTCGCTTGACCCGTCGGGTCAGCACCGTGAGCGACTCGTCGAGTGCTTGGTCCCGGCGACGAAAGAGCTCGCCGACGGGCGTCTCGAGCTTGTGCGCGGGAACCTTTCGGGGGGCGTGCGCCGAGGCGCCGCGCTCTTCGAGCGTCGCCTTTCTCAGTCGGGCGAAGATCTCGTTGACGACATCGGTGCCCGACGGATCGTCTTCGAGCAGCGACTCGGCCGGCGCGGCGCCCTTGGTGGCCCTGCGCGAACGCGATTTGGGGGCGTTCGGATCCGCGGGCGCGTCGGGCGTGTTCTCGGGCACTTCGCGTAAGGGCGTGCCGGCGAGCAACTCCTCTTCGCTCGGTTCAGGCGCGTTGGAGTGTTGGCGCAGCGCGTCGAGCGCGGCGGCGCGCGCCACTTCGTCAGATGAGTCGATACCCGACACCACGTCGTCCACCTGTTGGCGCACCATCGAGACGAACGAGCCCAGGGTGTCGCGCGCCGCGCGAAGTTGCTCGATCTGCATTTGCAACGCCTTGCGATTGACGGCGAGGTCGTTCAAAACGGTGCGACGGGCCTCGTTGGACTGCTCAACGATGGCGCGCCCTTGCTCTCTCGCGCGATCAATGAGCGCTTCACCATTCACCTTGGCCGAATCGATAAGTCGCTCGGCGGCCAAGCGCGCTTCGTGATCGATCTGCAGGGCCGTGTTCTCGGCCTCGGTGATCAACGCCGTAGCGCGCTCTTGCGCCTCGATGAGGTGTCCGGCACTGCGCTGTTGGCTCTCGGTGAAGACTTGCGCACTACGTTCTTGTGCTTCGGCGGTGACCCGACCGGCCTCTTCGTGGGCCGAGCGAAGTATCGCCGCACTCTGCGAGCCCAGCGCACCAGTCAAGGTCGCCTCGTCCAGGATGGGATTGGCCACGCGTCGCTGGGATTCGCTCAGCTGTTCTTGGAGTTCACGAATGCGGTGCTCGAGGTGGCCCATCTCACGCGCGACCGCTTCTAAGTGAAGGCGAACCTCGTTGGGATCGACGCCACCCTTGCGCAGGGTCGTGAAGTTTGCCCGAGCAATCTCGGACGACGATTGGCGCGTCGAAGAAAGTGATCGCCGGTCGTCCATTCCTTAAAGACTACGGCGTAGCGCGCCAGGAGCTGGGCTTAGGAGGGCGCGGTGAGGGGCTGGGGCGCAACGCCGCCGAGGCTTCGCAGGTCGCGCAGCGCTTGGCGCAGTGTCGTCACGCCGAGGATCGTGAGTCCCGGTGAGGCCGCGGCGCGCGCCGCTGCCACCTCCACTTGGGGCACGAAGAAGAAGGTCGCTCCCGCGCGTTGCACCGCGACGGTCTTTTGCGCCACGCCACCGACGTCGCCGACGTTGCCCTTAACGTCGATGGTGCCGGTGGCGGCGATGACGTGATGCCCCGTCAGTGATCCGCCGCTTAGTTCATTGATGAGCGACAACGTCATCGCCAGTCCCGCCGATGGTCCGCCGATGTCGGCGGTATCGATCGACACGCTCGCGGGCAGTAGATAGCTGTATCCGTCCTCGCCCGACACGCCCAGCCACGACCGAGCCCGACCCGTCAGTCCGACGCACCCCGAAGCACCGACGCCGCTCGCCACGCTGGCCGTTCGCATATTCAAAGTCATCGGCGCGCGCCACGACAACGTCCCGGAGTTGGAGATCTTCACGCGCTCAATACTGAGTCGCACCTTCGTGCCCGGCGCGAGGTCGTGAACGTAACCAATGAGTTGGCATGTCGAACGCACCGGCGTGCCGTTCACGGCCACGATCTCGTCGCCGACGTGCACGTTCGCCGAGCGGGCCGGCGACGGTGACACCACGCCATTCACGATCGCGCCCGTTCGCGTGGCGCGCACCGTCCAGCCCAACGAACGAAAGGCCGTCACTTCCGCGGCCTGTTTGGCATCGCGCATTTCGAGAAACCCCTGCGCCCCGAGTTCATCACTGGGAATACCCGGATTCACGAGCTCGCTGGCGGGCACGAACTGGACGTGAGATTGAAAGTGCATGGTCAACCACTGCCAGGCTGTCAGTGACTGAAGGTAGACATCGGCGAGCATGATCTTGTCGTGATGAGGATTCGTCGCGACGCCGTGGATCTTCACCAACGGTGCCACCGGCGTTGCATTGCCCGGGGTGAGCGCGTACTCCGATGTGTTCCACGCGTGCAGTCCCAGCACGAGAGCGATCAGGATCGCGGCAGTCACTAACACGGCCCAGAAACGACGCCCGCTCGGATTTGGTGGTGAAATGGGATCGTGCCAAGTGATGACGCAACGCTAGTGGAACCCTTAGAGAACCAACTGCTACGTACGAGTTTCGCCTTGGGCGAAAACGGCGAGGCACTCTTGAGGTTGCACTTGGACTCCCCCCACGTTCGTCATCGCGTGTTGGCCCTGCGCGGCCTGGTTCGCCAATCGCTCGTCAACCCCGATCTCTGGCGCCGCGCGCTCGGCGACGAGAATGTCGAGATTCGCCGTGAAGGGCTGCAACAGCTGGCCCACGCGTCGCTCGAGGACTCCTCGGTGCTCGACGACGTCGTGCGAATGCTGCGCGACGACGACGCGCTCGTCGTCGATGGGGCGGCTTTCGCGCTGGGTGAACATCTCTATGTCGGTGCCGTCGTGGAACTCTGCGACGTCGCCGCGCACCACGACGACGCTCGCTGTCGCGAGTGCGCCGTGGCGGCCCTGGGCGCGATCGGTGACGACCGCGCTCGAGCGACGATCATCAACGCGTTAGAGGACAAACCGCCGGTACGTCGGCGCGCCATCGTCGCCCTATCGAATTTTGAGGGCCCCGACGTCGAGGCTGCGCTCGAGCGCGCCAGCGACGACCGGGACTGGCAGGTGCGCTCGGCCGTGACCCAACTGCGCCACACCGAGCGTTAGCGGTCGGCGCTTCGAAAGAGCGCGTGAAGAGAGGCCATCTCTTCAAGACAGGCCTGCAGTCCGTGAATGACGACCAGGTCTGATTGACTCGCAACGTTTACCTCGACCCCGGTAGAGATCGCCACCAACTCATCGAAGTCTCGTAAATTGGCGTGGCCGCCCACCAGCGTCATGCCTCTTGCGCTGACGTCCTGGGAGAGGTCCGGCGCTGTGTCCCCAAGACACTCTTGGATCATGCGAATCGTTGAGTTGAGCACGTCGCGCGCGGCCGCGTTCACCAACTCGGCGCTGACTTCAACCTGCACCAACTCGCCTCGATCAACACTTCGAGCCAGCACGACTTCCACGAGTCCCGCAGTTCGCCCTAGGGCGGACGCCAAGGTGCATTTGAGCATCTCGACGATTGACGACGCGACCACGACACCCAAGTTGAGTCGCAGCAGCGTCGCGATGGCCGCGTCGACGTCGTTGCCGCCGAGGCGACGCGCGCCGCCGGTGACGATGCCGCCCAACGAGATGATGGCCGCCTCGGACGCGCCCGCACCCAGTAGCGTCACGGCCGAGCCGACCGGATCTTGGACGGGCAGACCTAGACCAATCGCGGCGGCGAGCGGCGCCTCGACCAAGCTGACCTCGCGCGCGCCGGCTTGAATGGCGGCTTGGCGAAGCGCACGCCGTTCGATGGCCGTGGCCAGTGACGGCACACTCATCACCACGCGAGCTCGAGAGAGTTTGGACACGCCCGCGCGGTCAAAGAGCGCGGCGATCAGCCGTGCGGTCACGTCGAAGTCAACGGTGGCGCCTTGCGCGAAGGGTCGAAACACCACAACGTGGCGCGACGTGCGCCCGACCAGTTCCAGCGCACCGTGTCCGAGCTCCACGACGACCCCGGAGTTGTTGTCAATCGCGACCATCGTGGGTTCGTCGAACAGCACACCGCGTTGACTGGTCGCCAAGCGCGTGCGCGAGGTTCCAATGTCGAGTGCGACGTCTACAGCCATGACTAGCGATGTTAGGGCGACGGCATTAAGAACCCTTTGGTTACTAGCCTTTAACCCGTGGCTGGATGGAATTTTTCGAGATGGCGGCGATCGGGTCGTCGCGCGAGACCGCCGGTCGAAAGCCGTCCCTGGGTCCATCCGAGCGAATTGCCGAGCTTTGAGGCGTTGGCGACCACGACGAGTATCCGGACCCGATCCCTCAGCCCGCGGGTCACTGCGGGCGTGATGGCGCTGCTCTTAGTCGTCGGCGGCGTCGTATTAGTGGTCAATCGAGGCGCGGGCACGCCCGCCGCCAACTTGCCCGCACACCTCGCGACCACCCTCAGCGCGCTGCCGGCGTCGAGTCGTGTTGCCGCGGCCAACACCGTCGATCTCACGATTTCGTCATCGGGTCACGTCGTCTACGTCGCGGCCCTCGTGCTACCCCACGATTTGGCGGTGACCACGGTCGCCATCCCCGTCAATGCGCTCATCAGCGGGTCGACCGCGACCAAGGCCAACTTTCCCGTCACGCTCGTCGGTCACGACAACGTGATGGGTTTTTCGATCGTGCGCTTGAGCGTGCCGGTGACCGCCCTGAAACTCGACCCCATGCCCTCGAGCACCTCGGTTATCGCCGTGGCGCCCATTTTGAAAGGAACGTCGGCGACGCCCGAGTACGACTGGTCGCTGACCACGCTCGGTGATCCCTCGAATAACGCCGTCGGGGTCGTGCGCTACCTCGCCACGAAGTCCGATACCAGCCTTAGTGGCTTCGTCGACGCCATCGCGGTCGACGCGAAGGGCTACGTGGTGGCGGTACTTTCTTCTCGTCACCAGTGGTACGCGGCGCGCTTCGTCGCCCAGGTCGCCGAAGTAGTGGCGACCGGACGGGGGTGTCACGCGGATCTTGGCATCTCGGGTAAGAACGAACAAGGGGGCGGCGTGCTCGTCACCAAGGTCGAGCCCTACAGTGCCGCGGCGCACGCCAACGTCATCGTCGGCGACGTCATCACCCACTGGAACGGCGCGGACCTCAATACCTGGGAACAGCTGGTGTCGACGTTGTACTTGACCCCGGCCTACACCTCGGCGCGTCTCACGATTGACTGGAAGACGGCAGTGCGCCACGCGAGTGTGACGCTCGGATGTCCCTCTAAGTTGGTGTCGTGACCACCAATCCTTTCGGCGACATGTTCGGCGACATCTTTTCGATGCTCAGCCAGCAGGGGCCCGACGCCTGGTTCACCACGGCGAGCCAGCTGGCCCTCAATATCGCTCGGGGCGATGACGGTGATCCCAACCCTTTACCCATCGAACGCCAGCGTCTCGAAGAGTTGGCCCCCCTGGTGGGTCGACACGTCGACGCCCTCTTTGGCGTCTCGCGCGAGCCCTCGATCGTGGCCGTCAACCGTTCGGCGCTGACGACGGCGGCGCTCGAACAGTGGCGCCCCTTGATGGCGCCCATGATGCCCACGCCGCTCGCGGCGAGCGACGAGCTCGACGTCGCGGGTACTCAAATGATGGCCCAGATCGCCTCGACCATCGGTCCGCTCTTCACGGGCTTTCAGATGGGCTCAGTCGCGGGGCACTTCTCGGCGCGCGCCTGGAGCCTCGCGGTACTGCCGCTACCTCGCGTCGACGAACAGCGACTACTCGTGGTGAACAACCTCGCGACGTTTGCCAGCGAGTGGTCGCTCGAGCGCGACGAGGTCTACGTCTTCGCGCTGGCCCAAGAGTTCGTGGCCTCGCTGGTCCTCACCCAGCCGGGCACCGGCGACGCGTTGCGTGCGTTGCTGATCGACACCGTTAACGAGGCCCACGCCGTCCAGGGCGATCTGATGGGGCGTCTCCAGACGATGATGGAAAGTGGCGACATCAACGAGATGATGAACGACCCCGCGTCGCTGCTCGACGGCATCAACGTGCCCGAAGAGAGCGACGCCACGCGGGCCATCAACGCCGCCACCAGCGTGCTGCTGGCCTTTTTCTGCGCGGCGGCCCAGGACATCACCGAAACCCTGCTCGGACCGCGCCCGGCACTGGTCGAAGCGTACGCGCGTCACCGTCGAAGCGACGCGCGCGGCGAAGACGCGGCTGCGGCGCTCTTTGGCATCACGACCCAGGGACCGCACCACGACGCGGCGACGGCGTTTGTCGCCACGCTCGTCGCCGAGCACTCACTCAGTGTGTTTGGCGCCCTGCTTCGAGTGGACGGCCTACCGAGCGCGAGCGAACTGCACGATCCCGCCGCCTGGTACGAGCGGGTGACGAACTCGCCGCTGGCCTAACTCTCTTCGTCGTAGCCGAGGTTCCACTCCACGAGCAGGTTCTCACGCTCGGCGTCGCGATTGACGCGCTCGCGGTTGCGGCGAAACTGCGGGTCGTGGGGCGGCAAGAACCGCAGGCGCGCGTCCACCCGGTCCACGAAGGCCTGGATCTGCTCTTCGTCGCCAAAGACCATGCGACACTCCCAGTGCGGCGCCACCGGGCCGAGGTAGATGACCTGGACGTGACCGACCGGATCGACGACCTCGGTGACTTCACTTGTCGGAACCTGGCTCACGAAACTCCTTAGAAATACTCGTACTTTGGCCATTCTACCGGACCGGACGCGAGGATCTCTAAGACGCCTCTAAGTCGCAACCGGTCTCAGCGGACATTAATTAAACGTAACGAAGAGTGACCGTCTAAGTCACTACTGTGAGAGTAGAAGTGGGAGGGGAGGTGGTTATGGGTACAGAGTGGATGGCCGATGGACTGTGTCGCGAGTACTCACCCGAGACCTTCTTTCCGCGTGACGGCATGGGCGTCATCGTGGCCCAGCGCATCTGCGCCGTGTGCCCGGTCGCGGGCAAGTGCCTCGTGTACGCGCTCGATAATCACATCGACCACGGCGTCTGGGGTGGAAAGAGCGAGCGCGAGCGTCGCCGCCTGCTTCGCGAACGCCGTCGCCTGCGCCTCATTTACCGCGACGCTGTCTAAGTAGCGCCTTGTTTGAGTGCGTCGTCAACATCTCCGAGGGATGGCGCCTCGACGTCCTCGATGAACTGAGCCAAGCCGCCGGACGCTCGTTGCGCGATCGCCACGCCGACGCCGCGCATGCGCGTAGCGTCTTCACGCTGATCCACGATCGTGACGAACTCATTAGCGACGTGCACACACTGATTGAAACGGCGCTGGCGCGCATTGACCTGCGCGGTCAGTGGGGGGTGCACCCGCGCCTGGGCGTAGTGGATGTCGTGCCCTACGTGGCGCTCGACGACTGGCGAGCCGACGAGGCGCTGGGGCTGCGCGACGAAACGGCGGCGTGGCTGGGTCGCGAGCTGGAGGTACCCGTCTTTCTTTATGGACCGCTGCGCAACGGCTCGATTCGCACCCTGCCCGACGTGCGGAAGCATGCCTTTCTCGATCTCAAGCCCGATTTTGGCCCACCCGAAGCGAACGCCGAGCACGGCGCCAGCGCGGTCGGCGCCCGGGGCGTGCTGGTGGCATGGAATATCTGGGTTCGCGGGACCACCCTCGAGGAGGGAAAACGCGTCGCCAAGGCCATCCGTTCGCGCGCAGTGCGCGCGCTGGCCTTTCCAATCAAGGAGTTCGTCCAGATCAGTTGCAACCTGATCGAGCCCTTCAGCGTCGGACCTTCACAGGTCTACGACCAGGTGACGACCCTGTTGAGCACAGGCGAGATCGAACGCTGTGAGTTGGTGGGACTGGTCCCTGAAGAAGTCGTCACGGCCACGGACCGCGCGCGCTGGGCGCAACTCAATCTCAACCTCGAAAGCACCATCGAAGCTCGCCTGGCCTAGTTGGTCAGCCCACCTGCGAGCGACGTTCGATGGCGCGAGCCCGACGGAGACGGCGGCGTTCGCGCTCGCTCATGCCACCCCAAATACCGAACTTCTCGCCGTTGTCGAGGGCGTACTCGAGGCAGTCCTCGCGCACCACGCACCCGCGACAGACCTCTTTGGCTTCGCGCGTCGACGCGCCCCGCTCAGGGAAGAACAGATCGGGATCGACGCCCATGCAGTTTGCACGGGCCTGCCAGCCTCGATCTTCCATGCCGTTCAAGAGTTCGACGATTTCCACGTTGTGATCCTCCCCCTCAACGGTGACTACCACCGTTGTAATTACAACGGTGTCATTGTTGCGGGGTTTGGGGCAAAATGCAAATGAAATTTTTGAATTACCTGGTGAAGCGGGGTTTGAACTAACTCGCCCGACGGTGTTTGACGAAATCGTCGAGGGCGTACACCCCGAGGTCGTTCACGTCGGTGTAAAAGGTCCGTCCCCCATTGACCCGGGCGATCTGCTCGACAAAGGGGAACTGGCTGCGCTCGATATCCAGAGCGAAGGTGTTGATGGTGATCCCGGCGTTGGTGCAGCGCAGCACCTCGGCCATGGTCTTATCGAGTGTCTCGCGCACCGGTGGCCAGGAGAAGAAGGGCTCGCCCGAGGCCATCAGATGCGCCGTCGGCTCGCCGTCGGTCACCACGACCACTTGGCGTTCGCCGCGCTCATTGCGCAACAGGTGACGACTCAGCGCCAGGGCGTGTTGGAGGTTCGTGCCGTAGTTGTAGTCGATCGTGAGTGCCGGCACGTCGTCGATCTTGAGCTCCTGGGCCCGTTCACCAAAGCCCACCACGGCGACGAAGTCGCGCGGGAACTGTGAGCGGATCAGTTGGGTGAGTGCAAGCACCATCTTCTTGGCGGGCACGAGGTTGCCGCGCATGGCCATCGAGAGCGAGAGGTCGATAGCGATGACGGTCGCCGAGCGGCGCGTGGCCTCGTACTCTTCGACTTCAAAGTCATCAGGGTGCAGACGGATCGGTGTGCCCGGTCCTTGGCGAAGCAGCGCGTTGCGAAGGGTCTTGGGCAGATGCAACGAGAAGGCCTCGCCCGGCTCCCAGGGCTTGGCCGTCTCTTCGCGGTCCCCGCCACGCGCCAAAGCCGCCACCCGGTGCGCGCCCGTGGGCGGCGAGTCGCGCAGTTTCTGAAAAATGTCCTTCAGCGCGAGCTGACCGATCTTTCGAATCCCCTTGGCGCTCAGTTGCAGACGACTCCCCTGGCGATCGATGAAGCCCTGATCCTTCAGGCCCTGAAGGGCCTTTTGGAGACGCTGGACATGGCGCGCGGCGTCGTCACCGAGGTTCCTTCGTATGGCTTCGACGTCGACTTCGGGCAGGCCCTGGGCGGCGTGACTCTGGCCGAGGAACTCCTCCAGGCCCTTGAGCTGACCTAACTGCTCGGCAACCGAAGCGGCCCGGGCGAACGGCGATCCGTCCTGACCGCGCATGCGATGGGCCCGGTTCCAATCCAGATCGGGCGCGGCCTGGCGCAGATTGGAGACCAGTCGATTTAAGGAGAAGTTCAGCTCCATGTTCTCCATCATCTGATCGAAGAGCGCGCGCAGTTCGCCCTGTTGTGCCGACGAGAGTGAGTTGAACATCGCCTCGGCCGCGGCCGCGCGCTCGGCCATGGCGCGAATCACGTCCTCGAGGTTCTGCGCGCCCGGAAAGTAGTCGCCGAACTTCTCCAGGAACGCTTCAAAGGTGGGATCGAGTTCTTCACCTCGACGATCCTGTTCGATCATGGTCGAAAGCGCGTCCATCATCTCGCGCATGCGCGCGAGCTCTTCGGGGTCAGGACGACCCATGAACTCCTTGTTGGTCTCGAAGTACGTGTCGAGGACATCGCGCTCGAGTTCGCTCAACAACTCTTCGAACTCTTCACGAGCCTTGGACGAGACGAACTCGTAGTCGCGATACTGGCCGAGCCGATCGCCGAGCCGGTCGCTCATGAGATCGCGTTGCATCTGCTTTTGATCGACGAGGTCGCGCGTCACCTCTTGGCGGCGCTGGTCGCCCGAAGCGTCGGCCTCGTTCATCAGCTCTTCGAGTTCCTTCGACTCGATTGCTTCAATGTCCTCGAGCCATTCGCGATAGCGCTGCATCTCGCCGTCGGGGTCAGCTTGTTGTTCGAGCTCGCGGCGCTTTTGTCGCGTGCGCTCTAAGATCTCGCGAAGCCCTTCGACCCGCTCGCCGTTCTCCGTGGTGAATCCTTCGCGCAGCAGTCGGTCCATAGCCTCGTCGAGGTCGCCGTTTTCCATGTAGTCATCCGCCAAGAGCGCCAACATCTCTTCGACGTCGAGATCGTCAAAGTCGTCGCCCTCGCCAACGGAACGAAACCCGTAGCGAACAGGCACTAACGGTTCCTCGAGCGATAGAGTGCCCGGGCCCCGGAGGCATCCTTCGCCAGGCGCTTAGTGAGATAAAGACCTTCGAGAATGAACTCCACGGCCGCGGCCTTTTCGCCGTCGCTGGCGTTGGGTCCAGCGACGCGCTCCACCGGCGCCTCGAGGGCGGGCATGGCGCCCAGTACCACGAGGTAGTCCCCGTCGGGCAAGTCGTCCCCGGTGTGCACGATGACCTCGGCGTTGAAGGCCTCGACGATCTCGGGCGCCTCCTCTAAGAGCACGTGCTCGCTAAAGCACTGGCGTAGCGCTAAAGAGACCAGCGCCGCGATGACCTGATCGGTGTCAGCGTCGTCCATCGTGTCGAACTCGATCTTGCCCTGGGTGGACTGGACCATCGCGCTCAGGTCACTCACGCGCGGCACGACCATGTCGTCGTGTGTGCGCAACGTACGGCGCAACGCGTTGGCCACGACCGTCTCGTAGTTCGCGATCGAGAGCCGCACCGAAACGCCCGAGCTCTGGCTGATGACATGGCTACGTCGCGCGACGTGGCTGACGCGCGCGACAACGTCGTCGATGAACCACGGCACCTTAATCGGCACCGGCGAGGTGGGCAGTCGCGCTTCTTGGTGCATGATGGCGATCTCGGTGGTCACTTCAAAGGGATAGTGGGTGCGGATCTGCGAGCCGAAACGGTCCTTCAGTGGCGTGATGAGCCGACCTCGATTGGTGTAGTCCTCGGGGTTGGCCGTAGCGACCACTAAGACGTCGAGCTCGAGGCGCACCAAGTGCCCACGTATCTGCACGTCGCGCTCTTCGAGCACGTTGAGCAGTCCTACTTGGATTCGCTCCGACAGGTCGGGCAACTCGTTGATCGCAAAGATGCCGCGATTGGACTTGGGCACGAGACCGTAACTGAGCGCCTTGGGGTCGTCGAGGTAGAGACCGCCGGCCACCTTGATGGGGTCGACTTCACCAATGAGGTCCGCCATGGAAGTATCGGGCGACGCCAACTTCTCGGCGAAGCGTCGAGTTCGATGAACCCAACTGACCGGCGTCTTGTCGCCCCGGGCGCGCACGAGGTCGATCGCAAAGGCCGAGATGGGGCTAAAGGGATCGTCGCGCACGTCCGAGCCGGCCACGATGGGCAGCCACTCGTCGAGTAGTTCCACCAGCGAGCGAATGATGCGCGACTTGGCCTGGCCGCGCTCGCCCAGCAAGATGATGTCGTGCCCGGCCAGCAGGGCCGTCTCGAGTTGGGGCAGCACGGTGTCCTCGAAACCTAGGACCGACGAGGTCAGGGCGAGACCTTGGGCCAGGCGACTCTCTAAATTGCGACGAATCTCATCACGAACGGACCGTGACTCGTAGCCGGACGCGCGCAGACTGCCGAGCGTCGTGGGAAGGGTTGAGGGGGGAATTGGCGTGCTCATAGAAGCAGATTAGAGGCTGGGGTGTGGCCATTGATCCCGCGGTCGCGGGACAGGAGCCAGCACCGTCGTAACGGTCCTGGGTTCGCGAAGAAACCGCGCGCACCAGCACCTACGCTCAGGGCATGACCCTCGTCGCCAAAATCCTGACCGTCTCGGACTCGGTCGCGGCAAAAGAAAGTGAAGACCAAACCGGTCCACTGTTGGGCGCCCGTCTCGAAGAGGCGGGATACCAGGTGATCGAACGGCGCGTCGTGCCCGACGGGATCGAGTCCGTCGCGTCCGCTCTACGAGAACTCTCCTCGGAGTTCGCGGGACTGATCGTCACCACCGGCGGCACCGGATTCTCCCCTCGCGATCTCACGCCCGAAGCGACGCTGCAAGTCCTCGAACGAGAGTCGCCGGGGTTTGGCGAAGTGATGCGAGCCACCCACATCCTTGGGCCCCTCTCTCGAGGGAGGTCGGGCACCGTTGGCCAGAGTCTGATTGTGAACACACCGGGTTCGCCCACCGGCGCGCTCGAGAGTCTCGAGGCCGTTCTAGATCTTTTGGACCACGCGCTCGCCACGTTGCATGGCGAGGTGGGCCATCATCATCCCCCCGAGATCGGCGGCAGTACAGCGATCTCGTCGTAGGGCCCAATGTGGTCGCCCGATTCGGCGGCGTTGCCGTTGACCCAAATTTGGCTCACGGCCAACACCCGTTCAAAGTCCACGCCGTAGCGCGTCACCGCATTTTGCAAGACCGCGCCCACCGTGTCGCCGTCGAACTCGCCGTGACCCGCGCCGGCCGCTTCGCGAGCGGGGCCCAAAAGAAGCACGCGGGTCACCGGCGTCGCCGTTCGAGGCGAACGTTCATGACGAGGGAGCGCTCAGTTGATCCGTGTCCAGGACCATGGCGCGCACGACGTCACCCGATTTCAGCCCGTCGCTCTCGGGCACCATCGCCAGGGCGTTCGCGTCGCCAATCGCACTCAAAAGATGCGAGCCGTGTCGAATCGCCCGTTCGATGTGCGCCACTCCGTCGTCGTGGATCCGAGCCACGACGTGCACGAGGTGAAGTTTTCCGTCTTTCGATCGCGGCATCGGACTATCCAACACCATGTTGAAGGTCGGGCGCTCGAGTACGCGATGTCCGGCAAGAAAGCGCAGTGACGGGCGAACAAATAACTCGAAGCTGACCCGCGTCGACACCGGATTACCGGGCAGGCCGAATACCGGCACGCGGTGCGCCCCCACGACCCCAAAGGCGAAGGGTTTGCCGGGCTTGATGGCCACCTGCATTGATCGCGCGCTGTCGCCGCCGAGTTCGCCAATGACGGCCTTCACGTGATCGAGATCGCCCACGCTCACGCCACCCGTCGAGATGACCGCGTCACACTCTTTGACGCCATCTTTCAAGCGTTGAGCGATGGAGGCGTAGTCGTCGTGCACGATTCCCAGATCCACCGGGAGACAGCCCGACTCCTTCACCAGCGCGAGCAACAGTGGTCGATTGACGTCGCGTATCTCTCCGGACTGTAGTGGCGCGAGGGACCGGGCGAGTTCATTGCCCGTTGACAGAACGCCGACGCGAGGTTGGCGAAACGCCTTCGCTGCGGCAAATCCCTGACCAGCCAAGACCCCCACTTTGGCGGGGTTGAGTTCGTCGCCCGCTACGACGAGTACTTGACCGATGGTGACGTCCTCGCCGGGAGAGCGCACGTACTCCCCCACGGGAATCGTTCGTTCGATCTGCACCGTATGGCCCGAGGGGTCAACGATCGCCTCTTCTTTCATACAGACACAGTCCGCACCGTCGGGTAAGGGCGCGCCGGTCATTATTCGTGTCGCCTCGCCGGGCCCGACGTGGGGCGAACTCCCGTCACCCGCGTACACCGCCCCGATCACCCGCAAGCTCGCGGATCCTGTCGCGGTATCGAGGGCTCGAAGCGCGAATCCGTCCATTGAGGAATTGAGGAACCCGGGCACCGACTCGCGAGCGAGCACCTCTTCACCCGCCACGCACCCGAGTACGTCTTCGAGCGCCAATGTCTCGGGCGTAGGTGCCGCGAGCGACTCGAGCACGAACCGCTTCGCTTCTTCCAACGTGATCACGAACGTCCCTTACGTTTCGCCATCGGCACGTCGACGCTCACTGTTTTTGCACGCTCTCGATACTGTGGGCTTCCTCACTCCACGCCGAGCCGCCTTGCCATACTTCGCGCTTCCACATGGGCACACAGTTCTTTACCGTGTCGATGAGGTACTTCGCCGCCTCAAAGGCCTCGTGGCGATGTGGCGAGGACACCGCCACGACGACGGTGATCCCGCCCAACTCGACCGGGCCGATCCGGTGATGCACGGCGATGGCGCCAAGCTCCGGCCAGCGAGACCTCGCTTCACCCACGACCGCGACGAGGCGACTCTCCGCGAGCTCGGTGCTGGTTTCGTACTCCAGCGAGGTGATGTCGTGGCCAGTGGTTGACGTATTGCGAACGGTCCCACAGAAGGTGACGACCGCGCCGCATTGGGGACGCGTCGCCCACTTCGTCAGCTCATCGGGCGATAACGGGGACGATGACACGAATACCCAATCATGGTTCGGGGCCAATTTCACGCTCCCCACCATAGTTTGGGACCACTTTTGCGCTACCGACCGCAGTTCGTGTCCCTCGACGAACGTCTACTAACGTATCTGCTGCGCCAGACGGCGTAGAATACCGCAAATGCTAGGTGCATCCACTCCTAACGCCGCAAACATGGGCGTCGAGTTGGCCAACGTCAAGCCGATCTGAGGAGACGCAATGACGACTTCGTTGACTGGCTATGAATCGCCCGGCGCTCGCATTTCGTCGACGACTTATCGGCGCGCGCTGGCCGTTACCTTCTCGTCCCTCCTTGTCGCGGCGATGTTCCTTGGATTCCTTGGCACCTCCCGTTCCAGCGCGGCGACGACGACCAAGCATTCGGGCACCGTCAACGTGCTGTACGCCGGTTCGTTCCTCGACCTCATGCAACAGAAGCTCGATCCCGCCTTTCACAATGCGACGGGTTACACGGTCAGTGGCATCTCCGCCGGATCGTCGGCGCTGGCCAGCGAGATCTCTGGCGGAACCGTGGTTGGTGACGTCTTCATCAGTGCCTCGCCTGCCGTGGACGCGACACTGCAAAGCGCGGCCAGCGGCAGTTGGGTGACGACGTACAAAGAGTTCGCCAGGTCGCCGCTCGTGCTCGGCTACAACCCGGCGTCCAGGTTCGCCAAGGCGTTAAAGACCAAGCCCTGGTACGACGTGGTGGACTTGCCGGGCTTCTTGCTCGGGCGAACCGATCCCGCGACCGATCCCAAGGGCGTGCTCGCCGTCGACGCCTTGACCGGCGTGGCACTGAGCCACGACGTGCCGGCCCTCGCACCGCTGGCAAGCTCGACGTCGAACATCTTTCAAGAAACGTCGCTGGTGGGCGAACTCCAAGCCGGCCAACTTGACGCTGGCTTCTTCTACGCCGTGGAAGCGGCCGCGGCGCACATCAACACGGTGCCGCTGGTCGGCACGAGCCTCGCCGGACAGTACACGGTCGCCATTTTGAAGAACGCGCCCCACACAGCGGCCGCCCGGGCCTTCGTCAAATTTCTGTTGGGCAAGAGCGGGCAGAAGATCCTTCGCGCCAACGGCGTGACGCCGATAATTCCGGTGCAGGCCTTTACGACGTCGTCCATCATCACCACGACGACGACCCTGCCGTAATGTCGCGCGGCGTCGTCCGAAGCCCGCTGACATTTTTGGGCGGACTCATCGTCTTGTACCTGGCCGTGCCCCTGGTCGCCTTCGCCGTTCGCTTTCTCAGCACCTCCGATCGAGGTTTTCACGTGCCGGGGCTCTTTCCGGCCCTCTGGGTTTCAGTGAGCTGCGCCACCATTTCATTGGCGTTGATCACGGTCTTGGGCGTGCCATTGGCCTACCTGTTGGCCCGTTCGAAGAGTCGATGGGCGTCGATCGTCGGACTCATCGTCCAAATTCCCCTGGCGCTGCCGCCCCTCATGAGTGGCATCGTGCTCATCTACATCATCGGTCCCTACACCCTTTTGGGCCGGCTCTTTGGCCAGTCGCTGACCGAATCAAAGATCGGCATCGTGATCGCGATGACCTTTGTCGCCTCGCCGTTTCTCATCGTCGCGGCCCGGGCCGCGTTCACCTCGGTCGACCAAGGACTGTTGGACGTGGCGTCGACACTCGGACACTCGGACCTCTCGCGTTTCGTGCGCGTCGCGGTGCCCGTTGCCGGTCCGGGCATCCGAGCGGGCATGCTCCTCGCGTGGTTGCGCGCATTTGGCGAGTACGGGGCCGTCGTCGTGCTCGCGTACAACCCAACGTCGCTGCCGATTTACACCTACAACCAGTTCAGTGGAGTTGGCCTGCGCACAACCTTGGCCCCCACCGCCCTCGCCATCGCCGTCGCCGTGGCCGTCGTCTTAATCAGTCGGGTTCGATTTACGCGCCGGCGAGCCAGTGGACCACACCTTCCCCTACCCCAATCGCCCACCAAGGTGATCGCCGCGCCCGTTCACTTTGATATTGACTACCGCCTCGGCACGTTTCATTTGGCGCTCGCCCACGCGTCGAACGTCAATCACGTCGCCGTACTCGGACCCTCAGGCTCGGGCAAGTCGGCGCTTCTTCGCAGCCTCGCCGGTGTCTACGGCGCAACTCCCGGAGAGTTTTGGTGCGGCGAGACGTCGCTGCGTCACGTCCCGGCCGAAAAACGACGGGTCGGCTACGTTGCTCAAGGATTCTCTCTCTTTCCCCACCTCACGGTATGGCAACAACTCCTCTTCGCGAGAATGGCCACACCCGAATTGGCGAGTTATTGGCTCACGCACCTAGGCCTCGAGGGACTCGTGGCCCGCTACCCCTCGGAACTCTCCGGGGGCCAACGCCAGCGCGTCGCCTTGGCGCAGGTGCTGTGCAGTTCGCCTCAGGTACTGCTGCTCGACGAACCGTTCTCGGCCCTCGACGTACCTGTTCGACAAGAACTGCGCCGCGAACTGCGCCGTCTTCAGCGAGAAACCGGCCTCGCCACGTTGCTCGTGACCCATGACCCCGAGGAGGCGGCGTTCCTGTCCGACGAGGTGGTCGTCATCAGCGAGGGTCGCGTGCTGCAATCCGGTTCGAGTCGCCAGGTATTCACTCGACCGGCGTCGCTCGAGGTCGCACGACTGCTGGGCATCTCGAACCTGCATCACGCCACGGTCGTGACCAGCGGACTTCTCAACGCCAACGGCGCCCTCATCGCCACCAACCCCTCGGATCTCCGCGCCGGGACGATCGTGGCGTGGAGCGTGCGTCCGGAACGTATCTCAATTGTCGCGACGTCCGAGGTTGCCGACGCGCTCGACGAACCGCGTGGCGCTTCCTTGAATGGCACATTGATCGACATTGCCGACGTCGGCACGGCAGTAGACCTCTTTGTCGCGGTCACCGCCGGGCTCGAACTCCAAGTGCGTACGAGCGAACCGATCGAGTATCGAGTGGGCGATCGGTGCCAGTTGACGTTTTCGCCCGACGCGATCGCGTTCTGGCCCGTCACCCCCGACGGGCCGCTCGCATCGAGCGCCAACGTCTCGACGCCGTAGCACTTAAGGGCAAGTCCTCTCCGTGATGGAGGTCATATCGAAGTGTCAGAGTGCCACGATTACTTACTTCATGTGGGTGAAGCGCAGCACCATTCGCCAAGTTCGCCGTCGGTGTGCAATTTGCCTTAGCGAAGTATGGCGATGTGCGAAGTAGGTCGCCAGGATCGTCCACGATGCATCGATTGTCATGGAAACTCATCATGAAGTGCGCTCACGTGTGTTACGTTTCACAGTAGGACGTCGAGACCCCGCATCCCTTTCACCTGACACTTGGTCAGGGAGCTAGCTGGAGGTGTGAAGTGGGTCTTCCCGGAATGGTATTAAGTGCCATCGCAGCTGTTGCAGGGGCGATTATGTACTGGGCCGTTACCTATCAAGGAACGGGCTTTCGTCTTTCCACCGTCGGTCTTATCCTCATGATTGCTGGGGCGGCCGGATTCGTCGTATCGGTGATGGTCTTTGCTACGTCGCGACGTCAAGTGAGCACCGGTTCTCACTCCATCGATCGCCAGGTTACTGACTCGAGTGGTGGCTCAAGTTCACTACACGAAGAGAGTAAGTAACGGGTAAGGACGCTGCGCGTCGCAAGTAGTTTTGGCCCAGCTCGTCTTCGTCCCTGTTGAAGCGGCGAACTTGCGGTGGTCGGCAATATGGAAAATTGGTACTAGCAAAGGAGGCATTGTGATTTTTCTCGGCGTAGTTCTTCTCATTATCGGCTTCATAACGGGAATTGCGATTGTATGGACAATCGGCGTGATTGTGTTCGTAGTAGGGCTGGTTCTCTGGCTTCTCGGAGCGATGGGGCACGCTGTTGGAGGTCGACGGCACTACTACTGATCTTCAATGCGGTCCCAGGCCCCGCTAGAACCAGTGGTTCCCGGCGGGCGCCCGAAGCAATCAGTTTGGTCGTGGCGCTCGAGCGCTTGGTGCTTCTAGTTATCGCCACTTGAACAAACGTCAGATTGAGGAAAATATTTCTCAAATTGACGCCCCGTGCCCGGTGGCAGACCCGTCGAGTCAGTTTGGCGATAACTCACTCGCCCCACTTCAAAAATCCGAAGGGATCTCCACGCCGACGTTGGTGGCCTTTACCACCGCGTCCACAACCACGCCCGGGGCCAGCTTGAGTTCATCGGCTGCTTCGCGGGTGATCAGCGACACGAACCGATGCGGTCCGGCCTGGATCTCGACTTGGGCGACCACCGTGTTCTTAACCACCTTGGTCACGATGCCGACGAATCGATTGCGCGCGGACTGGGCCCGGGGTTGGTTCGACTTCTGTTCGCCGGCAATCTCAATGGCGAGCGTGGCCAGTGCCGCGCCGTCAAAGTAGCGACGGTCGTCGGACCCGGCGGTCGATTCGATGCGCCCGGCCACCGCCCAACGACGTAACGTGTCGACGCTGACACCGAGGAGTTGAGCGGCTTGGCCAATACGGTATTTCGCCATTCAAAGACAATAGTTAGTGAGTCCAGGGGGCGCTGGCCCGAACAAGTGGAAGTCCTTTGGACCTACCCACCGATCATGGACATCGAGCGAACGGGACGCAAGAACTCGGGCTCGTTGATGGCGTGGCCCGGAAACTTGGCCCACACGGACCGTCGAAGTATCTGGGCAATTTCGTCGTCACTACCCCCGCCGCGCAAGACGTCGCGCACGGAGTGTTCGTCATCGGAGTACAGGCAGTTGCGAATCGATCCGTCGGCCGTCAGTCGAAGCCGGTTGCACGTGCCACAAAAAGGTTGGGTCACCGACGAGATGAGTCCGATCTCGCCTCGCCCGTCGGCGAATCGGAATCGTTCAGCGGGTGCCGGACCGACGTGGTCGCCGACCGCTTCGAGTGGCCACTCCGCATTGATCTGTTCGAAGACTTCGCGGCCCGGTACAAGACGATCCCGGTCCCACTCGCCTTGAGCGTCGAGCGGCATGAACTCAATGAACCGCACGATTCGTCCCGTCTCGCGGGCAAACGCCGCGAAATCCAGAATTTCATCGTCGTTGGTCTCACGAAGCAACACGACGTTGACCTTGAGTGGCGTGAGGCCGACCGCTTCCGCCGCGCTCATCGCGCCGAGCACGGTCGCGAGATCGCCACGACGACGAATCGACTCGAAGCGCTCAGCTCGCAATGAGTCGCAACTGACATTGACGCGCGTGAGTCCGGCATTTACCAGAGACTCCGCCATTGAGGCGAGTTGCATACCGTTGGTGGTCAAGGCCAGATCGTCGAAACCGATCGCCGCGAGGTTCGAAACCAGTTCGGGCAGTCGCCTTCGAACAAGAGGCTCGCCGCCGGTAAGGCGTATCGACGTGACGCCTAGCTCGTGAGCCACGCGCGCCACGCGGGTCATCTCGTCAAAGGTCAGCAACTCCGCTCGAGGCAAAAACGTCATGCCCTCTTCGGACATGCAGTAGACGCAGCGAAGATTGCAGCGATCGGTGACCGAGATACGAAGGTCGTTATGAACCCGACCGTAGCGATCGATCAATGGTCCCACTTGCGGCATGGCGGCATCGGGCGATCGACTATTCGTGGCGGCATGGCCTTCGAGACCCGCGCGATGGGGACGCACCGAGACGGCCACGGGCGTCGAACCCGGCTCCATGAACAATGACGCGTCGAACTGGTCGCTCTCGCCAATGCCCTGAATGGCAGAGTTTGGCGTTTCGTTGGTTAGTGCCACGGAGCTAGGTCCCCTACGGAGTCGACGTCAAGTACACAATTTTCACATTCGAGCCGGAATGACTGGCTGTTGAGAAGACTACCAGCGTCACTTTAAACATTCGCGCGCTATTCGTGCCATGGTGAACCATCTGCGGCTAAGCGTCGATGCGACACACTTCATTGGTCCGGAGCCGAATCGCTGAGACCCTCGGTCGTGCACAGGTCGTACCGCAAAGTCCACTTTTCAAGTCACCCGAGTAACATCTCGAACTACGGCAGTTGCATCATGAGTTGCGAGATCGGCTCGAAGCGAATTGAGGGCGGAGTGATGGTGAAAAAGCAACTTTCGCACGTCGACAGCAGTGGCAAGTTACGCATGGTCGACGTCTCGCGAAAGCAGACATCGCGTCGCAGCGCGCAGGCCAGCTGCACGGTGTTTACCGACGCTGACATTCCCGCACCTGGCACGGCGACCCACGCCCTCGACGTTTTGCACGCGGCTCGAATCGCGGGCATTCAGGCGGCAAAGCAAACGGCGAATCTCATTCCACTGTGTCATCCGCTCAGCCTCGACGACATCCAAGTCGACGTAACGAAAAACGCGCAAGGAGTGAGCATTCAATCAACCGTGGTGACCGTTCATCACACTGGCGTAGAGATGGAAGCGCTCACTGCCTGCGCCGTCGCGGCGCTAAGCGTGGTCAGTTCGCTGCTCGACCTCGATCCGACCGCACATATTGAAGACCTCGTCCTCCTACGAAAGACCGGCGGCAAGTCCGGCGACTGGGGGCGACTGGTGAATGACTCGGTGTAGCGCGTGGCGCCTGAAGAAGTAACGCCCTTCGAAACTCCGAAGCGAGTAAACGTCGGACGTCGAGTCTTCATCGGTCTCGCCGCCCTCGGCGCGGTGGGCGTGCTCGTAGGAAACAAGGTACAGAGTTTTCTCGGCAACGCCGTCGGTTCCGGTCTGGGCGGGCTCTTGCCCTTCGGCGATCGCTTCCGGATCTACTCGATCACCGGTACGTTCCCCAAGATCAAAACGAGCGACTACCGACTCAAGGTCAGCGGTCTGGTCCAACGCCCCATGACTTTCACCATGGCCGACCTCCAAGCGATGCCGGTGACGTCCTTCGTGAAGACCTTTCAGTGCGTGACCGGCTGGAAAGTGCCCGACGTCCACTGGGAGGGAGTGCAGCTCTCGCACATCTTGGATACCGTGGGCGTGCAACCCGGAGCGGTGGCGCTGAGCTTTGAGTCGTACGACCACGCCGACTCCGAGAGCCTCACGATCGATCAGGCCCACCTGCCCGACGTTATCGTCGCCTATCGGATGCTCGGCGCGCCAGTCACCACCGAGCACGGCGGACCGGTGCGGCTCTACGTCGCGCCGATGTTCGGTTACAAATCACTGAAGTGGCTCTCCGCGATTCGCGTCGTGAATCAAGTGCAACCTGGTTTTTGGGAATATAACGGGTACCCGGTCAACGGGTGGCTCGATGGCACGACCGGTCCGACGAATCCCGATCCCAACCTGACCTGACGTTGATGGCCCTCACCCACTCTCCGCCCGAGGTAGCACTACGCATATTGCGCTTTGACCGGATGCAGCGCGTCGCGCACTGGGCCAACGCCGCACTGTTCGGCGTACTCATTGCCACCGCCATCCCGTTGTACTTCGGCTCGCTCTTGGGCGTCGTCTTGCAGCGCCACGTCATCGAAATGATTCACCTGTGGAGCGGACTGGCGCTGCCGCTGCCGATCGTGGTGTCATTGCTCGGACCGTGGGGCCACCAGATGCGCCAAGACCTGCGACGCGTGAACTACTGGACGCGCGACGAGATTCGCTGGCTGATGTCGATGGGCCGGACTCCCCTCAAGGCCGACAAGTTCAACCCCGGTCAAAAACTGAACTCCATCTTCATTGGCGCCTCGATCGTGGTCCTGTTGGCCACGGGCTCGATGTTGCAGTGGTTCCGGTTCTTTCCGGTGCCGTGGCGTACGGGCGCGACGTTCGTCCACGACGTCTTCGCGTGGGCGGTCTTCGTGGTGGTCATTGGACACATCGTTGTGGCCCTGACTCATCGCGACTCGCTGAAATCGATATTTACTGGCTGGATTAGCAACACGTGGGCCCGCGCTCACGCCGCCAGCTGGTTCAAGGAGAAGTCGGCGGCGAGCGACACTGCCCGATCCGATTAAGCGGGCCCTAGCCGCCCGCCATCGCGCCAATGACGAAGAACGGTTCCGCCCTGGTGGCGACGGCGTCGGGCAACGCCGCGTCGGGCGAGTCGTGCGATAGATCCTCCTCGCACGCGAAAAAGCGCACGTACGGACGGCGCTTTTGAGTGAGCGGATCGCGGATCGTCCCGAGCAAGACCGGAAAACGGGCTTCGAGCGCGTCGATCACCGATCGCTGCGTGAGTGGGCCGGGCACGTCGAGATCGAACTCGCGATTCACATGCGCGAGCGTCCTTAAGTGGGCCGGAAGCACGACCCGGATCATGCCAACGTTTGCACTTCGACCGACAACACCGCCGGCAGATCGCGAACGATTGGCTCCCAACTGTCCCCGGCGTTGGCCGAGGCGTAGACCTGTCCGCCGGTCGTGCCGAAGTAGACACCACAGTCGTCCAGTGAGTCCACGGCCATCGCGTCGCGCAGCACGTCCACGTAACAGTTGGCTTGGGGTAGCCCCTTGGTCAGCGGCTCCCACTCGTTGCCCCCGCTTCGACTGCGATAGACGCGCAACTTGCCTTCGGGCGGGAAGTGCACTGAATCACTGGTGATGGGCACGACGTAGACCGTCTCAGGTTCGTGCGCGTGCACGTCAATGACGAAACCAAAGTCCGACGGCAGGTTGCCGCTGATCTCGACCCACGAATCGCCGGCGTCGTCACTGCGCAGGACGTCCCAATGCTTTTGCATGAACAGCGTGTCGGGTCGCGACGGGTGCAGGGCGATGCGGTGCACGCAGTGACCGACCTCGGCGTCCCCGTCGGGGATGCCTTCGGAGTGCAGACCCTTATTCTTCGGACTCCAACTCACGCCGCCGTCGTCAGTGCGAAAGACGCCCGCCGACGAAATAGCGACCCAGATCCGCTGGGCGTCGCTCGGGCTCACGAGAATCGTGTGCAGGCACATGCCGCCGGCACCGGGCTGCCAGGACGAGCCCGACCCGATCGTGCGCAGTCCTGAGAGTTCGTGCCAGTTCTCACCGCCGTCGCTCGAGCGAAAAAGGGCCGCGTCCTCGACGCCGGCGAGCACCGTGTCGGGATCGCTCAGCGAAGGTTCGAGATGCCAGACCCGGGCGAACTCCCAGGGGTGCGGGGTGCCGTCGTACCACTGGTGCGTGCCCGTGACGCCGTCATACTGGAACTGATTGCCGACGGGCGCCCACGTTGCGCCCCCGTCGTCGGATCGCTGGATTATCTGTCCGAACCAATCCGTGGTCTGGGACGCGTAGATCCGGTTGGGGTCAACAGGTGAGCCCTTCACGTGATAAACCTCCCAGCCTTCGAGCATCGGGCCACTGACGACCCACGTCTTACGCTTGCCGTCCGACGTAAGAATGAACATGCCCTTTCGCGTGCCCACCAACACTCGTACACCACTCATCAGAGTTCCTTTCCCCCGCGAGGCTCTCGCCTCACCGACTAAGAGTAGTAGCGAGCGGTAACGTCGTCACGGGCTTAGCTCGTTTTCAGTTTCACCCACTGTGACCGAGCGCCGACTTCTCGAATACGAGTCGCGCCGCTCAGCCTCTCCGAGGGCGCCGATCCCTCAAGAGAATCGCTACCCCTATCAACAGCACGATCGCGCCGAGCCACGCCCAACCCCCGTGCCCGCTCATTCCCGAACCGTGCATCACGTTCGTACCTTGAGCGATCCACACGGCGCCCACGAGGCAGCAGATGACACCAATAACTGTTCGTATCCACATAGTTGAGTCCGATCTCCACGACTCGCGACGCACGTCGAGATATAACTTAACACCGCGATAGCGCGACGGTCCTGGGCCGAGCTGATCCGACGGCGGCGGCGCGCCGGTTACCCTTGGAGAAAATTGCAAGAAGAGTTAGGCGTGATGCACACGGGCCAAGTTCGATCGATCGTCGTCATGGGAGTGTCGGGATCGGGTAAAAGTACGATCGCTCGGGCCCTAGCCCAGCGAATCGGTTTTGAGTTCATCGACGGGGACGCGCTCCACAGTCCCGACAACCTCGCCAAGATGTCAAATGGCCACGCGCTCAGCGACGACGATCGAACACCGTGGTTGAACGCCATCGGGCAACTACTCAAGGACGCGCACTCTCACGTCCCCGGATGCGTTGTCGCGTGCTCGGCGCTAAAACGGAAATATCGCGACCTCTTGCGTGAGTACGTCCCGGATACTTACTTTGTGATGCTGGATGGCGCATTCGATCTGATCCAAGCAAGACTCGAAGCTCGACCTCACGACTTCATGCCCATTTCACTACTCGCGTCCCAGTTCGCCACTCTTGAGCCACTCCAGCGCGACGAACGCGGAGTGCGCGTCGATATCTCTTTAACGCCCGATGAGATTGTCAGCCAGCTTGAGACCGAGTGGCGTATCTACCCGGAAAGCGGCTAACCGGTGAATATCGCACCAGGCTTTGACGCCACCGAATCACTGGTTCGCGACACTCATGCTTGGGACGAGCCGCGGCGACGCTCGGGGTTTGAAACTCTTGACTTTAACCCCGAGCGACGACCGTCAACTCACTCGTCGGCGATGATCGAGCCCACTCGATCGCCGATGCCCGGATCGCGCGCCACGAGGAACGTCGCGTAGATGATCGCGAGAATCAGTACCCCCAGCGCGATGTACGGGTACCAGCTATACGGCGCGGGCTGTCCGGGCTTAGCGAGGTAGTACAGCGGCACCAGGATCCACAGCACGCCAAAGGCTGGCAGCACCGCGTGACGGAAGGGCTTGTACAGATCGGGGTGGTACTTCTTGTAGTAAAAGGGCAACGCCACGTTCGAGAGTCCGTAAACGATGAGCAAGAGGATGGTGCCAAAGGTCGAGGATTCGACGAACATGGCGAGCGCGCTCATCGAACCCGAGTTGGCGGGGCCACCGATGATATGGCCGAGGCCCCATATCCCAATGATCGCCACCCCCAGTCCCAGAAAGACGAAGAGCGCGTTCATCGGCGTGCGGCGCGTGGAGTGGACCTTGCCGATGACCGAGGGCAAGAGTCCTTCGCGCCCGGCATTAAAGATGAGCCGAGCTTGGGAGTTGGTGCCCGCAATCAAAGCCCCGAGCGTCGAGGTCATGCCCGCGAGGAAGGCGAAGAAGAGCAGCACCGCAAAGCCTTCGCGGGCCACCGAGAGAAACGGCACGGCCGCGGTAGTCAGGGTGCCGACGTTGTCCTTAAAGCCCACCACCGTGGAGAACGCGAAGAACGTGTAGGCGACCAGCATGATGCAGATCGAGGTAAACACGGCCTTGGGTACGTTCTTGCGTGGGTCGTTGGTCTCTTCGGCCAAGGCCGCGGAGTTCTCCCAACCGATAAAAAGATAGATGGCGAGTGGAAAGCCTGCGGCCAGTCCCTTGAACCCACCGGTGATGTTCTTTGGCTCGAATGGTCGGAAGTTGATGTGTGCGTGAAATTTCACCAACGTGATCACGCTCACCAAAATCATGATGGCCATCTCAAAGGCGAAGAAGAATCCCGCCAACCGGGTGGAAATCGAGATGCCGCGCACCATCATGAACACCGCAAAGGCCAAGAAGATCAGGACCCACACTCCCCAGGGCACGCTCTGCAGACCGCCGACGTGGTAGTTCTGCATGATCGTCTGGAAGAACCCGCCGACGATGGCGATCACCGACGCCATAGCCGCGATGTAGCCGGCGCCAGTGAGAATCGCGGTGGTGACCGCGGTTCTCCCCCCGAAGGTTTTGCCAATGAAGGAGATGAACCCCCCCGTTGACGGCAGGACCTTGGTGAACTCGGACAGGGTATTGCCGAGAAACAGAATCGCGATGCCGGCGGCAATGATAGTGAGCGGCGACGCGAGGCCGGCGGTGAAAGCGAGGAAACCAAAGCCGAAGTAAAAGCTCATGGCCGGACCGATGTTGGCCATGGTCGCGGCCGATATGTCGAGCAGACCTAGCGCGCCCTGGCGGAGTCGTTCGTGTTCACCGGGCACCACCGGTACCTTGGCGCCCAGTGACTCTGGCGTAAATGCTTCGCTCATCGTTCCCCCCAAGAACTACGACGAAACTGCAATGAATCGCGTCGCCGGTGTCGCCCGTGCAACACCTATGAAGAAAATAGCGCCGATTGCCCACTCGGGGAGGATGGTCGCGACGAGACAGGGCGATCGGCGCGGCCGGTCGAACTCAAAAGTGCGAACTACTGCGGGGGATTCATTCGCAGGGCGACATTCTGTTCGCTGAGTGATCCCTCAGCCAGGTGACCTTGCACGCTCCGCTGGTCGATTTCGGGGCGATTCTGCGACATCTTGGCCTTGCCCTCGATAGAGAGCACGTCAATTTCAATCCCAACTATCGCCTTGAGCTGCTGCTCTCGATACGTGGGATCCATATCGTCGACGCGCCACTCAGGTTCACGACCCCGTTCGAACTGGCTGGTGACGCCACGAACCTGGTTCAATTTCCAATCGGGGTCCTCATGGAGCGTCAGTCGCCCGCGTACCTCGGCCGCCACGTAGTTCCACGTCGGCACGACGCCCGGGTTCTCCAGACGGCTCGGGTAGTACGTCGGCGACACGTACGCGCTCGCCACCAGAAAGAGCGCGAGCACGTCGGTGTCGCTACCCACCCCTTGCCACCAGGGATTGGCCTTAGCGAGGTGTGACCACATAGTTCGCCGATCCTCGCTCACCACCACGGGCACGTAGACGCTGGCTAGTCCGTTCGGCGTATCGATAACGAGCATCCCGGCGCCGGCGTCCTTGACGACTTGCCACGCGTCGTCGTCGTTCAGCGCGTGCTTGGAAGGAACGTACACGACACCCATTGTTTCACAGCACCCCGAGAGTTTCGATGCCCTAGAGCACTTCCAGAATCGTTTCGAGCCCCTCGTAGCCCGGCGCCACGCGCGCCCAGGGATAGGCCGCTTCCATCAGCGCCGCGACGTCCAACAAGCGGTGGTCGCGATAGTGCTCGGCCGTGACCTGAAGCCCAAAGGGCACGCCCGAGGGGAGGTGCCCGAACGGAAGGCTGAGGGCGGGATGGCCCGTCACGTTCTGCAACGCGGTCGAATAGACCTCGGGCGCGAGTCCCTGCACGCTGGCGCCAGTGTGCATTCGCCCGTCGGCGAGCCAGCCCTCCGCCGCGACGGCGGGGGTGAGCAGTAGGCCGTGGGGACTCAACAGCTCATCGAGCGTTCGAACATAGAGATATCGTCGTCGCCGAGCAGCGAGGTACTCGTCGATGGCGATACGAAGTCCCGTACCGAGGAACTCCTGGGTGGCCACGTGGAACTCATCCATGTGCTCATTCACCCAATCTCGGCCCAGTGAGGCCACGTGTTCAGCGCTCGTTATGGTGAACCAGTCCAGGTCCGGGTCGCCGTCGCGAAAGAGCCCCTCCGCCTCGAGCCACGTGACCTGCGCGTTGAAACGATCGGCGAACGCGTCGACGGCCTCGTGAAAGAGAGCGGCGACCGGTCGACTGAGCGGCCCGAAGGGTGAGGTCCTCTCGGCCGCGAAGAGCCGCACCGATCGGCCCTCGGGTAGAGACCATTGGTTAAGCAAGGTGGCCGGCGGCGACGTCGGATCGCCGGCCACGGGGCCGCACATGACGTCAAAGAGAAGACGCAGATCGTCGCTTGAGGTCGCCAACGGTCCATCGGTGGAGTAGTCAATCCAGTCGGGGACCGGCCATCGTCCCACCACGCCGTTGGTGGGCTTTAATCCGACCAGCCCACAGAGCGCGGCGGGGATGCGAACCGAGCCGCCGCCGTCCGTCGCGGTCGCCACGCCGACCAAGCCGGCGGCGAGTGCGGCGGCCGATCCACCACTTGAGCCGCCCGGTGCGTAGTCGAGGTTCCAAGGATTGCGCGTGACGCCGGTCAAGAGGTTCGCGGTGTATCCCTCGATCGCGAACTCAGGCAGCGTCGACTTTCCAACGACGATGGCACCCGCGTGAAGAAGTCGACCCGGCACGACACCATTACTCAGCGCGAGCGGCGCGTCACGCAGGGCCATTGAGCCCTTGCGCGTCGGGTGACCGGCCAGGTCTTCGAGATCCTTGATCAACGTCGGGACGCCGGCCAACGCGCCCTGAAGAGAACCTTCGTCGTCGACGCGACGCGCCAACTGTAGAGCCTCGTCGAAGGTCTTTTCGGCCAATACGTTCAATACTTCGGCGCGCTCGAGGCGTTCAATCGAGGCGACGACGAGGGCGGTGGCGCTGACGCGACGTTCTCGAACAGCTCGGGCGAGCGTGGTGACCGGGCCCGGGGGGACGCTCAACTTAGTCAATCCGACAGTCGATTACGCAATTCCGTCACGGAGGGCGAACATATCCTTGGCGTGCTCCTCTTTCATGGCGAGAGACTCCTCGCGCATCGGTCGAGTGGTCGGGTCACTTTCGATCAGAAAATCCTTCATCGTGCCACCCCTCCCTACGCCAACGAAATGGCCGGGGGCCCCGAGTCCCACCTTGAGGAGAGAGTAGTAGAACACGACGCGCCACGGTCACCGCGGCGTATCTGCTTAGACTAAAGAGGACGAATTAAGAGTGAGGCCCCATGATGTTCATTGGCGTGGTACTTCTGACCATTGGACTCATCACCGGAATCGCCATTGTTTGGACACTCGGGACGATTGTGTTCGTCGCCGGACTGGTCCTCTGGCTCCTGGGCGCACTGGGCCACGCGGTCGGGGGCCGAAAGCACTACTACTAATGACGCAACACAATGGTTGAACTGGTGAAATTAAAGCCCAGTGAGTCACAGTTGTCGGTCCACTCCGATGGTGAGCCAGGGCGCAGTGGGCATCATTAGACCTGAGGATCTCGGACGCCCTTGATTGAAATTTCCTAGTAGGTGTTACGCTACAAATCAGGACGTCCAGACCCCGCCTCCTTCTCGCCTGACAGTGCGTCAGGGAAGTCAGAAGAGGGTGTGAGGTGGGTCTTCTCCGAATGGCGCTAAGCACCGTCGTTGCTCGCGGAACTTCGAGTGGCGTCATCGAAAATTCAACCAATGGCGAATCTGGACGTGTTACGCCTCCATGGGTGCCCGGCGCACGAATCCTCGCTAACGATCCCCGACTTACACGAGCGACGGCGAGACCGGTGACCGTCATCGCACGTCGAGATTAGTGATTCACCGAAGTTCGTAGGAAGTGTGAGAGGAAATCGCCTCTCCTTGATAGAAGGAAACAGGACCAAGAATGTCGAACAAAGACAAAGTTAAGAACGCGACCCAAATATTCAAGGGCAAGATCAAGGCGGCCGCTGGTAAGAAGATTGGCAACCAGCGGCTCGAAACCGACGGAAATTCCGACCAGGTGAAGGGCAACCTTAAGCAGGCCGGCGAGAAAGTCAAGGATGCGTTCCAGGAATAGTTCGTTAAACCCCACCGTGGACACGGTGGTCCGCCCGTCGACAGGGATCCAAAGCCCCCTTTTGGTCCCTGTCGACGGTGAAGAATTGCTAAGCGGCGTCGAGGTGTCGAACGACGCCGCTCGTTTAGGGGCCCCCGCCTCGCAGCCGTTATCACCGCTTGACGCTTCTCTCGGAGGGGCGCCCCCACTCAAGGCGGACGGGGGCGTGTCACTGGAGATGAGCGCCGGCGAACCACGAACGTCCACGACACCGGATCTCAATTGGTTGATTGCCTTAGGCGAACGTTGACGACGTAGTTGCACCCTTTGCTGAGTGCCGTAACTCGTCACCCAACCGCCGGTGACGACGCGTTTGACGAAAATGGCGAACAAGGGATGCGGCCATCATGAAGTATCCACGTCTGCGTACGGACATTGAAAGCGAAGCGTGGATTGCGAAGTGGAAAGCGGTCCTTCGCTCAGCCATGACCCACGTGAGATTGAATCGCGTCACTATGGCCGCAGGCGCCTTCGCCTATCGCTGGTTCCTCGCCATCTTCCCGATCATCATTGCCCTCTTGGGCTTCGCCGCTCTGGTGACGGTGCCGCGCCACGTGGTGATCAGCCTGATAAATGGCGTAACCAAATCGCTGCCCGCTGGGGCAGCCCAGGTCTTCACCACAGCCATCACCCACGCCACTCAACACACCGGAGCTGACCTGTTCGCCACCGTCGCGGCGTGCGTGATCGCGCTCTGGAGCGCCACGTCGGGCATGGTCATCGTCGAAGAAGGTCTCGACATGGCCTTCGGGTTGCCGTTGGACCGTACGTTCCTGCACAAGCGCGCGGTAGCGATACCTCTGCTTCTAGGGGCGACCATCCTCGGGGGCGCCGCGTCGATTCTGGTGATCTTCGGTCCCCAGTTGGGCAACCTCATCAAGGAATCGGCGCCACTTGGCGGCACCGCGTTTAGCGCGGTGTGGACGATGATGCGCTGGGTCATCGCGCTGGCGTTGATGAATCTGTTGATGTCACTTCTCTACTACATGGCGCCCAATCGAGCGCGCGCGCGATGGCGATGGACGAGCCCCGGCGCCCTTTTTGCCACCTTTTTGTGGGCGGTCGTCTCGCTCGGTTTTTCCTTTTACACATCCAGCTTCGATTCCTACGGACGGACGTACGGGGCCTTCGCCAGCGTCGCCATTCTCATCTTTTGGCTCTATCTCACCGGTCTAGCTATCGTCGTGGGGGGCGAAGTTGACGCCGCCGTCGAACGGCTGAATCACGACGCCGATTCGCCAAAAGAGACTGTGCCATTGCCGACGAGCCACGATACGACTTGACGCATCCTCGTAACTTGATGGCGCGAGGAATATTCTCCAAGATGCAATTGGCAAATTTGCACACAAATGGTGAATAAAGCGCGTCGAAGCGAGTGACTGACGTGTTAGCCACTCTCGATCCAGACCTGTCCTGATACTCTTCCTGATTGCCAGGTCGTCGCTAGGCGCCTGACTGCGCGATTTGGAACGTGAGCAATGCCCGCAATCAGTGTGAAGCACCTTCGCAAGTCCTACGGAGACCTTCGCGCCGTCGATGACGTTAATTTTGACGTTGAAGAAGGCGAAGTCTTTGCGCTACTAGGGCCAAACGGCGCGGGTAAAACCACTTGTATCGAAGTCTTCGAAGGTTTTACTCGCCGCGACGGCGGCGACGTGCGGGTGCTCGGAGTTGACCCCGGCCAGCGCAACGACCAACGGTGGCTCCGCAACCGGATTGGCGTGGTGCTCCAGGAGCTCGCCGTTGAGTCGTTCTTCACTGTCCGCCAAGTCCTCGAGCGAAACGCCGGCTTCTACCCCGCGCCACGTCCGGTCGACGAAGTGATTGAACTCGTGGGGCTTCGCGAGAAAGCCGATGACAAAATCAAGAAACTCTCGGGGGGTCAGCAGCGACGGCTCGACGTCGGGCTGGGGATCATTGGCAACCCCGAGTTACTCTTCCTCGATGAACCCACTACGGGCCTCGACCCGGCCGCTCGACGCACGACGTGGGAGTTAATTCGCACGCTCGCGTCCGAAGGAACGACCGTGCTTCTTTCGAGTCACTACATGGATGAAGTAGAGGCGCTAGCCCAAAACGTCGCCGTGTTAGCGCGCGGCCATATCGTGGCGAACGGGTCACCGGCGTCACTAGGCGGACGCGATCGGGGTCTCGTTTCGATCCGCTTCACGCTTCCCCACAACGTGAGCGTGGCGGAATTGCCGATAACTCCTTCGCACGTCGACGGCGCCGCCGTTGAGTTCAAGACCGATGACGATTTAGCGGTCCTCAACCACATCACCAATTGGGCCATCCAGCATAATTTGTCCCTGATGGGCCTCAGCGTGACCCGCGAGACCCTGGAGGACGTTTATCTAGCCCTCACGCATCAAGCGTCTGACCAAGGCGAGGGAGTCGATCATGAATGAACGAACTGATACCTCAGCGCACCGCAACTTCGCCCCCGCCGATATCCGACTCGTCGCGCACCAGGTGCGCTATGAGCAAATGGCGTTCTGGATTAATCGCGCCGGCGCCATCTTTACGGTCGGATTCTCCGTGCTCTTTCTCGTCTTGTTGGGCGCCAGTGCCGGCAACTCGCGAATAAGTTATCTCGGCAACATCAGGCTCGTCCAGTACTACGTGCCCGGCTTCGTGGCTTACGGCGTGATGGCCGCGTGTTTTGACATGCTCGCGACCATCCTCGTAGTACGCCGAGAGACAGGTCTATTGAAGCGGCTCCGCTTGAGCCCACTACCGACGTGGGTTTTGCTCGTGTCGATTTTCGTGAGCACGATGATCGTGGCGTTGGTGCAGGTCGTGTTGTTGCTGGCCATCGGCCGCTACGGCTACGCCGTCTCCTTTCCCCACGCGTGGGCGGCTTTCGCGGTGGTACTCGTCGTGGGCATCGTGAGCTTCTCCGCGATAGGGGTAGCCTTCAGCACCTTTATCCCCAACCAGGAGTCCGCCGGCCCGATAACCAGCGCCGTCTTTTTCGTACTCTTGTTCTTGTCGGGGCTGTGGTTCCCCTTGAACCCCAAGTCCGGCCTCGCGAAGTTCTCCAACTTTTTCCCTGTGCACCATTTCATTAGGGCGGTAGACGCGCCGTTTAAACTTCAGCCCGGGGTCTCGGTTTGGGCCTGGCATGACCTGTTCGTCGTCGCGATCTGGGGTGCAGTCGCCTTCGTGATCGCCCTTCGCAGGTTCCGCTGGGCGCCTCGGCGGAGTTAGATTGTCTTTGGTCGATAGAAACGGAAAAGCGATCGGTGGGCTTCGCGGCGGCTTTTCCGTTGAAATACATGGGTTTAGAACAACAAAATAGAAATTACCGAAATTACTTGATATTGACATCATAGTGATGTTATATTCGCATCATGTTGATATCGGAATTTGTTCAAAGCATCCGCGAGGACTTCAAGAACCTGGCGGAGATTGCCGGGCCCGAGGCGGCGGCGATCATCGAGCGTCTGGGCATGGCCTTCGAGCCCGCACTCCAGAAGCACTTCCTCGACGCGCTGAATGGCCTCGTTCAAGAGTTCAACCTCCTCGACGGCGCGCCGTTGACGTTGAATTTCGAAGGTGACGAGGTACATCTAGCGCGCCTGGTCGCCGTCAACGCCGACGCGGGTGCCTCGCCCGGCGACTACTCGGCGCGTATCGCGCTTCGACTGAACGACGAACTCAAAAAGAGCATCGAACACCTCGCGACCGACGTTGGATCGTCGGTGAACTCGTGGATCGTGCGCTCGCTTGAGCGCACGGTACGAAGCGAACCATCGGGATCGTCGTCATTTGGAAAACGCCAACTTCGCGGCAAGGGCCGCGCCTAATTAAGGGATGTGTGACAACCGATGAGAAATCTGCCAATTCCAGTACGGAGCTACGCGCCCTACGAGACTTTTCGCGGCGCACGTCGCGGCACGCTGAACTTCGAGGCTTGCGGAGGCGAGCGTCATTCATGCGACGACTTCTTCCTACGACCGTTAGGCCAATTGCTCCACTTTCCCGCGAAGGTCGCGAGGAGAGTCCTCGTAAGTATTAGTTGAAAGGAATTCACCATGTCAGTCGAAAATAATGCCGCGAAGGTGTCCCCCGAGGCGGGCTCGACCCGCGTGGGCGCGAGCGATCGTGAACGGAGGGAGTCCTACTCCCCCTCGGGTCCGGTGCACGCAAAGGTTTCGACACGTAGCGGTGACGTGACGGTGCGCACCGGCGAAGGTCACCTACTCGAGGTCACGCTGAGTGTCAACTCGACAAAGGACGAGCAGCTTTTGGAACTCGCGAAAGTCCACTTCGACGCCGCGAGCAACAAGTTGGAGATTCGAACGCAGCCCGGCGAGCACTCTGATTCGCGGAAGAGCTTTCGGGCGGGGGCGAAAAGGAGGTGGCTCGACTTTGGCCATTCCGACCTCGACGTATTGGTCGTGCTGCCCCAACAATCCTCTCTGGAGGTCGCCACCGTTTCGGGCGACACCTCCGCTCACGGAACACTCGACCACGTGACTGTAGCCAGCGTCTCGGGCGACGTAGACGTGCCCGATTCATCGACGAACCTCGAAGTGCATACCGCCTCGGGTGACGTACACGCCGGGCGCGTGCTCGAGAGCCTGACGTGCCGCAGCGCCTCGGGTGACGTGGACTGCCTCGGTGCCGCGACGAAGACCGAGATCATGAGCGCCTCGGGCGACGTGGTCGTCTCGGCCGATCGCCCTGGCGATCTACTCGTGCGGGTCGTCTCAGGCGACGTCAAGGTTCGCGTAGCCCATGGACTTGCCGTCGACGTGAACGGCCGGACTGTCTCGGGCGACATGGGCTCGAACATCGATCTTGACTCGTCAGGCGAAGGCGCGAACGACGAGGAGTCGCTCAACATCAAGGTGAACACCGTCTCGGGTGATATCAGAATTGATAAGGCGTCGTAACCAGACGCTCTTAAAGTGGTGACTCTCGAAAGAACTAACTTCGATATGTCGCTCGTCTGCCGACCACTGGCCAATCCGCGTCTCCCAACGCACAATCCCTATCTCGTCAAGACTTCGAAGAGCGATACGCGTCCCTAACCACGTTGCCGCCGGGTCGATAGACCAAGTGGGCGGCTCGCGGCGCGTCCAGAATCGCAAAGTCAGCCCGCGCGCCAATGCCGAGATGTCCAACGTCGTTACGACGAAGGGCGAGGGCGCCACCTTTGGTAGCGGCGAACAGCGCTTCGTCGATGCTCATGAACATCTCTCGCACCGCGAGCGCCATAACAAAGGCCATGCTCGTCACGTACGAGGACCCCGGATTGCAGTCCGTCGCAAGGGCCACCGTGACCCCGGCGTCGAGCAGGCGGCGGGCGGAAGGGTACTCCGAGCGGGTCGAGAACTCTGCCCCGGGAAGGAGCGTCGCCACGGTCGCTGACGCACTCAAGAGATCGATGTCGCTGTCCTCAAGGAACGTGCAGTGGTCCACGCTGGCCGCGTCGAGTTCCACCGCGAGAGCGACCGCGCCGCTGTGCGCGAGTTGGTTGGCGTGTAGTCGCAACAAGAGGCCTTCGGCACGCGAGCGCTCCAGCACCTCACGTGCTTCTTCGACACTGAAGGCGCCCCGATCGCAAAAGACGTCGGCCCACTTCGCGAGCGGAGCGCACGAGTCGAGCATCGTCGAACAGAGCAGTTCCACGTAGCCCTCGCGATTGTTCTTGAACTCCGGCGGTACGACGTGCGCACCGAGCCAGGTCACCTCATCGGTGAACTCTTGCGCAATCTCGAGCTCTCTCGCTTCGCCCTCGGTTGTAAGTTCATATCCCGACTTGATCTCCACCGTCGTCACGCCACCCGCAAAGAGTTCGGCGATGCGCTTTTTCGTTCCTTGTCGCAGTTCGTCACGAGACGCGGCGCGTGTGGCCCCGACCGTTCGCCCAATACCCCCGCCGTCGTAGTGCACACCGGCCATGCGCGCTTCAAACTCGTCACTTCGTTCGCCTGCGAAGACCAGATGAGTGTGCGAGTCGACGAATCCCGGGATGACCGCGCCGTTCTTCGCATCAAACGCCTCGTCGGCATCGGGTGCGTTCGCGTTTGGCCCGATCCAGAGAACCCGCTCGTCGTCAACTACCATCGCCGCGTCCAAGAGCCGCCCGAGCGAGCTCTCGTCGCCGATCGCGGGATCGTTCGTCGTCAGTTCACCGATGTTCCTCACGACCCGGGTCGTCATGAAACCTCGCGCATGGGAATGCGCAGTCCGTGTGCCTGGGCCGTCTCCTCGGCGATCTCGTACCCGGCGTCGACGTGACGCAACACGCCCGTCGCGGGGTCATTGGTCAACACTCGGCGAAGCTTCTGCTCCGCCAACGCGGTGCCGTCGGCAACGCAGACCTGCCCCGCGTGGATCGAACGCCCGATACCCACGCCACCGCCGTGGTGAATCGAGACCCACGACGCGCCCGAGGCTGTACTGACCAGCGCGTTCAAGAGCGGCCAGTCGGCGATCGCGTCAGATCCGTCGAGCATCGCTTCGGTCTCGCGGTAGGGCGACGCGACCGAGCCACTGTCGAGGTGATCCCGGCCAATGACGAGTGGGGCCCTTACTTCTCCCGAGGCGACCAGATCGTTGAAGGCCACGCCCGCGCGGTCGCGCTCTCCGTAGCCGAGCCAGCAGATTCGTGCCGGCAGTCCTTGAAAGGCGACGCGGTCTTGGGCCTTGGTGATCCAACGCCGCAGTAGATCGTTCTCTGGAAAGAGTGCAAGTACGGCCCGGTCGGTGGCGGCGATGTCGGCGGGGTCGCCGGAGAGCGCGGCCCAGCGAAAGGGCCCCTTGCCCTCACAAAAGAGCGGTCGGATGTACGCCGGCACGAAGCCGGGGTAGGCGAAAGCGCGTGAGTAGCCACCCAGCAGCGCCTCGCCACGTAGCGAGTTGCCGTAGTCGAAGACCTCGGCGCCCTCGTCCAAGAAGCCGACCATCGCTTCAACGTGGCGCACAATGGACTCGCGCGCGCGGTCGGTGAACTCCTCGGGCTTCTTCTCGGCGTAGTCGTGCCAGTCACCGAGCTCGATGCCCTCGGGCAAATAGCTCAACGGATCGTGCGCCGAAGTCTGGTCAGTGACGATGTCGACCTCGACGCCACGACGTAGTAACTCCGGCAGAATCGTCGCGGCGTTGCCCAACAGCCCCACGCTCAGTGGCGTTCGACTCGACTTGGCGGCCAACACGCGACGTAACGCCTCGTCGAGATCGCTCGTCCACTCATCGAGGTAACGCTGATCGACGCGGCGCTGGAGACGGGTGGGGTCGACGTCAATGCAAAGACAGACCCCGTCGTTCATCGTGACGGCGAGCGGCTGGGCGCCGCCCATACCCCCCGCGCCACTGGTGAGGGTCAAAGTGCCCGCGAGCGTGCCGGCGAATCGCTTGGTCGCCACGGCGGCGAACGTCTCGTAGGTCCCCTGCAAGATGCCCTGGGTTCCGATGTAGATCCACGACCCGGCGGTCATCTGACCGTACATCGTGAGACCTAACGCCTCGAGGCGGCGAAACTCCGGCCACGTCGCCCAGTCGGGCACAAGGTTGGCGTTGGCGATCAAGACCCGAGGCGCCCACTCGTGGGTTTGCAGTACCCCGACCGGACGCCCGGACTGGACCAGCATGGTCTCGTCGGGCTTGAGCGTCGTCAACGTTCGTACCAGTGCGTCAAAGCTGGGCCAGTCGCGAGCGGCGCGACCGGTCCCGCCGTAGACCACCAGGTCGTCGGGCCGTTCGGCGACTTCGGGATCGAGGTTGTTCTGCAACATCCGCAGCGCCGCCTCTTGGGGCCAGCCGAGCGTGCTCATCGACGTGCCTCTCGCGGCTCGAACGGGGCGGGCTCCTTGCATCAGCACTCCTTAATGCAACGTCACGAACCGTGAGACCAGGTCAAGTAGCTCTCGACTGGCCACGAGCTCACTCACCGCCGCGATCTCTGGTGAGAGCCACCGATCGTGTCCCGGTCCCCCTGAGCGCGCGTTCACCTTTTCGGCGACCGCGCCCGTCACCGGCGACGGCGTTAAGGGCGCTCGCAACGCTAGGGCGCGCGCGCTGGCGAGCATTTCGATTGCCACGACATCGCGAAACGCGTCGAGGGATTTGCGCAACTTTCTAGCGGCGTGCCAACCCATCGAGACATGGTCTTCTTGCATGCCCGAAGAGGGAATCGAATCTACGCTGGCCGGCGTGGCCAGTCGCTTCATCTCGCTCACCAGCGCCGCTTGGGCGTACTGGGCGATCATGAGACCCGAATCCACGCCGGCCTTGTGTGCGAGAAACGCCGGTAGGCCGTAACTGCGATTCACGTCGAGTAGTCGATCGGTGCGCCGCTCGGACATCGAGGCGACGTCGGCCAAGGCAATGGCGAGAAAGTCGAGCGCGTAGGCGACGGGCGCGCCGTGAAAGTTGCCGTTGGAGACGAGGGAGCCGTCGGCCAGCACCGAGGGATTATCGATCGCGGCCGCCAGTTCGATATCGGCCACGTTCGTGGCGTAGCTAAAGGTGTCGCGCGCCGCACCGTGCACTTGGGGCGCACAGCGCAACGAGTAAGCATCTTGGACTTGAGAGGGGTCGTCGAGATGTGAACTGACGATTCCGGAGTTTTCGAGCAGCGCGGCGAGGTTTTCGGCGCTGGCCAGTTGGCCCGGGTGCGGTCGCAGCGCGTGAACTTCGGCGAGAAAGACCCGATTGGTCCCTCGAAGAGCCTGAATGGACATCGCCGCCGCGAGGTCGACCTGTTGCATTAACGCCACGCCGTCGTCGATAGCCAGTACGAGCTGGCCCAACATGCCGTCGGTGCCATTGATGAGCGCGAGTCCCTCTTTTTCGGCCAACTCGATCGGTGTCAGTCCCGCGTCCTTGAGCGCGTCGGCTGCGGAGCGGCGCGCTCCCCCGGCGTCACGCACGTCGCCTTCACCCATCAGCGCGAGGGCCACGTGCGCAAGCGGCGCCAAATCCCCCGAACAACCGAGCGAGCCGAACTCGTGCACGATCGGCGTGATGCCCGAGTTGAGCAGCGCCGCGTATGCCTGGGCGGTCGTTGGACGAACGCCCGACACGCCGCTGCACAGATTGGTCAATCGCGAGACCATCATCGCGCGGATGACGTCGTTCTCCACTTCGGGACCGACGCCCGCGGCGTGCGAACGGATCAACGAACGTTGTAGGTCGCGTCGCTCCTCGGGCGAGATCGACGTGGTGGCGAGTGAGCCAAATCCCGTGGAGAGTCCGTAAATGGGCTCGCCGCTGGTCACGAGCACGTCGATGCCGGCGCGTTGACGGGTAAGTCGCGCGAGGACCTCTTCACTGAGCGAGACGGGTTCGAACATTCGAGCGACCGCGACGAGCTGGGCTCTCGTCATTGGTTCGAGGCCTACGACGACGGCCACTTCGATCTCCTTTTCACGCCCGCGAGTGCGTCGAGCACCAAGAGTGCCGCTAAGCGAACGGTCCGCTCGTCCCCGCTGTCTCGCTCGACGTCAATCTCGGTAAAGTCAATCGCCACGACCTCACTCGAGGTCGCCACCTCGCGCACGAATCGTCGCACCTCGTCGGCGCTCAGTCCGCCGGGTGCCGCGGCGGGACAACCGGGCACGACCGATCGATCGGCGACGTCGAGATCGATGTCCACGTAGATTTTTCGTCCCCCCGCGCCCGCGATTCCAAGAGCCCGTCGAGCGATCGACGTGACGTCCTCTTTTCGAAAGGCGTCCCGCTCGATGACCGTGACGCCGGCGCTAAGGGCACGACGGGCGTAAGCCGGCGCGTTGGTGAACTCACCGAGTCCCACCTGAACGACGTGACGCGCGTCCAGGCCCTCGTCTAAGAGTTGGCGCACCGGCGAGCCGTTGGAGCGGCCTTCGCGCGAGTCGAGGTGCGCGTCCAACGTGATAAGCCCGTACTCTTCGAAGTGACCTTTGGCCAGTGCGCGTAACGCGTGCCAGGTCGCGGCGTTGTCCCCGCCGAGCACGATGGTGAGGCGCGCTTCTTCGGCAATGTTCGCCAGCGCCGTCGCGACGCGCGCGGAACCCTTTTTCCCGTCGGGGTCCTTCACGTCGCCATAGTCCACTAGCGCCACGAACTCAGCCAGATCGAACTGATCGAGAAACGACCACGTCGAGAAACGCTTGAGCGCCCGGCGAATGGCCTTGGGCGTACTTAAGGACGACCGGGTCGACAGCGAGGTCTTGTACGTCGACACACCAAGTAGCGCCACGTTCCTTCGACCCAACACCGGCTGAGGGTGCAATAACGTGGCCGCCGAGGGCCACTGGGGGTCGTGCGTCGATGCCACGAAGCCATGTTAGGCACGCGCGAAAACGTCACTAATTGTCCAGCACCAGCCCTTTTCGAGATGGCTAGCGATCGACGATTCTCACGCCGCCCTCGTCGGTGTCGTCGGGCTCGCTCTCGATGAACGTCGGCACGACCGTCGCCGCGAGGTCGTGCCCGAGGTCGTCGTGGTAGGCCGGCGTCGGCGTGGCGAGGTACTCGCCCTCGACGGTGCGCGAGACGATGTTGGGGGTCTTTCGTTTGCCAGCCCCGTGCACGCCCTGCATCTCTTTACAGATCTTGTAGGCGATCGGGTACGCCACCAAGGGCACGAGGATGGTCGTAATCCGCATCAGCCACAAGACGGTGTTCAGTGAGATGTGAAAGAAGTTCGCGATGACGTCGGTGGAACTCGCGATAAAGAGCATCGTCACGAAGGCCAGCGCCGCGACGCCCACGGCGGTGCGCTTGGGCCGTTGACTCGGCCGATCCAAGAGATGGTGGATCTCGTTGTCTTTGGTGTACAACCGTTCCAACATCGGCCAGGCGTAGGCGAGACCGAAGATCAGGCCCGGCAAGACCACGGCCGGTAGCAAAACCTCGAAGGGGATCGTATGGCCGAAGCTGTGAAACGTCCACGAGGGCCATATGCGTAGCGCCCCATCCAAAAAGCCCATGTACCAGTCGGGCTGGACCGCGTAGGAGATGCGCGACGCGTCGTAAGGACCGAACTGCCAGATGGGGTTGATCTGGGCGAACGCGCTGAGTAGCGCGGTAAAGCCCGTCACGATGAAGAGAAAGCCGGTCGTTTTGGCCATGAAGACCGGAAACATGGGCGATCCCACAACGTTCTTCTCGGTACGTCCCTCGCCGGGGAACTGGGTGTGCTTTTGTCGAACCAGCAGGAATAAATGCGCGCCTACGAGTCCCATGATGACCAGCGGCAGGATCAGACAGTGCAGGATATAGAACCGCGGGATGGTCGAGGCGCCCGGGAAGTTCCCCCCAAAGATGAAGAACGCGAGGTAGGTGCCCACGAAGGGTATCGACAACATGATCGAGTAGGCGATGCGAATGCCGGTGCCCGAGACGAGATCGTCGGGCAATGAGTAACCAAGGAACCCGTTGCCGATCGCCAGGGTTAACAACGTGACCCCGATGGTCCAGTTGAGTTCGCGGGGCTTTCGAAACGCACCGGTGAAAAAGACGCGAGCCATGTGCACTACGAGAGCGCCCACAAAGATGTCGCAGGCCCAGTGGTGCATCTGGCGCATCAAAAGACCGCCCCGCACCGCAAAGGAGATATCGACCGTGGAGGAGAAGGCCTGGGTGACCTTTTGACCGACGAGGGGCAGGTAGGACCCGTGGTACGTGACGATCGCTGAACTCGGGATGAAGTAGAAGGTGAGAAAAATTCCCGTGGCGAGCAGGATCACGAACGAGTAGAGCGCGATCTCACCGAGCATGAACGACCAGTGGTCGGGAAAGATCTTGTCCATGAAGGTGCGCCCGCCCTTGGCAACGCCGAGGCGATCATCAAGTTCGTTGAGCGCCTTGCCGACCTTGCCGTAGGGACCCGCGGCGCGGCGCTTCGCGCGCTTGTTGGTGAGCGTGACCTCGCTCACGCGCGCTCCCAAAAGCCCGGTCCAACGGGCTGGTCGTAGTCGGCCTGAGCGCGAAGGAAGCCTTGAGAGTCGATGTAGAGCGGCAACTGAGGGAGCGGACGCGGCGCCGGTCCGAACTGGGGCACGGCCCCGTTGTTGACGTTGAACATCGACTGGTGACACGGGCACACCAGCAGTTGCAACTGCTGTTCGTAGAGTCCGACCGGGCAACCGAGGTGCGTGCACAGTTTGGAATAGGCCACGTAGCCCAAGGGGGCCCACGACTCGCGGCCCTTTTGGGTCGTGAACTTCTGGTTCGAGACTCGAATCAACACCGTCTGGTCGACGGCTTGGCCGCGCTCGGAGTCCTGGGTGCCCTCGGGAAACACCGTCATGATCGAGCCGACCGCGAGATCGCCGGCCGAGACGCGTCGACCGCTCTGGTCGACGACGTAGGAATCCTTGCGCCAGTCGGTGTGAAAGAGGGTGCCCTTGGGCAGCGGCCCGAGACTACGCAGCACCGGGAACATCGCGACAACCCCAAAGATGCCCAGACCTCCGGCGAGGATGCCGCCCAGCATCTTGCGCCGTTTCATCACCGCACCCCCGCGCTCGACGATCGCCGCCGCGAACGCGTCGCGATCGGCCTCGCTGTTGGCGAGCACGTGACGCTCTTCGACAAACGGTCCCCGGGGCATGAGGTACTTACCCCACGCGACCAGACCGACACCAAAGAAGAACAGTCCACCTCCGAGCGTGGCGCCGAGCTTCCAGGGTTGGGCATTGATCCAGTAGCACGCCCCAAAGCCGGCGGTCAACACCGTGCCCAGCAAGAAGTTGATCGCGATCACCAGCTCGACGGTCTTGGGGTTCTTCGCCGCGGGCAAGAGGTGCGGGTCGTTCTCGCTGAGACCACTCAGCGACACGGGCGTGCGATGCTCTTCGGGTTCGCTCACTCGCGCTCTCCGATCCAGTAGCACACGAGCACCAAGACCCCGACGCCCAAGAGCAGTCCCACAAAGCCTTCCGCGACCGGACCGAGCCCGCCCAGGCCGAACCCACCGGGGTTGTTGGGGTGTTGAATTTCGGTGGTGACGTACTTCGTGACGTCCAGCACCTGCTGGTCGCTCAAGTTGCCCGTGAAGCGCGGCATGTTGGCTGGGCCGGTGCGAATGGCTTCGACCACCTGATAGGCCGGGATGTTTCGAAGTGACGGCGAGAACGTGCTCGCGGCCAGCGCGTCCCCGTCACCTTCAATCGTGTGACACGACGCGCAGTTGAGCGCGAACAGGGCCGCACCGTCCGAGACGTTGGCGTTGGCGAGATTGGGCGTAGGGATAAGCGGGATACTCGGGGCCAACGAGTTCACCCACGCCGCGATCGCGAGCGCCTGGTTTGGCGTCAGACGCGGTTGCCGTCGCGAGGCCTCGACGACGCGGGGGTTGGCCGAGGGCATGCGTCCCGAGACGACCCAGAAGTCGACGGTCGCCGGACCGAGTCCGACGAGGTCGGGATAAGCGCCCACGGTACCGTTGGCGGGGATGCCGTCGGCCTGGGTACCGTGACACGACGCACAGTTCTCCATGAAGAGCGCCTTGCCAAGGTTGTCGAGCTTGGACGGGGGTGCGTTGTAAAGGATGTACTTGTTGCCGTACTCGATCACCGTGCCGGCCTTGTTCTTGATGACGATGGTGGAGTTGGGCGTGCCGGCGTCGCGTCGCGACGTCTCGGTGGGGTTGTAGTTGGCTGCGTGCGCGGCACCCACGAAGAGCGCCCCGGGCGCGAGCACGAAGAGTCCCGCGACACTAAAGAGCGCCGCGCGCTTAATGAGAGGTGACGTCAAACCCATCTACTTCAACAAGAAGAGGGCCGAGTAGAGCCCGATCCAGACGACGTCCACAAAGTGCCAGTAGTAGCTCACGCCCTGAAAGGTCGCGAGCTCGCCGGCGTCACCTTCACGGCCCCGCATACGAAACAAGAGGAACGACATCGCCACCAAGCCCAAGATCACGTGCAATCCGTGCAGACCGGTCGTGATAAAAAAGACCGAGCCGTAGGAGTTGGTGTACCAGCGCGTCGCGATGTGGGTCCACTCGTAGGCCTGATTCGACACGAACAAGGTACCCATGATGATCGTGGCAATCACCCAGTTACGCGCCGCGCCGCGATGTCGGTGCTCGATCAACCACACCGCGCGCTGCATCGTGAACGACGAGGCGATGAGAATCAGGGTAAAGATGCCCGCCTGCAAGACGTCAAGGTGCGTACCCAGAGGCGGCCACGTCGCGAGGTGCGCGCGAATGGTAAACAAGGCGGCGAAGAGTCCCGAGAAGAACATCAGCTCGGATCCGAGCCAAATCATCACGCCGATGGCCAACATCGGCGGTCGATCGTGGACAATCTTCTCTTGCTTCGCCAGGCTTTCGGGGGAAACGGCCTGACTCATCCCTACATTTCTAGTAGAAATGAACGGCCCGAGGCGCACTCCGCGCCCCTCGATTTAGCGCAACGTCGAAGGAAGTTCTTGACACGCCACGACGGCCAGTCGCCTCGTGGGACGCGTCATCGCCACGTAGAGCGTGCGCAGACCGCGCGGCGTTGGCCCTTCAGCCCCGCGCGCGCCCCGATTGGCAATCTGACCAGGCTCGACAACAACGACGGCGTCGAATTCAAGTCCGTTGGCGCCCTCGGCGGCCAGGACCACGAGATCGGCGGCGAGGCCCTTCGAATCCTGGTCCCGCGGATCGACCGCCTCGAGGCCGCCGGCGCGTAGCGTCGCCACCATTTCATCCACTCGTGCGCCGGCCACGATCACCGCGACGCGCCCCGGCGCGACGGCGTCGATCTCACTACGCGTGACGTCTAGGAGCGCGTGTGCGAACTCCTCAGGACGCACGAGCTTGACAATGGGTTGGGTCCCCGCTCGGCGCACCGGACGGGGAGGCACCAGGTCCGGCGCCGCCGCCACCAACGTCGCCGCGGAAAAGTTCAACACCTCTTCAGGCGTGCGATAGCTCACGGTCAGATCAACGCGCTTGGGCGGACGTCGAGGCGTGAGCGTCTCGAGCAAGGCGTCCCACGATGACGCTGACGACGCCGTGGTCGCCTGGGCCATGTCGCCGACGATCGTCATCGAACCCGTGAGGTCACGGCGCTTTAGAACGCGCAGCTCCATCGGTGAGAGGTCCTGCGCCTCGTCCACCGCGATGTGCCCGTAGGTGACAAACTCCGCTTCGTCGAGCTCTTGGGACTGCACGACGGCGAGTCGTTGGGCTTCGCGACGGGCCGCCGCGCGATGACTGCCCGAGTAGGCGTCGAGGTCCACCCCGGCGAGGAGGCCCGGCTCTTCGGGCTTGGGCAGGGGGCGTGGACGTCGCCGCGGTCCCACCAGCACCCTCGCTTCGTCGATCAGCGCGGCGTCGGCCTTGGTCCAGGCGATCTCATCGAGCGACTGGAATCGCGGTCGAAACAGCACCTCGATCTCGTGTTCGCTCAAGAGGTCCTTACCGGCCGCCTTCAATAGCGCGGGCGCGCCCAAAAGGTCGTGCAAGAGCTCTTGACCCGACAGTCGGGGCCAGATCCGCTGCAACGCCTCTTTGAACTGGGGCGTCGTGCGTATGAGCTCGGCCAACTCGCCCACCGCGTTGGTCTCCTCGAGTGCCTCGTGCGCGAAACGCTCGTGGTACTCGTGAGCCAGGCGCGTCGCGAGCTCTCGTCCGACGGCCGAGCGGCGCTGATTATGATTGCCCGGCCGTCGACGGGCCCGTTCGACGGCCTCTTTGGTGTAGCCCGCCCGCAGCACGGCGATCGCCCGACCCACCGGTATCTCGACGTCGTGGCGCAGGGGGCGCTCGCGGGTGGCGAGCGCTCGCGCGAGCACCTTCGCCATGCGACGGTCGCCCTTCAATTCGTCGACCTCTTCAGAGTCAACGGCGGTCACCTCGACGTTGGTCACCAGCCCGGCGATCGTCGAAAGGGTCACGCCGGACTCGCCGAGTGAC